>CAZHMZ010000012.1:7197-11736 GCA_964532655.1 uncultured Anaerolineaceae bacterium
TGTTTGCGGTCTCCGCGGATGGAGGATGCAAGCGCCAGCGAATCGTTCATAAAGCGCACCACGGTGGCCTGCAGGTCTTTCTTCCACAGGCTGCGTTCCTGTAAATCCAGCAGGGTGCCGTAATCGCCGGGCAGGTTACGAAAATCGGTGGGCGGGTAATAGGCCACCACCCCGCGAACCGAGTAATCGGTGGTCTCCAGCGTACCGGGCGGGCACAGCCGCTCGTTATCCGGCGTATAGGCGGTCAGCAAAGCCAGGTGCGCCCCGGCGGACCCGCCAATCAACACCACCTTTTTGGGATTGATCCCCAGCACATCGGCATGTGATTTCAGCCACCCAACCGCCTGTTTGACCTCCTGCGCCATATCCACCATGGTGCAGTAGGGGAACAGCGTATAGTCGATATCCATGACCACATGTCCAAGCGTCGCCAGGCGCTGAAAGAAAGGCCCGGTGCCCAGGTCGCGGGTGCCAAGCTGCCAGGAGCCGCCGTGGATGTAAATCACACCTACCCCGCTCGGAACGGTATGTTTGGGCGGAACCCACAGATCGGCCAGAAGCGGCTGACCGGTAGCCGGGCTGGTACCATAAGGGATGTCTCTTTGGTGAGGAACGGGCTGCACCGGCAGCGCCAGCACAGGCCAGCGGCTGCGCTGCATACGCGGGCGCTGCTCTGCGGGGATTTTTTCCTGCCAGTTGGGGCCAAAGGTTTGCGAGAACCCGTTGTGTCCTTTGGTCACCTGGCGGATGTAAGCCAGCGATAGAATTGCACCCACACTGCCGGTATACAGGATGCGTAAATCACGGCGCATGGCCCCGTACACGGTGCCCATCAGACCAAATAATGCCAGCCACAGGGAAAAAGCCCCTGAAAGCAATTTGGGCAGCCACAGCAGGGTGGTAACCGTTCTGTTTTTGGATTTCAAAAATGGAAAAATGCTGAAGATGAACGAAATGATGCTGAGAATGTAGAATTTCTTTTTCATGATACCCGCTCCTTCTCCATTTTACCGGAAATATCGAAAGACGCAAACAAACGGAAAAACGCGGGCGCTTGGGCGATCAAAAAAACTATTTTCGGGGTAGAAGGTTGAAAAAATAAAAGAACTAAAGAATAAGCGTATTTATTGAATAATATTAAAATAACATACCTGAAAATATTGATATTTTTCATTATCGTCTTGACATTGTTTAATTTCCTGTTATCATGTATTCAAATATATTTGTACTTCGACAGTTGCCAAATGGCTGATTTCTTTGGAGGTCTGGTGCAAAACACATTCTTTATCAGGGATCTGGAGACCATGAAAGCGCTTTCCGATCCGCGCAGAGTAGAAATTCTGGGATTGCTGCAAAAACCGCGTACCACCCGTCAGGTAGCTGACGTGCTGGGCGAAACGGCCAACGCCATGTATTATCACATTCTGGAACTGGAAAAATACCGGCTGATCCGGGTGGTAAAAACGGCTATGAAAGGCCATATGCAGGAAAAATACTATCAAGCTGTGGCGCATTTCTATGCCCCGGCAGTCAGCCTGTTTGAGGGCCGTTTTGATCCGTATAAAACGGACAGCGTGCAGGTTTTGCAGGAAATGCAGGAGACCGCGCTCGATGAAATGCAGAGGGCGGTGGTCGATTCCAACCTGGAGGAAAAGCTCACACAGGACAGCTATCTGACCCAGAAACGGTTGCATCTTCCCCCGCTCACGCAGCTTGAATTTACGAAAAAACTGACTGCCCTGATCCGTGAGTATGAAGACAGGCAGGTGGAGGAAGCCGGACAGATGTTATTGACCGCGTTTCTGTTCCCGGTCAGCACGACGGAGGAACCCCAAACCGCCTGATCGGGAGATCAGGCGATACTGGGTACAGTCAAACAGCAAAGATTAATCCTGACGGGCAAGAAGGTTGGCGGTGGCGCGGGTGTTTTCTTCGATACACAGGAACACCAGGATGGCTTCACTGATGGCTATCTGGAAGATGCCGGCTAAAAGGAAGGAAAGCAGGAAGACCGCTGAACCGAATATTCCGCCCAGGACGCCGCCAGCCATCAATCCCATTCGCGGGAGATCCATGCTATTACTCAATTCCTGCAAACTGGCTCCCCCCAAAATGGCCGAGAGCAACACGGCAATAGCCCCCAGAATGCCAACAACAATCAGGATGATACCGATAACCTTGTAAAGACCGGAAATAAAGCGCAAAAAACCAAACTTTTTAGGCATGATCCCCTCCGGGAAAAGATGAAAGATGATGGTTGGGTTGCATAATAAATGCCGCATGCCAAAAGAAACGCACCAGATCAAACGCAGACGAGGAGAAACAACATGGAAATCCGCAAATTACAACTGCCCAAAGATATCGACCCGCTGGTGGAAGTTTCGCTGGCTTCTTTCCAGTATCCGGACAACCCGGAATGGAGCGTTGATCCGGGTGAAGCCGAAGAGCTGCGCGATCAGGTGAAGGCGATCAAACGCTACTGGCCGCTGCTGCGGGTGGGTATGTTGTTCTCCAGCACTTTACGGCATTTGTTTCAGGGTTTTGTGTGTGAAGAAAACGGCCGTATGGTGGGCACGGTCATGTACCAGCAGCGCGGCGGTAAAACCCCTGTTTATTACATCAATGATGTAGCCGTTCATCCGGATAGCCGCCGCAAAGGGATTGCTCGCAAACTGGTGGAGGCAACCCTGGCCGAAATGCGTTCGCAGGGGAGTTGCGTCATCCTGCTGGATGTGATTGATGGAAATATCCCGGCTTACCGCCTGTACGAATCGCTGGGTTGGGAGCATTTTGCTGGCTCGGTTCATCTGCTGCTGGGGGCCGACCAGACTGTGAGCCCTGCTGAGAAGGACGCGGCTTATGAACTGAAGGATTTACCCGGCTCCGATTGGGAGACGCACTACCGCTTTGTCGACAGCATCACCCCCGAGGCGGTGCGTAAATATAACCCGGTCAACCCCGATGATTTCAAGGGAAACCGGCTGATGAACTTATTGGAAACTCTGATGGGGTTAAAAACGCAAAAGACAGCCCTGATTCATAAAGAGACCGGTAAAGTGGTGGGATTCATCACCTACCAGTACCGCACGCGCACCGGCGGAACCCAATACGCCCGTGTCATGGTTGACCCTGCCCACAGTCCGGTTGCTGCGTATCTGATCGAGTCTGTGGCGGCCAGGACAAAATCACTGGCTCCGGGGCGGCGCCTTGAGATGGTGACCGACGCTTGGCAGCCCGATGTGATCCACTGCGCGCTGGAGAAGGGCTTTACCAAACGATATGAGTATCACAGCATGGGGATGATCCACCAGGCTTAGGCTCTATTTCACCCGGCACGTTTCTTGCTCACCCTTGCAGAAAAACCGATTAACGCTGCGAGGGAATATGAAACCCTTCCGAAAGAATGTGTCCATTGCCATCGACGGGGGTGGGATGCGCGGGGTGATCGTCGCCCGGGCGCTGATGATGCTGGAACGAACGCTCAACCAGCCGTTGAACCAGGTCTTCCAACTGGCAGCGGGCACATCCACCGGCTCTATCATCGCCGGGGCGGTGGCAGCCGGGTTGCCGGCGCAGCAGATCTTCCAGATGTATCTTGAAATGGGACCGGCTATCTTCAAAAAGAGCCTGCGCAGCCGGTTGTGGCCATTGATGCGTTACCGCTACCCCAGCGAGCCGCTCGCCCAGGCGCTATATAAAGGTCTGGGTGATTGTGTGATGGGGGATTTCTGGAAACCCGACCAGGCTTTTGATTTGGTGATCACGGCATTTGATCTCAAGGAAGAATGCAGTTGTTTTATCAAACCGTGGAAATATCAATATCAGGATTGGCGACTGGCAGATGCCGTGCTGGCATCCTGCACGGTTCCCACCTACTTTCCCCCGTTCAACGGACGCTATGTGGATGGCGGGGTGGGCTCATACGCCAACCCGTGCTATCTGGCGGCCTATGAAGCTTATTACTGCCTGGGTTGGGATCCGGTGGAGACCACGCTGATCAGCCTGGGGACGGGCCGAGCTCCCCGGCAGTTCTATCACGCAGATAAACTGCAGGCCTGGCAGTGGCTCACGCCGGTGCTGGATGCGTTTGGTCAATCCGCGCAGGATCAACAGGTGCATTTGGTCCAAAATTTCTTTAAAAATTTGGATTTCAGACGTTTTCAGGTAAATCTGGCTCAACCGATTGAGATGGATGATGTGGATGTGATACCGCGCATGGCGGTATACGGCGACACATTGGGAAGAATGCTGCTGAGCGACCAGACGGATCCGGTGCAGGACACCATTTCGCGCCTGGCCCCTCAGCCGCTCCAGTAACAACCTTTAAAAGTCGTTCAACTTATAAAGCACATGGGCCTTTCGCAGCCTGCGTAAAGCCTGCGACTCAATCTGGCGGACGCGCTCTCTTGAAATGCCCATCCGCTGGCCCACCTCATAGAGTGAGTAGATTTTTCCATCCAGTAGCCCGTAGCGCAATTTCAGTAAATGCGCCTCGCGGGGCGGAATGGAGTTGATGATCTCCATCAAACTGGTATGCAG
>CAZHMZ010000012.1:11836-23751 GCA_964532655.1 uncultured Anaerolineaceae bacterium
TACAACCGGTTGATTTTGTCGCCCATGTGCACCGGGATGCGAATGGTGCGTCCCTGATAGGAGATGGCCCGGCTGACCGCCTGGCGAATCCACCAGGTGGCAAAGGTGCTGAATTTGAAATTGCGCCGGTAATCAAATTTTTTGATGGCGCGCATCAGACCAATATTGCCCTCCTGGATTAAATCCAAAAACGGCACGCCGCGACCGATGTAACGCTTGGCCACGCTGATCACCAGCCGGGTATTGGAAACGATCAACTGCCGGGCAGCCTGCGAACCCATTTCGATTTCACGGTATAACATGCGTTGGCGTTCCAGGCTCATCTGGCTGTCGGTGGTGATTTCAAGGCGGGCTTCACGGCCCCGCTCTATTTGTTTGGCCAGATAGACCTCTTCCTCTTTGGTGAGCAAGGGCGTTTTGGCAGCTTCCTGAAAATACAGGTCTACCAGATCATCTGAAAAGGAACGCATACGAGAACCGGAAACCTCTTCTTCATCCTCTTCCTCTTCCTGTTCATCCACATCTTTGAAGCCGGCCGGTTTTCGTTTGCCATCGGCAGGTTCCTGCCCATCCAGGAATTCAATTCCCATACGTTCAAGTTTGGTGAGCAAAACCTCGAGCTGTTCAGGCTTTTCTACTGCCTGAGGAAAATACTCTAAAACATCATCGCTGGTGACAAAGCCTTCCTTACCGGCTAACACCAGTTTCTTCCACTGCTTACTTTCCGTTAGTTTATCTTCAAAAGGAATATTGGTAACTTCTGAGACGGTTTTTTCAGTCAACATTGTGATATGACCCCCCGAAATGTTCATCTATCCTCTCGTTGGTAATGAATTGAGAGGTTGATGTCGAACTGTATGCCTCAGGGATGGTTCCCCCGATCGATCGCTAAAATTGAAAAAATCTTTCTCCTCACGAGAAATACTTACCCCCATTCAATCTATCGGCGCAAGTATAACTTAATAACGTGACTGTTACCTTACACGAAGATTAAAATTCTGCATTTTTATGAAGAATTCAGGTTTTATTGAGGAAATCAGGGGCATTACAGCAGGAGATTGACTGGTCTATTCATGCCTGAGCATTAATCGGACCGGGTGAGTGGCGCTGAAACGTTCCCAATGCAGACAATTTTGAGGAAAACTTTCCTGTGATATAATTTTTTTACCTATTAAGGAGTACAGAATGGATAAGAGCGACCTTTAAATTTTCTGCTTTTTTCTGGGATCATGTCTCGGTTTTTTTGATATGGACGATGTCTATTCAAGCCGGGGGCACATGTGCCCCCGGTTTTTTGTTTTTCTACAGGTTGCTTATGCTTTCAGTATCAAATCTTTCAAAATCTTTTGGTGTAAACCTTATCCTGAGCCAGGTTGGCTTTCTATTGAATACAGGCGATCACCTGGGTCTGGTAGGCCCAAACGGCTGTGGTAAAACGACCCTGCTGCATATCATCGCCGGACAGGAACACGCGGATTCAGGAACAGTGCGCTTTACCCCGCCAGACCTGCGTGTGGGCAGCCTTGCGCAGGGTTTTGACCCCGCACCGGGTGATACGATCGCTTCCATCATCAACCGCGCCGAAGGGGATATGGATCTGTTGACCCGCCGTCTGGAGCAGACCGCCGAAGCGCTTTCCGCTGATCACAACCGGGCAGATTTGCAGGCGGAGTATGACGATCTTTTGGACCGCATTGCTGTCGCTTCTGAAAACGCGGGGCAGGGTCCGGCAGTTTTGGCCGCGTTGGGCATGGGGCATTTCGACCCCCGAACGCCCGCATCGCACCTGAGCGGCGGGCAGCGTACGCGATTGGGTCTGGCAACCGCGCTGCTGGCTTCTCCTCAACTGCTCCTGCTCGATGAGCCGACCAACCATCTGGATCTGGAGATGCTGGAATGGCTGGAAGATTGGCTCAACCAGTTCCGCGGCGGGGTGCTGTTCGTTTCACACGACCGTGTTTTTCTCGACCGGGTGGCGACGGGCATCCTCGAACTGGATCCGGTCAAACACGCGCTGCGAGCGTATCCGGGAAACTACTCAGACTATCTGGATCAAAAGCAACAGGCGTGGGAGAAGAACTGGCAGGAATACAAAGACCAGCAGGATGAAATTGCCCGCCTCTCAGAAACCGCGGCGCACCTGCGCGGGATTGCCAAATTTCGCAGGGGCGGTAAAGCGGATACGGGTGATAAATTTGCCAAAGGCTTTTTTGCCAACCGGTCTCTGGCCACGGTTGGGAGGGCCAAACAAATCGAAGCCCGCCTGGGGAAGCTACTCTCGCAGGACCGGGTGGATAAACCCCGCATGGGCTGGCAGATGAAAATCGATTTCGGAGCGGTGACGGAGAGCGGACGTGATGTAATCGTTTTGGAGGATCTGAGCGTGGGGTACGGGGATAATGTTTTGATCCACGCGGCCAACGAAAGCGTGCGCTTTGGCGAGCGGGTTGTGATCACCGGGCCGAACGGCGCCGGCAAGACCAGCCTGTTGAAAACCGTGCTGGGAGAGATCCCGCCGCTTGCCGGGCGAGCCCGCCTGGGCGCCAACGTACGCGCCGGGTATATGGCTCAACAGCAGGAAAACCTTGACCCTGAACTGACCCCGCTGACCACCATCAACCGCTGCACCACGCTCAATGAAACCGAGGCGCGCTGGTTTCTCTCAATGTATCTGTTCAAAGGTGACGAGGTTTTCACGCCAGTGAAGAAGCTTTCGTACGGGGAACGAGCCCGGTTGTCGCTGGCGTGCCTGGTGGCTCAGGGGTATAACCTGCTCATCCTTGACGAACCTGTCAACCACCTGGACATCCCCTCGCGGACCATGTTCGAGCAGGCGCTGTCAAACTATGAGGGAACCGTCCTGGCCGTGGTTCACGATCGTTACTTCATCTCCGCGGTGGCAACAAAGCTGTGGAAAATCGAAGCGGGCCGGTTACTGGTTGAATAACGCTGCACCATACGGTCTCCTGAAGCGCTGTGATTCGTTATCACCAACATAACCTGCCCGCTGTTATTCAGTTTATTGTTTCCTTTCGTTCCCCTCGAATTTGATCCCATTTAGGAGCAAACAAGGGGGAACGAAAGGGTTTCTTCTATAAACGAAAACCGCCGCGCTCAACCAGAACGGTTTTGATCTGCGCCTGCAGTGCTGCTGCACGCTCTTCCAAATCATGCAGTTCAGCCAGCATGGCCTGCGCCTGCGGATTTTCCGGCATGCCCAGCAAATTGATCTGCACGTTCAGCCCGGCGGATACGAGCGCCGCCTGCGCATGCGCGGCCGCACTGCCGCCGTCGGAAATGGCGTTCAGATTGCCTTTCTCAACCACCTCCACGGCTAGTTCCATCACCTCAACCGCTTTGCCGCATACCCCCAGCGGCACCTGGGCCGCGTGCAGGGTGGCTTTCTCGATGGCTGCCTGCCGCAACGACTGCTGTATTTCGCTATCTTTGGGCAGCTTCATGGCCTGCATCAGGGCGTCAAACGAGGCGGCGTCTTCCTGCACAGCCGTGTTGAGTTCGGCCCGCAGGGCGTCGGCGCGTTCCATGATCATCCACATACGGTCTTGCACATCGGCATATTTCTTTTTGCCGGTGGTCAAACGGGTCACCATAGCTACCAGCGCGGCCGCGTTGGCAGCCGTGTGAGCCGCCGCCGATCCGCCGCCGGGAGCCGGTTTGGCGCTGGCCAGATCGTCCTGGAAGGTATCCGCGGCTGACTGAGAGGGTGTTTCCGTTTCTTTGGCAGCCAGTTGCTGTTCCAGAATCTGGTCTTTTTCAAACTGGTCGAGCTGTAAATACCACACCGCGGCGTCGGTCAACGCTTCTTGCGGGATCATCCCCACCAGCTCGCTGTGGTGGATCATCACTCCGTAACGGGCGGCCTCGCGCCGAATGATCTCCACCACGCGCGCGATGGGGGTCTTGTGGAAGTTGGTCAGGTTCATCGAGACCTGCGCCAGACCGTCCACCAGGATGCCCATGCCCTTCACAAAGCGCAGCCCGCCGGAAGAGTAGCGCACCGCGCGCGCGATCTTCTGCGCGATCGATACGTCGGTGCTGTTCAGGTACACGTTGTAGGCAATCAGGGGCTGGCGGGCGCCGATGACGGTTGCGCCGGCCGGGCCGATCTCGGCCGGGCCATAATCGGGCCGGCGATGTTCAAGCTTGATCTCTTCTTTGAGGGTTTCATACTCGCCACGACGGATGTTTTCAAGGTTGACGCGCTCCGGTGAGGTAGCCGCTTCTTCGTATAGATATACAGGAATGCGCAGCTCATCGCCCACACGTTTACCTACCCGGCGTGCCATCTCAATGCATTCCTGCATGGTCATATCGCGGATGGGCACAAACGGCACCACGTCGGTGGCCCCGATGCGCGGGTGCTCGCCGGTGTGAAAGTTGAGATCGATCTTTTCGGCGGCTTTGGCAATGGATGCAAAAGCGGCTTCTTCCACCGCAGCCGGATCGCCTACAAAGGTGATCACGGTACGGTTGTGATCCATATCGGATTGCGTGTTGAGGATCTGAACCCCGTTCACCGAGGCGATCGACTGCACAATTTCAGCCACCACATCGGGGCGGCGGGCTTCAGAGTAATTGGTGATGCATTCAACCAGTTTGCCGGGCATGTTTTCTCCTGTCCTTGAGCGGTACGTGCTTTATTCTTCGGGCAGCATGGGGATCTTGATGCCGTGCCGGCGGGCGGCCGCGATGGCCTGCGGGTATCCCGCGTCGGCGTGACGGGCAATGCCCATACCGGGGTCGGTGGTGAGCACTCGTTCCAGCCTCCGGGCGGCTGCTTCGGTGCCGTCAGCCACAATCACCTGTCCGGCGTGCTGACTGTATCCAATGCCCACACCGCCGCCGTGATGGAAGCTGACCCAGGTGGCCCCGCCCACGGCGTTGATCATGGCGTTCAGCAGCGCCCAGTCGCTGACCGCGTCGGTGCCATCGCGCATACCTTCGGTTTCCCGGTTGGGGCTGGCTACCGATCCGCAGTCCAGATGATCGCGCCCGATCACGATGGGGGCTTTCACAATCCCTTTTGCTACCAGTTCGTTGAATTTTAACCCCGCTTTGGCCCGTTCGCCATATCCCAGCCAGCAAATACGCGCCGGAAGGCCTTCAAACGGCACGCGTTCACGCGCCATGGTGATCCAGCGGCGCAGATGGGCATCCTCGGGGAACAGATCCAGCACGGCTTCATCGGTGCGGTAGATGTCTTCCGGATCGCCGGAAAGCGCCACCCAGCGGAAGGGGCCTTTCCCGTCGCAGAACAGCGGGCGGATATAGGCCGGGACGAAACCGGGGTAATTGAAGGCGTCCTTCACGCCGGCATCAAAGGCGCGCTGGCGCAGGTTATTGCCGTAATCGAACACCTCCGCGCCGCGTTTCTGCATTTCCAGCATGGCTTCCACATGGGCAGCCATGGATTTCATCGATTCTTCATCATAGCGGGCCGGGTCTTTCAGTCGCAGCTCAGCCGCCTGGTCGACGGTGTAACCGCGCGGGATGTACATACGCACATCATGCGCCGGGGTCTGGTCGGTGACCACATCCGGCACAATGCCGCGCCGCAGCAGTTCAGGGTACACCTCGGCGGAGTTGCCGATCAGACCCACCGAAATGGGCACCTTCTTCTCCAATGCCTCGTTGATGATCTCCAGCGCGCTGCCGAGGTTGGTGACCACCTGATCTACATACCCCACGTCCAGACGACGCTGAGCGCGTTTGGGATCCACCTCCACGATCAGCCCCACGCCTTCGTTCATGGTGATGGCCATGGGCTGCGCGCCGCTCATACCGCCCAGCCCGGATGTGAGCACTAGCTTGCCTTTCAGCGAGCCCCAGCCGCGCTGTTCGGCCACGGATGCCAGCGTTTCAAAGGTGCCCTGCAGAATACCCTGCGAGCCAATATAGATCCACGAACCGGCGGTCATCTGCCCGTACATGATCAGGCCTTTGGCATCCAGTTCATCAAAATGCTCCTGGGTGGCCCAGTGCGGCACCAGGTTGGAATTGGCGATCAGCACACGCGGAGCGTCTTCATGGCTGCGAAAAACCGCCACCGGCTTGCCCGACTGCACCAACAGGGTTTCATCTGGTTCCAGGTTACGCAGCGATTCCAGAATCGCATCCAGCGCTTCCCAACTACGGGCGGCTTTGCCGCGCCCGCCGTACACAATCAACTGGTCGGGCAATTCAGCCACTGCCGGGTCCAGGTTGTTTTGCAGCATGCGGTAAGGGGCTTCGATCAGCCAGTTTTTACAGGTGAGTTGCTGCCCGCGCGGGGCGTGCATTTCACGAGGGGATGATTTTGTCATGGATCAGTCTCCTTGAGGGATCTTCGTTATGCGTAAAGAACAGGCCGGATCACATCCAGCAGGGCGCCGCAGGCAGCCAGTTGCCGCACGGCTTCGATGTGCGGCTGCATCACCACATCTTTGGAGATATGCGGTACCTTGCTGCGGATCAGTTCGTAGACGGGGGCAGTACCGGCGCCCAGTTTTTTGCCTTTCCCACCGTCTTCCAGCCGGAAGTCAATCGCCTGGGCGGCGGAAAACAGCTCGAGGGCCAGCACGTTTTCGGTGTTGCGGGCAATCTCGGCAGCCTGGCGCGAGGCAATGGTGCCCATGCTGACATGATCTTCGGTATTGGCGGATGAGGGGATCGAATCGACACTGGCGGGATGGGACAGCACCTTGTTTTCGGATACCAGCGCAGCAGCAGTGTACTGCACCAGCATAAAGCCGGAGTTGACGCCGCCTTCGCGGATGAGAAAAGCCGGCAACAGGTTCTTATTCTCTTTTTGGTCCACCAGGCGGGCAATGCGCCGCTCGGAGATGCTGGCCAGCTCGGCCAGACCAACCTTGATGTTATCCAGCGGGATGGCCACAGCTTCACCGTGGAAATTACCGCCGGAGATGCACACCGCTTTGCCGTCGTCCTCAAAAAAGATGAGCGGGTTATCGGTGGTGGAGTTGAGTTCAATCTCCACCGCGTGGCCGGCAAAATCGATCACATCCCGCGCGGCGCCGTGCACCTGCGGCGAGCAGCGCAGGCTGTACGGGTCCTGCACATCCAGCGGGTCAAACCCTCGCACCAATTCCGAACCGGCCAGCAACTTTCGCAGATTGGCCGCAGAGTGGATCTGCCCGGCATGCGGGCGAGCCAGATGAATCCGTTCGTCAAAGGCCAGCGGGGTGCCGCGCAGGGCTTCGATGCTCAAAGCGGCGGCTGCATCGGCCAGATCGGCCAGACCACGTGCCTTGTGCACGGTGAGCGCCCCGAGCGCTGTGATGAGCGAGGTGCCGTTGGTGAGAGCCAGGCCTTCCTTGGCTTCAGGGTCGATCAGCGGGATACCGGCCTGCTGCATGGCCTGTTCACCGGGCAAAACCTGCCCGTGATACCAGGCGCTGCCCTCACCGATCAGCAGCAATGCCATATGAGCCAGGGGAGCCAGATCACCGGAAGCGCCCAGCGAGCCCTGCGACGGGATGAGCGGGTACACACCCTTGTTGATCATCTGCAGCAGCGAGTCGATCACCTGCAAACGGATGCCGGAATGACCGTTGAGGAAGGCCTGCACACGGACGGCCATCATCGCGCGTACCACATCGCCGGACAGAAAATCGCCCATGCCGGTGGCGTGGCTGATGATAATGTTGCGCTGGAGCTGCTTCACCTGCTCGGGCGGGATGATCATATTTTTGAAATCACCAAAACCGGTGGAGACCCCATAGATGATCTCGCCGCGCTGCGCGAAATCGGCGATGGCCTGGCTGGCGCGCTCTACACGCGCGGCTGCTTCTGGGGCGATGGACAGGGTGAAAGATTGCGGGTCCTGCCACGCTTCGGCGATGCGGTGGACGATCTCTGCGTTCAGATTGGTACCGTTCAGTTCGAAATTGGTCATAGAATTACTTTCTGTTTTACAAAATGAGAGATAAGGGAACAAATGGTTATATAGTTATATATATAACTATATTATACATGAAAATCAATTGAGAAAAAAGTAACTCATAATTAATCGGACGTGTTGATGAGATTTTAACGGTCAGATATTAGCAGATGGGTTTTTACTATGCAGGCAGAGACAGGTGATGAATCAGGAGAAGGTACAGCATTCGATCAGGAACTTATGTGTGCCATGAGAGAAGCTGATTGTGGGCGGATCAGAAGAAAGAATTATGGAAAATTTCCAACCGCCATCCGATGCCTTTATCAGAATAGGTTGATAACAACGAACTGAATAAGAACTGCGGGTTAATTACCTATCTCAATTTCCGGCGTAAATGGAAACTCTTCGGCCGTTTGGTGAACAAAATCCACGCGATACCCTGTGCCGTCTTTATGAAACACGCCTGTTTCCGGCTCAATCCTTACGTAGCACATGTGCTCATCATTTTCATCATTGTGTGCAAAATACCACGGCGCGAATTCTTTGATCAATATCTCTCTGATCGCCTGATTCTCCGCTCTTAACGGGTGCCCCGTGTTGTAAGCCTTTCCTTTGAAGATATGGAAGTTATTACACAACGCAACATGCGGGTTTTCCATAATCTCTCTCACCTTGTTTGACCTCGTATAGGTAACCATCCAAAACACGCTGCCGTCGTAAAACGTATCCACCACCCTTACAGAAGGTCTGTTGTCTTTTGCTGTTGCCAGGACAAACGTAAAATCCCTTCCGAAGAGGTTGGATAAGACCTGCATGCTTTTTTCAAACGTGGTCATGTGTCTTTTCGTCTCCTTTCTGATTTGATGAACGCGAGAGATGCCGGATGTAGCGAACTTCCGTCAGGTCTGTTCCCCCGATGTTGATATTTTTGGTGTGGTCTTTTTTTTGAAAGCCGTTCTTTTCATAAAATCGACGTGCGCGAACGTTTTCGGACAGCACCCACAAATAGATATCGCTGTACCCCCGTTCCGCCAGCGCGCCGATAACATATTCCAACAGGGGGCCGGCATATCCCCTGCCAAAATATTCCGGCCGCATGTATATGGAGACGATCTCACCCCAGCCTTCCAGCCCTTCGTCTCTGGCGGGAGCGATGGAGGATGTTCCGGCGTATTTTTCGCCATCCATCACCACAAACGCGGTATATTGGCTTTTGGCGATCACGCCCGCCCAACGGCTGCCATTCAGCCCGTCCAGGTAGTCTTGCGGGATGATATCCTGATAGGCTGCCTTCCAACTGGAGGCATAGATCTCCCCAATTGCCTCAAAACTGTCAGCAGCATTCACTTTTTTTATGATCATGGGGAAATACCTTAATGGGGTAGCAACAAATCCGCGTTATGATTCTCGGCTATTATAGGGTACTTCGAAATAGAAGGACAGAGAAAGGCGTTCCCGAATATGGCCAGTGATCTGATCCAAGAAAAGGTGGCCATTGCTTCAGTGAAAGGCGAAAGAGTGTGTTGTTATCTAGTTATATATATAACTGATATAATGGATAGAGCAAAATATACATCAGGGTGAAATTGTAATGTCCGTATTTACTGAAAATAAAATTCTTTCCGGGGCTATGCCCAAATATCGCCAGTTGCTCGAGATCCTGCGCAGACAGGTCATCTCCGGCGAAATTCCACCCGGTGGTCAGCTCCCCACCGAAGACGTGCTGATTGAACGTTATGGGATCAGCAGGGGAACGGTGCGCAAAGCGATCGACCAACTGGAAGCCGAGAAGTTGATCCGCAAGGAGCACGGGGTGGGATCCTTTGTGCTGGCCGAACATCCCAACGCGGTGCCGTTTTTCTTTTCGGAAGATTCGCTGATTCAATTGTACGGTAAAGAGCGCGTGGCGTATGAGGATCTGGCGAAGGAAATGATCTCGGCGACGGCTGAAACGGCCGAGCGGCTGCATATTCAACCCGGCGAGCGATTGATCCACATTGAACGTCGCCAGTTGCTGGACGGGCAGGTGGTGTGTTATACCGAGCGCGATATCCCGGAAGAGCTGTGCCCCTCTTTGATGAACATGGATTTACGCGACCAGCCGCTGCACGAAGTGCTGGTGTTTGTCTCGGAAATTCCGCTGCTGCGCGCCGAGCTGGATATTGAAGCGCGTATGGCCAATGCCGCGGAAGCGCGTCTGCTGAAAGCGGAGCCGCAAACTCCGCTGATCGCGATAGAGCGCATGACGTATACTGCGCCCAACCGCCCTGCGGTGTGGTACCGGGCACTATTCCGCAAACGGTTTATGCTGGATGTGAAGGTGGAGGAGTAATCACCCCACCCCCTTTATCCCCGCCCCTCCAGGGGCGGGGAAAGTTTTTTAATGCCAGCGAGTTTTGACGTCAGAACGTCAAAACTCGCTGGCGAAGCGGGAAAACCAAAGAGTTGCCTTCCTTTCAACCCAGGATAATAAATACCGCAAGTGATGTTTTGGTTTTACCCGCAGATGAACGAGGCTGTGCAGTCTTCTGCACAGCCTCGTTCATTAAGCATTAACTCCCCTTTCCCCATCGGGGAAAGGGGGTAGGGGGTAAGGGGGAAATATTAATACCTCCCCAACTTGTGCCCCTCATCCAGCATGGCCAGATAATTGCGCACAGGGATGTAATTGGCCACCGAGTTTCCGGTGCCTAGCGCATAACCGCCGCCCGGCATACATTCCTCCAGCACGCGACGGGTGTAAACCCGCACCTCATCTTCTGTGGCGGTGCACAAAAAATGCACATCCACCCCGCCCAAAATGGCGATGCGATCACCATACCGTCGTTTGGCTTCCGTCACGGGCAGGATACTGTCTTCATATGAATGTTTGGCATCAATTCCCACCTCGTCGATCAGGTCATCCATGATCGTTTCCAGATTGCCGCAGGCGTGCAGCAAAAACGGCAGTCCGTGCGAATGGGTGATCTCCGCCAGCCGTTTCTGCTGCGGGAAAACATATTTACGCATGTGGGCCGGCTTGATAAAGGTACCGGTCTTGTAGCCCATATCGTCGCCCAAAAAGAAAGCGCCCACCCCAGGCAGGGAAGCCGTTTTATCCACCACTGCGGCCAGTAGATCACCGATGCGCTGGAACATGGCCTCCACCAGATCCGGCTGCTCATACAGCGCCATGGAGAACGGCACGAAACCCATCAGCCACATCACCCATTCCAGCACGCCGCCGGTGGTGAAGGTCATCTTCATCCCCTCCGGCAGGCTGGCAGCCATGAACTCAAAATCGGCGTCGTTGTGCGAGGCCCACTCCGGCCAGCGATACTCTTCAAAATCCTGCCAGGTCTGGATCACGCCATGTGATTCATCCACCCAGCGTCGCTGGCTGCGTGGCAGGGCGGCGGTATCATCAGCGGAAAGCTGCACCTGATAAAAATCCATGTTGACCGGCTGCCAGACAAAATCCCAGCCCACCTTGCGGCAGAAACGAATGCGCTGGAGCTGCCCGGCCTGACACTGCTGACGATTCTGACGGTTATAAGGAATGTACGTCTCTCCCAGAACCGCCCCAATCACCTCGGGATCTGCAAATAACTCGATAAACGGCAGACGTTCCGGTATCTCGCGCCGGCAAATCGCCTCGAGTTGCGAAAAATCTGGTTTACGATCCGGCCAAAGACATTCATTTTCAGATCGGTACATGGAAATCTCCTGATAGAAAACAGGCTGACTTTCATTATACCGTCAGGAGAGATTCCCCAGAATTACCGACAGGAAAAATCTCAAAGTGACAGCTTTTCAATGTGCGCGTATGGTAAATCTCGCTATAATTAGAGGTATTGAGAAACCTTTAACCGGATCCAATTTGTCAAGGAGATAGAATAATGAAGAAGCTGAGCGTACTGTTCATTCTTTCTGTGCTGGTCATCAGCACCATGGTATTGAGCGCATGTGCAGCCCCTGCCGCCACGCAGCCACCTGCCACCGAGGCCCCGGTTGTTGAGGAAGCAACCGAAGCCCC
>CAZHMZ010000012.1:23851-41201 GCA_964532655.1 uncultured Anaerolineaceae bacterium
CCACGCAGCCACCTGCCACCGAGGCCCCGGTTGTTGAGGAAGCAACCGAAGCCCCAATCGAAACTCCTGCCGTCGAACTGGGCACGGCCGAGAACCCGATCATCCTGGCGTTTGCTCCCTCCATGACCAGCCAGCAGATTGTTGAAAGCGGCGGCCCGCTGGTGGACGCTTTATCTGAGGCCACCGGTCTGGTTTTTGAACCGAACATTCCCACCTCATATGCCGCTCTGATTGAGGCAATGGGCTCCGGCAATGCGCATATTGCCTTGTTCCCAACCTTTGCTTACCTGGTTGCCCATGATAAAGGCTACGCAGATGTGGGCTTGATTGTGGAACGCTATGGCTCCACCTTCTACGGCGCGCAGATTATCGCGGCCAAATCCAGCGGTTTCACATCGTATTTTGATCCTGAAACCAACACAAACACCGCCGACGCTGCCACCGCTCTGGCTCAGTTTGAGGGCAAGAAACCCTGCTGGACCGATCCGCTTTCGACCTCCGGCTATATCATCCCCGCTGGCTATCTGGCCAATTTGGGCATCACCACCCAGGCAGCCGCTTTTGTTCAAGGGCATCCAACCGTTGCTACCGCTTTGAATGCCGGCGGGATCTGCGACTTCGGTGCCACCTTTATCGATGTTCGCACCAACCCTGCTTTGCAGGAATCCATCCCGGATGTCATGGAAAAGATCGATGTGATCTGGCGGACCGATCCCGTTATCCCCAACGATAACATTTCATTTGCCACCGGTATGGACCCCGAACTGGTCGCAAAGATCAAACAAGCCTTCCTGGATCTATCAGCCACCGAAGATGGCAAAGCCATTCTCAAGGCCATTTATGAATTTGAGGCGGTCAAAGAGACTGACGACACCTTCTACGATGAGTTCCGCGTCTACCTGCAGGCAGCCGGTTTCGATTACACCTCTGCAATCGACTAACAGCAAGTAACCAAAAGGGCTGTCTGAACGAAAGACCAGACAGCCCTTTCTTTTTATGAAAGGATACCGTGCTCGAAGTTAAGAATTTAACCAAAGTTTACCCGAACGGTACCCAGGCATTGACCGATGTCAGTTTCACGGTACCTGACGGCGAGTTTCTGGTCGTCATCGGACTTTCCGGGTCAGGGAAATCCACTCTACTGCGCTGCATCAACCGCCTGATCGACCCCACCTCAGGCCAAATTATTTGGAACGGCCAGGATGTGACGGCCGCCCAGGGCAGTGAGCTACGCCATATCCGCAGGCACATCGGCATGGTGTTCCAGCAGTTCAACCTGGTCAAACGCTCGTCGGTGATCACCAACGTACTCAGCGGACGACTGGGATACGTCAGCACACTGCCTTCGCTGTTTGGCGTGTGGTCACGTGAAGATCGCAAACTGGCCATGCAGGCGCTGGAAACGGTGGGTATTGCCGATAAAGCGGAAGAGCGCGCCGATGCGCTTTCCGGCGGGCAGCAGCAGCGGGTTGGGATTGCCCGCGCCCTGATGCAGGAACCCACCCTGGTGCTGGCTGATGAACCGGTGGCCAGTCTGGATCCCGTTTTGGCGCACAGTATTCTGCAGTATCTTGAAATGCTGAACAAAAGTCGCGGAACCACGGTGATTTGCAGCCTGCACTTCCTCGATCTGGTTCAGCGGTATGCCACACATGTGATTGCGCTCAAAGACGGCATCAAAGTGTTTGAGGGCTCCCCGCAGGAAATCAACCGGGCTCGCTTTAAAGAAATTTACGGCGAAGAGGCCCAGGAAGTCAAAGCCACCATGGTAGGTTCATAATGGCCAAACCGGCAGGAAAAAGAACGGGCAAAGGATGGTTTGTTCTGTCGGTTATCCTGTCTACGCTGGTTCCGGGGCTGGGGCAGATGGTTCAGGGCCGTACCAAACGGGGCAGTACCATTTTGCTTCTGGCGGTCACCGCGGTGCTCACCGTGGTGTGGTACAAAGTGCCTGCCTGGTACTATGTAGCGGGTCTTTTCTGGGTCTGGAACATTATCGATACGCTGTTGACGGCCAGCCGCAGCCCCATGTTTGTGGGCGTGCTGATCTGGCTGGTGCTGACTTTTGGCATTGGCTCGCAGGTGACCGATTTTAAGCCCGCGGCGCTCTTCCAGAACCAGGAACGGGCTTCCGCGGTGATCAAACCCATGCTGCGCCCCAGCTTCTTTGAATCAAAATCGGAAGTGAAAGAAGGTTGGGCGTTTATTGAGGTGCCCTGTTCCTCAGATCCGCCGCTGCCGGACAAGACCGTGAACGGTGTGCGGGTATACATCACCCCGTCCTGCGCCAACGTCAATGAATTTCTTTCGATCAACGCCGAAGGCCTGTGGCCGGATTATCCGGTGACTCTGTACTGGATCGATACCATCTCTTCGCAGGCCGGAAAGTGGGAGGGAGTAACCGATTCGGAGGGCAAAGTTTCCTTCTTCATCCAGGTGCCGCCGCGTGTGCTCACCAACTCCACCGACCCCACCTCACCCACGCTTCACCAGCCGACGGTTTCACAGACTAAGCAGATCAAAGGCATTCAGTTGACCAAGACGGCCGGGTATCTGCTGCAGGGTATCTATGAGACCATCGCACTGGCACTGGTAGCCACCACGTTGGGCGCTATTCTGGCGCTGCCGATCAGTTTTCTGGCGGCCCGAAATCTAATGGGTGGAAACCCGGTCACCATGGTGATCTACTATGTGATGCGCACCCTGCTCAACTTCTTCCGCTCCATCGAGGCGCTGATCCTGGCCATCATCTTTGTGGTGATCGTGGGGCTGGGGCCGTTTCCGGGCATGCTGGCCATCACGGTGCATACCATCGCGGCGCTGGGCAAGCTGTATTCGGAGGTGATTGAGGGGATTAACCCCGGTCCAATCGAAGCCGTGCGGGCTACCGGCGCCAACTGGATTCAGGTGGTGCGCTACGCGGTGATCCCGCAAATTGTGCCGTCCTTCACCGCGCTCACCATCTACCGCTGGGATATCAACGTGCGCTCCTCCACCATCATCGGTTTTGTGGGCGGCGGCGGAATTGGCTTTTTCCTGTACCAGTGGATTTTGCTGGGTGATTACCGCTCCCTGTCGAGCGCATTTATCGCCATTGCGGTGGTGGTGATCACGCTTGACTTCTTCAGCGCGCGTTTGCGGGAAAAGATTCGCTAGCCATGAAATCCCTGTCGAAATACCTCAAACCCGTACGATTTACGCTGATCCTGATCGCGGTGATTGTGGTGTACGCGGTCAGCCTGAAAATTACCCAGTTTGATCCGGTCAAGCTGGTTACCTCGGCCCCCAAAGCAGAGAAAATTTTGGGCGAGTTCTTCCGCGCCGATGTGTTCACCCGTTCCTCCAGCAGCATCGCCTATGAGTATGATTTTCCAGTGCCGTGCGGCTCGGCTCCTGAAGCCAGTCAGCAGACCAGCGGTCCGCGTATTGAGCTGGAGCTTTTATGCGGTGAACCAGGCCAGTCATTTTTTGTTCACGGGTATGACCTGGGCGCCAATACGCCTGTAGCCATGTGGTGGGTCTTCCCCGATGGCAATACCCTGGCTGCCGGGCGTTTCAGCACCGATGCCAGTGGTGAGTTCAGCCGCGAGGTGGAGATCAGACCGATCCTTGCCACCAAAGAGGGGCAGCCGGTGAAATTGCGCGCCGATGTGAGCACCCCCGACACGCGTCTGATGTTCACCGGCACGGTGAAGGATGTGGTGGATGCCATCGTGGTGACCATTTTCATGGCGCTGCTGGCTACCACCGTTGGGACGGTTTTTGCGGTTCCGTTGGGATTTATGGCGGCCAGTAACATCACCCGCCACGGCCCGATTGGAACAGGCATTTACTATGTGGTTCGTTCACTGCTCAACCTGATCCGCTCGTATGAGCCGCTGGTAATGGCGACCATCTTTGCGTTGATTGTGGGCTATGGCACGCCGTTCGCCGGCATTCTGGCACTGGTGTTTGTCACCACTGCTTCGCTGGGCAAGATGTTCTCCGAATCGGTGGAGAGCATTGACGCCGGACCGATTGAAGCGCTGCGTGCCACCGGCGCCAACTGGAGCCAGGTAATCTTTTACGCCGTCATTCCGCAGATCATCCCGTATTTTCTATCGTTTGTGATTTACCATTGGGATATCAATGTGCGTATTTCCACCATCATCGGCTTTGTGGGCGGAGGCGGCATCGGGTATTACCTGTCGCAGCGAATCAACACGCTGGAGTACAGCAAAGCCGGCACCGCGCTGTATGCCATCATCATTGTGGTGTGGATTTTAGACTTCCTGAGCGCGCGTATCCGCAAGGATCTGGTGTAGAGGGTTGTTATGAAGACAGACCGGGCGTGGATTTCCATGCCCGGTTTTTTGTGTGAATCGAGATATCGGAACATCAACCCAGTCGGTGGATTCCGGGCGGATGGGCATTGTGAATCACTGGAAAACAAACCGCCCTTCACCCACCCTATGCGTGTTGGATTTCGCAATTCCGTAGGTTGGGTTGACGACGAATGTCGGAAACCCAACGGCATTTCTGTGATGACATCGTCAATGTCTGCACGAACCGCCTGTTCGGTTACTTTGAAAAATTTTCGACAATCCGGTCAATATCCAGAGGTGAGATCAGGAATATTTCCTTGTGATCGTCATTATTCGTAACAACATACACCGTTGCCTGACCGTCTTCCGGCCAGGGGATATTCTGAGCCGCGCCTGTGTTGAACGGATAGGGCGGTCCATCATCCGGCCAGGCTGGAGTAACCTCCAGCACAATCTTCCATATGGTTACATCTGCTTTGTCCTCAAAGTCTTTGCGATAGTACTCATCGATGGATTGGAGTTTTACGGAGCTCTGCACTTTATTGTCCGTGAAAAAGGGACCTAACACCGGCATGGCTTCCTTATTGAGGAAGTCTGCATAATAGGAACTGGTTTGAAAAGATCCCAGCCAATTACCCAAATCCTGATAGTCAATCGTGAAATAGGATGTTGCCATATCGGATGCGAGCTCTTTTTCGACATTCTTTGCAGAGCAGGAAGCAAATAATGATAAAAATACCAGTAATGCGAAAAATCGAGTTACTTTCAACATATATCCCTCCTTGTATGATATGTATCGCACAAAATCATATCAATTTCAATGGGGTAGGGGTTGTTGCCAATAGTATACACTCGAGCCGAGAGCCCACCGAAAGAATCGCCATGATCGGTGGGTTCCGTTCGTTCGGGTTCACTGGTGAACCCGAACGTTCTTCACCCGCCCGATAACGCTTTTCGCATGGCACAAAATTGGGGACTGCAAACCACCTCCGGATGCCCCATATATCATATTCACTCTGCTTCCAGTTATAATTATCCCAGAGGTGGAATATGAGCATTCACATTGGTGCAAAAGAGGGGCAAATCGCCCGAACCGTTTTAATGCCCGGTGACCCGCTGAGGGCAAAGCATATCGCAGAAAATTTACTGGAGGATGCCGTCTGCTTCAATGAGTTGCGCGGCATGCTGGGGTACACCGGCACTTATCACGGCAAACGTGTCTCGGTGATGGGTTCCGGCATGGGCATTCCGAGCATCTCGATCTATGTAACCGAGCTGGTGACGATGTACGATGTCAAATCGGTCATCCGCATCGGCACATGCGGTGGGATGCAGCCGCAAATGAAGGTGGGCGACATCGTTCTGGCTATGGCAGCCTCTACCGATTCACATATCAACCGGCTGCGCTTTGGCGGCATGGATTTCACCCCCGTGGCCAGCTTTCCGCTCTTGCTCAAGGCCTATCAAGCTGCCATCCAGCGCAATATCGGTGTGCAGGTAGGACCGGTATTATCTTCTGATACGTTCTACGGCGATGATCCCAACTGGTGGAAGATCTGGGCTGATTTTGGTATTCTGGCCGCCGAAATGGAAGCGGCCGGTCTGTATACTCTGGCGGCCAAACACAAATTCGACGCGCTCGCCATCCTGACGGTCAGCGATAACCCGCTCACCGGTGAAGAAGCATCGGCGGAAGCGCGCCAGACTAAATTCATGCAAATGGTGGAGATTGCCCTCGAAGCAGCAGAATAGAGTACCTGTGCGGCCTGTTATTGATCATATCCTTCTGATCAGGGCCACAGGGTATTCTCAAGGAGGAGTTTCGGTGTACAGAAAGCAATTGATTGAAACCTGGAAACAGGAGGAGATAGAACCTTTTGCCGGATGGGATTTCTCCCATCTGGATGGACGAATGATCGAAGAACTGCCCCCGTGGTCGTATGAAAAACGCGCCGGTGAATTGATGCGCCGTTCGCGCTCTTTGCTCGATATGGGGACCGGTGGCGGTGAGAAGCTGTTTTCATTGCAGGAATACTGGCCGGAAAGCGTGACCGTCACCGAAGAATACCCGCCCAATTTCCGGCTGGTCAAAGAACGGCTTGAACCGCTGGGTGTCCGCGTGATTGACGTGCCGTTGAATGAAACCACCCCGCTGCCGTTTGCCGATGCCGAATTTGACCTGGTACTCAACCGCCATTCCGGGATCAATTCTGCTGAGGTGAGCCGGATTCTCGAGCCGGGCGGTGTTTTCCTCACCAAACAGGTACACGGCCTGTGGGCTGATGATTTGCTGGCCGTATTCGATGTTCCGCTGCCGTGGGAAAATTGCACCCCTGAACGTTATGTTCCGTTACTGGAAGCCGCAGGGATGGAGATTCGGGATGTGCAGAACTGGGAGGGAAAGTTTGAGTTCACGGATGTAGGCGCCATTGTCTACTATCTCAAAGCGATTCCCTGGATGGTGCCGGGGTTCAGCGTGGATACCCACCTGGACTATCTGTTCAAGCTTGAGGATATGCTGCAGGAAGACGGACAACTGCTCTTTACAGCGCGCACTTTTCTGATTGAGGCAGAAAAGAAATAAAACAGGTCGTCATGACGCTGGATGAATTCTTTGAGGGGAAAGAAAAATCTCGCCAGTTGTTTGAGACGGTCTCACGGGCGGTGGGCGAGACAGGCGCTTTTGAACTGCGGATTTCCAAAAGCCAGGTCGCCTATCAAGCGGATAAGGTATTTGCCTGGGTCTGGATCCCCGGACAGTACATCAAATCGACCGTTCCGCTGGTGTTGAGCGTGTCGCTGCCTGCCCGGGACCCCTCAACAAGATGGAAGCAAATTGTTGAACCGGCCTGTGGCCGGTTCATGCATCACCTGGAGTTGAACACTGCGGACGATGTGGATGACGAAGTCATCATGTGGCTCAAGCAGGCCCGTGAATTTGCATGTCAGCGTCGCCAAAAACAGCCCGCAAAATAAAGAAAATGGTTTTCAGATTTCCCGGGATGAATCTGCCCGGGAAATGTGTATCAGTAAGGGGGTTTTATGTTTGATATTGAAACGGTGATTATTGGAGCCGGTCAGGGTGGATTATCGGCCGGGTATTACCTGAAACAGGCGGGGCGCGAATTTACCATTCTGGAAAAATCCGCTTACCCCGGCAGCGCGTGGCGTGAAGACCGCTGGGATTCATTCTGCCTGAACACGCCTAACTGGGCATTCCGCCTGCCTGGCGCGGAGTACGCGGAGAACTCGCCGAATAATTTCATGGCGCTGCCGGAAATCATCACGCGCTTTGATCAATACACCCGCACAAACAATCTACCTGTTCAATACCGTGTACAGGTGAATGAATTATCGCCCATGACCGGCGGAGGTTACCGGCTGCTGACGACAGGCGGGGAAATCACAGCCAGAAACGTGATCGCGGCAGCGGGTCTCTTCCAGACTCCGCTCATCCCGGATTTCGCTGATGGGATTTCTCCGCAAGTGCTTCAAATTCATTCAGGCCGGTATCGGAACCCGGGATCTCTGCCGGACGGGGCAGTGATGGTGGTGGGAAGCGCACAATCGGGCTGCCAGATTGCCGAGGAGTTGTATCAAAGCGGAAGGCAGGTTTACCTGAGTGTTGGGGGCGCAGGCCGGCTGCCGCGCCGGTACCGCGGACGCGATATTGTTGACTGGCTTAACCAGACCGGTTTCTTTACCCGTACCCCCGATCGCCTGCCGAACCTGAATGCACGCTTCAAGGCCAATGTACAGATTTCCGGGGTGAACGGCGGGCACACCATTAACCTGCACCGTTTTGCGAGGGATGGGGTCCGGTTGGTGGGCAGGCTATCCGGAGCGGCAGGGGATACCCTGACGTTTCTTCCCGGTATGAAGCAAAGTCTCCTCAACACAGACCGGTTTGAGCAGGAAACGCTGCATCAGATTGATGCATTCATCCAACGCAGCGGGATCGAAGCCCCGCCGGAAACGGTGGAGACCCTTCAGGACGGTTTAGCCCAGGAAGAGATAACAGATTTGGATTTGAAGAAGTCTGGCATCACTACCCTGATTTGGGCCGCCGGGTACCGGTTTGACTACCGCTGGATCAAACTGCCCATCTTTGATGCGGCAGGCTTTCCTGTTTCACGGCAGGGCGAAACTTCGTCTGAGGGTCTTTACTTTGTGGGGCTGCCCTGGCTGCCGGATATGAAAAGCGGGTTGCTGCTGGGGGTGGGAGAAAACGCGCGGTACATTGCGGAGAAGATAGCCGCTTATTCATAGCGGGCGGTTTTTGGTGGTATAAATAGCCACATCCTCTCCCCACGGAAATTTTTCATGTCCCCAAACCCACTTTTACACACGCTGATCGAAGCAGATGATTGCCTTCTGGTGCTAATCGATATTCAGGATGTTTTCCTGCAAAAGTGCGCTCCCGAAGCCGCCCGTCAACTGGTGGACCGCACTGGCTGGTTGATGGAAGTTGCCGCGGCATTGTCAGTGCCCATGCTGGCTACAGCGGAAGATATGGCCCTGTGCGGGTCGATGACCGCGCCGCTTTTACCCCTGCTGCCCACCGATGCCCCCGTGTACAACAAAATGTACTTCAACCTGGCTGCCAACCCTGATATTCTGGCGGCTGTCGATTCCAGCGGACGAAATACCATTATTCTGACCGGTCTGGAAACAGATGTGTGCGTGGCGCAGTCGGCTATGGGTCTGCTCAATCTGGGGTATAGGGTGGCGGCGGTCACCGATGCGGTGGCTTCACCGGGTGAGGGGCAAATTATTGGCCTGGAGCGCATGCGGAACGCCGGCGTTTTGATGACCAGTGTGAAAGCGCTGTATTACGAATGGGTGCGCGGAGTGGAAAAATCGGGCACGGTCGCGCAAAAAATCCATCACCGTTTCCCCAATCCCCCGTTGTAACGTTTACCGTCAACTCCAACCTCACTGTCTGGCTATTTCACTGTCATTTCACTGCCAGTTTATTCATGGAGACATCAACACGATGAACACTGAACTAACGCAGCTCCTTGAAACCCTTTCATCCACTGATAACAAACTCCGTTTGAGCGCCCTTCAGGCGGTTTTGGAGCTGACCAACCAGCCGGTGGATTGGGTGTATGAAGCCTGGGATCCAATGGTCGCCAGGCTGTGGCATCAAAACAGCTACCAGCGTTCGATTGGCATCATGGTACTGTGCAACCTGGCCAAGAGCGATCACGAGGGACGCATCAACTGTGTGCTGGATAACCTGCTATCCTGTACAAAGGATGAGAAATTCATCACCTCACGCCAGTGCATTCAGAATATCTGGAAGATTGCCGTTACCAACCCGGAGAACCGTGAGCGCGTAATCAACTGCCTGGAACAGCGTTTTTTGGATTGCCGGCAGGAAGATCACTACAATCTGCTGCGACTGGATATCATTCAGTCCATCCGGCAGACGGCGGATGAGACGGGTGATACATCGCTGATGGACCGCGCTTGGGATCTGGCTGCTCAGGAGACCGAAGCCCCGTACCGGAAAAAGTACGAGGCGGTATTGAGGAGTAAGAAATAAGCTATTTTTGCTGAATGGCTGCCACCCGGTACCATGCGGGCTTACCACTTCAGGAGCAGTTCCACCTCGTCTTCCAGTATTTCGCCGGTGGGCACAAACCCCAGCCGTTTATAGAACTCAAGCGGGCTGCCTTCTCCCTGCCCGGCGCTGGTGTACAGTTCACGATATCCCTGTGCCTTTAATTGCTGGACCACCAGATTGAGGGCGGTTCTGCCGTAACCTTTGCCTTGGTAGGGACCGGCAATCATAAAGCGCCATAAAAACGCGCCCGGGCAGAGAATGCCTTCTTCGATCTCTCCGCCGTAATGCATCATGATAAATCCGATCGGGTCCTCATTCATATAAACAGCCCGTACCCAGGCGTTTTCTGAACAATAAGCTTGCGCCAGCGAAACCGAGTTATCAGCCACCATTTTCCGCTGGTCGGCTGACAGGGTCTCACTCAATGCCAGAACGGGGAACAGATTGGCTGAGGTGATCCGTTTTAAGTAGACAAATTCTTCCGTTACGGTTTCCATGATGGGGTCTCCCTGAGATAACAACAAACTGATTCCCGGCTGAGAGGAGTCAGGCCGGGTTATGCGATACATTAGCCGGCTGGTTTGTGCCGACGGGATAAACGCTTGAGCAGCGGCTGATACAGCTTATCGGCGCACATGAAGATCACCATCACGGCGATCATGGCTCCGCCCAATTCGCGCGGCACGCCGGCATCGATCATCAGGCCGCCCAATGAACCCAGTCGCACGCCGCCCAGAAAGACGGCCGCGAAGAAAATACCCAGCGGGTTGGATTGCCCCAGCAGCGCCACGATCAGCCCGTCAAACGAATCGACCGCTGAAAAATTGGTGACAAACTGGTAATGCACACCCAGTACCTCAACAGCGCCGCCCAATCCGGCCAGCGCTCCGCTGATCAGCATGGCAGACGCCACGGCCCTGACGGGGTGCATACCGGCAAAGCGGGCGAATACAGGCGCCTGCCCGCTCGTCCGCACCTCGAGACCGCGGCCCGTTGAAAACAGATAAATCAACACAAATGCCAGCGCCAGAAGGGCCAGAAAGAAGCCGCTGTTGAGCTTGGTGCCCTCCGCCAGACGCGCCAGACGGGCTGTTTCCGGGATGCCGTGCCCCATGGGGATAGCGCCGATCACAAACCCCGCGATGGTGTTCATCACGAGGCTGGAAAGGATCTCATTCACGCCCACACATACCTTGAGCAGCCCGGGGATCAGGCTCCACAGGGCACCGGCCAGAGCGGCGGCAGCCAGCGCGGCAACCAGATGCAGAACACCGGGCAGTTGCACACGCGAAGCGATCATGGCCGCAAAGGCAGCCCCCAGGCTCATCTGCCCGATCTGCCCGATGCTGAAGACCCCAGCCCGAAAGGACACGGCCGCGGCCAGACCGGAAAAAATGAGCGGGGTGGACCACTGCAGCGTGGTCAGCCAGGCGCAGTTGTTGGCTGCTTCACAGCCAAACCCGTTGCTGAGCAGGGCTGTAAAAGCCTCCAGCGGGGTTGACTGGGTAAACAGCACAAATACCCCACCCACGAGCAGGCCAAACACGGCTGCCAGTATCGATTTGACAATCCTGTAAACAGGACCTTTCTCGAAATCCTCTGTGTTGGGCATATAGTTATTGCTTTTTGGCCAGCAGATCAGCCTTATCGTTTTGAGAAAGGAAAGCGATCTCCAGAGCGTTCTTTTGCGCCTGGTGGATCTGCTCAGGGGTAAGCCCGGCTGCCGGAGCAGCCGTCTCATACTCGTGGTGCAGGTAAACAGCGCTGATGCCGGGGTCATCGGTGTTGAGGGTGGCTTTCAGACCGTGCTGCAGGAATATCCTGAGCGGATGGCTGAGGTAGCTGTCGATCAGGCTGGTGTGCAGGTTACTGGTCAGGTTGCTTTCAATGCCGATGCCTTTTTGCAGCATATAGTCCATTAAAGCCGGATCCTGCGCGGCGGTAATGCCGTGTCCGATGCGTTCCGCGCCAAGCTGGTCGATGGCCTGCCAGACGCTGGCCGGGCCGGTTGCCTCACCGGCGTGGATGGTGATGTGCAAACCGGCATCGCGCACCTTGTTGAACTGTTCTACAAACAACTCGCCGGAGAAATGAATTTCGTCGCCGGCCAGATCGATGGCCGTCAGCTGCTGACGATAGCGCAGCAGGGTTTCCAGTTCCCCCCATGAGCGTTCGCCGTAATTGCGGCTGAGAATGCCGATCAGGTTGGCCCGGGTGTGAAAATCGCGTTGACCGGTCTGTACCCCATCGATCACCGCCTCCACCACCGCGTTAGGATCCAACGAGAAGGTTTCGGCCATGAAGAACGGGCTGAAGCGCAGTTCAATGTAATCGATCCCTTCACGGGCGGCATCTTCCACATTTTCATAGGCCACCCGCCGGCAGGCATCACAATCCGCCAGGATGGCAGTCATCCACTTGAACTTCTTAAAGTAGCTGAGCAGCCCTCCCTGCGGTTCGGTGACATGAACAAATGGGCGCAGTTCTTCCAGTGTGGTAGCAGGTAGGGGGATGTTATGTTTCAAACCGAGATCCAGCACGGTCTCAAGACGCACGGAGCCATCCAGGTGGCGGTGTAAATCGATCAAGGGCAGATGCGGGTCAATCAAGGGGAATCCTCCAGCGAAAAGACAGACAGCGGATGGGGTTGATTGTACAGTCATGAAGGGGCTCTGTCAAATGCAGAAACGCCTGAATCGCGGCTTTCATCTTCAAGGTTGGTATCTGTCTACTTGTTTTGTTGTATTTTTTTGGCAATAAACGGAGTTGTTTAGTTAAAAATATTTGTGATGCTATAATTTTGAATGCACTGATCAGTTGAAAGCGGGGAACGGATCATTCTGGTATCATCTCACAATCTTTTTATCCATACCGACTCAAATCATTAAAGGAGAAGCTCCATGAGTCCCAAATCAAGTGAAGCAAAAGAAACACTGTTTCTCAGACAGCCTTGCATGAGTAAGGACGAGATTGCCTGGATCTACGCAGGCAATATCTGGATCGCGAACCGCGACGGCTCAAATCCGCGAAGACTGACAGCGCATAAAGGCTCTGCCGAGACGGTTTATTTCTCTCCGGATGGAGAATGGCTGGCTTTTTCAGCTCAATATGAGGGAAATCAGGCCGTCTATGTGATCTCACGGAAGGGGGGCGCTCCACGTCGCCTGACCTATCACTCGTCGCCGCAACTTGTTCAGGGCTGGTCTGCCGATGGCAAGCAGGTGCTGTTCGCCTCCAATCAACAAACGATCCACCCGCGCCAGACCCGTTTGTACACGGTATCGGTAGAGGGCGGTCTGCCGGTTGAACTGCCCATGTATATGGCCTATCATGGTGCTTTTTCGCCGGACGGCAAGCACATCGCTTACACCCCGTATCCTGAAACGATCTGGACCTGGAAGCGCTACCGCGGCGGGATGACACACCCCATCTGGGTGGTGGATTTGAAGACATGGGATCATGTTGAGATCCCGCATGAAAACGCCACCGACACCTTCCCCTGTTGGGTGGGGAAGGATGTGTATTTCCTGTCAGACCGCAACCGGACGATGAATGTATTCCACTGGGATTCAAAAGCCAACAAGGTGGAGCAGATCACCTTCCATGATGATTTTGACGTGCGATCCCTGACTTCAGGCCCGGATGGGTTGATCTACGAACAGGCCGGCCGGATCCATATTTATGATTTAGCTGCCTGCAAGAGCACCCCGCTGCACATCTCGTTGATTGTCGAGATGCCCGAAACCCGCCCGCAATTCAAAAAGGGTAAGGATTACATCCAGAATGCCGGCATTTCTCCCACCGGTCAGCGAGCTGTCTTTGAAGCGCGCGGTGAGATCTTCACCGTTCCGGCTAAAAAGGGCGATATCCGCAATCTGACCCGTACCCCCGATGTCTTTGAACGTTTCCCGGCCTGGTCGCCTGACGGGCAATCCATCGCTTATTTCTCGGATGCCAGCGGCGAATACGACCTGGTCATCTCGGATCAGAAAGGCGAAAAGAAAACTGTCATCAGCATGGGAAAGAAGACCTTCTTCTACTCACCCATCTGGTCGCCGGACAGCAAAAAGATCGTCTTCCACGACAAGGCCCTCAACCTGTGGTATGTGGATGTAGACAGCCGCGAATTGGTACATGTGGACACCGAAGTTTTCGAACATCCGGAACGCACGCTGAACCCGGCTTGGTCACCGGACAGCAAGTGGATCACCTACACACGCCGGCTTGACAACCAGTTGCGCGCCGTCTTTGTATACGATCTGGACGCTAAAAAATGTACTCAGATCACCGACGGCATGACCGATTGCACCGATGCCTGTTTCAGCGCCAACGGCAAGTATCTGTTCTTTACCGGTAGCAGCAACTTTGGTCTGAACGTAGGCTGGCTGGATATGACCTCCTTGGATCGCTCGGTGCTGCGCAGCCTGTATGCCGCGGTGCTCAACAGCGAGGATGCTTCGCCCTTTGCCCTGGAAAGCGATGAAGAAAAAGCCCCCGAAAAACCGGCCGAAAAGGCTGATGATGAGAAGAAGGACGATGAAGCCGGCAAGAAGCCTGAAGCCCCATCCGTCAAGATTGACTTTGACGGACTTCAGCAGCGTATTGTGGCTTTACCGGTACCTGAGCGCACCTATACCTGTCTGCGGGCGATCGAAGATAAACTCTTTTACATGGAGTTGCTGCCGTTCCAGGGCCTTGCTTATGAACCGCCGGCCTTCAACCTGAATGTGTTCGATTTCAAGGAACGAAAAAGTGATCCGTTTGTGGAAAGGATGTCGGCATACTGGGTGAGTGCTGATGGCAAGAAGTTGATGTACCAGGGTGTGGGCACCAAAGATTTCTTCCTGGTGGGAACCGAAGCGAAACCCAATGCCGGTGATGGCGCATTGAACCTGGATGCCATGCAGATCCTGGTGAACCCGAAAGCCGAATGGAAGCAGATCTACCGCGAAGCTTACCGTATCGAGCGCGACTTTTTCTATGATGCCGATATGCACGGTATCGATCTGGAAAAAGAATACCGGCACTATCTGCCCTTCCTGGAGCATCTGGAAAACCGTGATGATCTGAACTACCTGTTATGTGAATTCTCGGCTGAAATTGTGGCCGGCCATGTCTTTATCAACGGGGGCGATATCCCGACCCATGAACCGGTACCGGTTGGTATGTTGGGTGCGGACTATGAGGTGGACAAGGACGGATATTACCGCATTAAAAAGATCTATGAGGGCATCAACTGGCATCCCGAACTGCGTTCTCCGCTGACCGAACCGGGTATCAAAGTGAAGGAAGGCGAATATATTCTGGCGGTCAATGGTATCCCGCTGCGTTCTCCTGACAGCATCTATCGGTTGTTTGAAAATACCGCTGAAAAGCAAACTGATCTGCTGGTAGGCGAGACCCATGATGCTGAGAAAGCCCGCACCGTCACTGTAAAGCCGCTGGGCAGTGAAGCCATACTGCGACACTGGGCCTGGGTTGAGGATAATCGGAAAAAAGTGGATGAACTTTCCAACGGTCGCGTGGCGTATATATACATGCCGGATACTTCCCTGGACGGCTTCATGAATTTCAACCGCTATTACTTCTCGCAGCTTGATAAAGAAGCGGTGGTGCTGGACGAGCGTTACAACGGCGGCGGGTCTGTGGCCGATTACGTGCTGGATATGCTGGATCGCCCGCTGCTCAGTTACTGGGCTACCCGCGAGGGAAAAAACTTCACCACCCCGAACGCCTCCATTTTTGGGCCGAAGGCGATGATCATCAACGAGCTGGCCGGTTCTGGCGGCGACGCCATGCCGAACTTCTTCCGGCGTCGTAAACTTGGTAAGACCGTTGGCAAGCGTAGCTGGGGCGGTCTGATCGGGATCTATGATTATCCGGTCCTGATCGATGGTGGTTCGATCACCGCCCCGCGTGTGGCGATTTTCAGCCCTGACGGCGAATGGGAAGTGGAGAATGTTGGCGTTCCTGCTGATGTGGAAGTGGAAATGGATCCCAAATCAGCCGCCGCGGGCAAAGATCCGCAGCTCGAGAAGGCTGTAGAGGTGGTGCTGGATGAACTGAAAGACAATCCGTTTGTCCGCAAGGACCGCCCGGCTCCGGCCAAATCGGCAATAAAGTAAATTTGAAATGTTATCAACAACAGCCCGGCGGAAACCGGGCTGTTTGTTTTACAACATACTAAGAATCTGGCGGTATTTTCTCATACCAGAGCCAGTTGGCTGATGACAGTTACTCTTCAATACAATGCGTCAACTTATCAATGACCCACTGGTTCAGGCTCATGTCTTCTTTTTCGGCCATCTTGCTGAACTTCGCGTGCATTTCGCGGGTGGTCCGTACCGGGAAATTGCCGCTGTAGGATCTTTCTGGTTGAATACCCTGTTGTTTACAATAATCCAGATAATTTTCGACAGCTTCTTCAAACGCGCCTTTTAATTCTTCGATACTCGTTCCCTCAAATGTGACAATATCACGAATTCCGAGGACTTTACCGTTAAACACATCATCCCCTTCCATGTAGCCAATACGTGCTTCAAAACCTTTATATTTCATCGTATCCATATTGAATTATCCTTCTCATATCCTCCGGGAAAACTAAAAATTCTCCTGGATGATGCCTGTTTCAAGCAAAAAATCTCGGATTGCAGCAACCTGATATCGTTTCAACTCATTTCTCGGATGCGGACGGTCAAGAAACGCGGCCCGGCCGTTGTAACAGAAGCGTACGCGAGATCCGCGGCCGGTCACTACCTCGACGCCCAGTGATTTCAGTAAGCTGACCACATCGTCCCATTCAATATCAGATCGGATTGGATTCTCTGTGAGGCTTTCAAGGGTTCTTCGTTGTTTGCTGTCACAAAACAATGATATCAATTAATGATATCATTGTCAATATAGAGACGCCATCATTAGTGAATCAGCAAGCGCGGGGGCTGGATGCGTTTTTTCCGTTCGTGATACACTTTAAATTATCCGGTGTCCCCATGAAAAGAGTTCTCGATCGAATTCATCCGTTTCGGTTGTTAATCCTGCTTTTGTTTTTGAGTGGTTGTACGCTGCCGTTTCCATTAACCCCCACACCGCCGCCCGCACCGTTCACACTGGATGGCAGCCGGTGGATGGTTTCCTCGCTGCTGGGCGAAAACCCGCTGACCGGCTCGCGCATCACGCTGGAGGTGAACGGTGATGAGATCAGTGGTTCGAGCGGTTGCAATGCGTATAGCAGTACAATGAATTTTAGCCCGGATGGCGCTTTCTCGGTGGGGGAGGTGGAGGTTCTGACAGGCTCTTGCCAACAGCCGAACGGTATGCCGGAGCAGGAAGGCGTGTATCTGGATGCGCTGAAACGCGTCACACGCTTTACCGGCGGGGAGACGGAACTGTACCTGCTGGACGATACCGGCGTATTGCTGATTTTTACACGGCGTGACAGAACCGGGGTGAACCCTGAACAACTGCAGGACGTCAC
>CAZHMZ010000013.1:0-23707 GCA_964532655.1 uncultured Anaerolineaceae bacterium
GAATCGTTGTACAATTGGATGGGCGGCGGACGAACCTGCCATACTTCTTCTGCCGCCATCCTTTTTCTGTACCCTTTTCCCAAGGAGCATCGAATGCTGAAGACAAACGAAGAGAAATTGGTTGAATTTATTGTCGAAGTCCAGCCCGGCCCCCCCTGCACTGGAAAAGCATGGGAAGTTGACCGGCACGGCGTGCCCTTTATTCTGCCATCCATCGGCGGGATCACCGTCAATATCCAGGCTGGCGATTCGGTATTTGGCTGGGAAGGCGACCATGTGGAACCGGGCGTGAGCTGCTCTGCCGATACCCTCAAACGTTTTGAGCACCCCAACACCGGTGTGCAGATCTATTCGTGCGTGGGCAACAGAGCCCGTGTGATCACCGGCGATGCCAAAGACGCGGTGGGTGTGGTGCTGGGGCATCACGGCGGATCCGAACATGTCATCATCGATTTCCCGCGCGAAGCCAAGGAAAAGATGACCTATGAAGACAAAATCGTCATCCGCGCCAAAGGCCAGGGCCTGAAGCTGCTGGACTACCCCGACATTGCCACCTTCAACCTTGACCCCGAGCTGCTGAAGAAGATGAACATCAAAGAGGTGGGCGGCAAGCTGCAGGTGCCTGTCACCACCATTGCGCCGGCTGCGGTGATGGGTTCGGGCATCGGCTCATCACATGTGGCTTCCGGTGATTATGACATCATGACCGGCGATCCCCGCACGATGGAAGAATACAAACTGGATAAGATCCGCTTTGGCGATATCGTGGCTCTGCTGGATCACGATAACCGCTATGGCCGCGACTATCACAAAGGCGCCATCACCATTGGCGTGGTGGTTCACAGTGATTGCAAACTGGCCGGACACGGCCCCGGTGTAGCCACCCTGCTCACCTGCGCCACCCGCATGATCGAACCGGTCATTGATCCGCGCGCCAGCCTGGCCGATCTGTACGGCATCGGCACCCAGTACAAAGGCTAAGGAGACAACCATGCTGAAAACAAACGAAAACCGGATTGTCGAATTTATCCTCCAGTGCACGGCCGGTATGCCCAAGACCAGCGGCACCTGGAAGGTGGGCCGTGACGGTACAGCCTTCATCCTGCCCGGCATCGGCGGTGTCACGCTGAACATCCAGGTGGGTGACCCGGCCTGCGGCTGGGCCGGCGACCACGTGGAACCGGGTGTGAGCTGCACTGCTGATACCCGCAAACCGTATGAGCACCCCAACGTGCCGCTGCAGGTGTTTGCCTGCTCCGGTAACAAGGCTGTGGTGGCTTCCGGTAAAGCGGAAGGCGCTGAAGGCCGTGTGCTGGGGCATCACGGCGGATCCGAACACGTCATCGTCGATTTCCCACGCGAAGCCAAACAGCAACTCACCTATGATGACAAGATCCTCATCTTTGCGAAAGGCCAGGGTCTTGAACTGACCGATTACCCGGACATCCGCCTGTTCAATCTGGATCCCGAACTGCTGCATAAGATGAACATCAAAGAGGTAAACGGCAAGCTGCAGATCCCGGTCACCACCATGGTGCCGGCTGCGGCCATGGGCTCGGGTATCGGCGCGGCGCATGTGGCCAAGGGCGATTATGACATTACCCTGGGCGACCCCGAAACTGTGGAGCAGTACGGGCTCGATAAGGTCCGCTTTGGTGATATTGTGGCCTTGCTGGATCACGACAACCGTTTCGGACGTGATTACCTGCAGGGGGCCATCAGCGTTGGCGTGGTGGTCCACAGTGATTGTAAGCTAGCCGGGCACGGCCCCGGTGTGACCACTCTGTTCACCTGTGCTACCCCGCTGATCGAGCCGGTGATCGACCCGGCGGCCAACCTGGCTGACCTGTTCGGCATCGGTACACAACTGCAAAAGTAACCGGATCATTCCGGATTGTAATAGAAAAGCAGGATAAGCAAATCCTCCCGCCGGATCCGGCGGGAGGTTCTTTTTCTCCAGGAAGAAACTGGGTTCAACAGGGCAATTTATGCGCAATCGCATTCTGCATGGCGCGGGCTGATACGTTCACTGAAGCGAACCATTGTCCAACCGATCACTTCAAAGATGCGTCCGAAACCAGGTTTCTTTTCCTGGCATTCTTCGGCAATCTTCATTCGGCGAATCTGCTCCAATTCCCGATCCAGCTCCTGTTGTCTGGTCTCGAGGGTCAGTTTTTCATAACTGAACGGTTGATTGAACATCGTACACCCCTTTCGTATTGCTACGATTAATACGAAACTTTTTCGTAATATGATACTTTTTCGACACACTTGCCGGTGTCGATTGAGGTATCTACCAGACGCTCGCCAAGTCGTACCATCATCCGACCGACGGCAACACGGATGTTCGTCAGAACGGACTGTTTATTTTGGTATTTTTCGGCAGCACGCACTAATCTCATTTGATTCAACTCCCGATCCAGGTCCTTTTTTCTGGAATGAAGTGTAATCTTTTCAACGTCAAAAGGCTGCGGAAACATAGAGGACCTTTCAAATCCCGATGATGCGAACGATTGTTAATTCAACAAATAAGCTGCCACTCCTTGCAATGTTTCGTTGATCCGTTTTGGATTGACGGCATATTGTTTGGCGCCCTGCACACGGTTCTCGGTCAGATAACCGGCCGCGCTGAGCTGCATGAGATGGCGGGAGGCAGCAGACTGACTTAACCCAAGCTGGTCAATGACTTGAGATGAGGTCAAAGGACCCTCGTCGGCGATGAGCTGAAGAATCTTCAGCCGGGTTTCATCAGTCAGAGCATTTAATCGAACCAGAATCTCACTCTGATTCAATTCGGGTGTCTCCAGGGTCATTCCACGCGGTGAACGAACGGTGAAAAACATCCATTTTTTGCTCGCCTGGCCCAATTGATAGTGGTATGGGCCAACGTGAGCAGAGGGGACGAAAATTAGTTGTTGAACATGTTCCAGTTTCCTTTTTATTTTTTCGTACATCGATTCATCATCGACTTCCAGCACCGCCCTTACCGCCTCCCGGATGGTGAGGTCTCGCAGGCTTACCTGTTGAAAAACCTGCACCGTTTGTTGCAGTAAAGGTTCCACGCGGCGCCACTCTTTTTCCATTACATCCTCCCATATCTTCCACATATGTGAAACAATGAATTTCTGCATGGCAGGTGGATCCATGATGAGGTTGTAAGCGGCATTCTCAACCACCGGGTTGATGCAGTCACGTGAAAAGTGACTGGCCAGGAACTCGAAATACGCTTCAAAGCTGCCCAACACGTTGTCGTAACCGTTGGCGAACTCATCGGGAGATTCGCCGGGGGCGATTCTGGCCTTTTTGGGCCGGTTCACCCTTGCATAGGCATCCATCAATCTGGCTCGCAGCGTCAATGGATCTGCGACGGAGAGTTGATGGATCAACTCAGGAAACGACTGCGCGCTTTGAACAGGTTCTACGGCATAGAAAAGCCCTTCAAACACGATATGATGGTCGCGCTTCAGCTCTCCAGGCATTGAAGAAGCCGTCCGGTATACCCATTCATGCAGGCCGGACACGTTTTCGGCATGAACGATCAAACTCAGGCTTTCAAAGGCACTGATGCCGGGCTCAAGGGCCACCCTCGCCTGAAACGCTTGCGTTACAGGCGAAACTCTCTCCATCGGTACAGGCATTTCTTTACTCTTTCCAGTTCCACTAACCCAATTATGCGCATTACCCGCTAAAGTGGGAACAGAGCATAGTATATAAGATTTGACTTTCGTTGTCAAGAGGTAAACAGAATAAATTTTCTAAAAAAATAATGAGAGTTTTGATCAGTTGCCAGTGATGGGGTCCGGTGTGAGGCCTGATTATACATTGATTACCGCGAACGAAAAATGTTGTATACTGGAGAAGCTAAACAGATTTAGGGTTGATACCGGCTGTTTGCCCGCTCAATCAGTTGCCGAAACACAGTCATACCGCGCATACGATCACTCACCTGTTGTTCAACTTCCATGAGGTGTGATTTGACCCAGGAACACGCCCAGACCCCCTCGACCGACAGCGCAAAGAAACTGCCCCATGAATCCGCCGATCCGCAGGCAGGCGCCCAACCGTCAGCCCTGTTACCGGCCGATCTGTTTGCGCTGCCCAGAGCCGGTATGCCGCATAAACTGCATCTGTTTCAACGGGCGGCCGGCAACCGGGCGGTGGTGCAGCGCCTGCTGAATACAAATGTGATCCAGCGCGAAGGTGAAACCACCCCCATCCCGCCCCTGGCCGATGTGGAAGCCCGCCGCCTGCTGGCGTTGAGCGTGCTTAAAAAAGCTTATGGGGGTCTGATCAAACAGGAGCCGCGCGTGACCGAGGTGAAGGGTATTGCCGCCATGCAGACCCTGTATGACCAATCCATGATCCGTCAGAACAAGGTGTACCGTGAGGGCAGCACCGAACGCCCCTGGCAGGTCGGCGACGCCGCCCGGCGGGGCGACATGAACAAAGATTTTCCCGGTTTTTATGATGCGGGCGGCAATATTGTGCTGGATACGGAAAAAGCGCCGGATGAGCAGACAGCCACCCTGGCGCACGAGATGCTGCACGCCAACTCAAATGGTGAGGTGGTATCGACTTTTGGCAAAGATGTGGATGAAGGCATCACCGAATCGCTCACCCAAAAAGCCTTCAAAAAAGCCGGATACAGCGCGCCGGGCGGATATTTTGTTTCCAACATGGAATGGGTGGCCAGGCTGAGCGGTCTGTTTGGCGAGAATACGGTGATGTACTCCTACTTCAACGGGGTGGCGCCCCTGCGCAGCATGATGAATACTACCCTGGATGATGAAGATGCCTTTGACACATTTGCCCGCGCTGTGCGCGCAAAGGAATGGAAGGATACACATGAGATGTTTGACCGCTGGGAACGAGCAGTGAACGGCACGGAAATTGACAAGAAAATTGGGGCAGTCACCAGCCGTCTGGATCAATTTTGGGTGGATGATGAAGACATCACGGCAGTCGAAAACATTTTTGCCGGCTCATCGTCTGAGGAGCAGGTGAGCCTGAAACAGGTTATCTCTCCCCGTATCGGCAACATGTCGGATCACGGGCACCGTGCCCGTTTACGAATTCTGACCGGATAACTATTTATACATTGGAGGAATTGAAAATGACAGATCTGATGAAAGTGGAAGGGATTGGCAAGGTATACAAGGAAAAATTGAAAGAAGCCGGTATCCACAGCAACGAAGATTTGCTTGCAAAAGGCGCCACCCCCAAAGGGCGCAAGGAGTTGGCGGATGCCACCGGTATCGGCGATAAGCTGATCCTGGAGTGGGTGAACCTGGTCGATCTCTTCCGCATTGACGGTGTCGGCGAAGAATATGCCGACCTGCTGGAAGAAGCCGGGGTGGATACCGTGGTGGAACTGGCCCAGCGCAATCCGCAGAACTTGACCCAAAAGCTGGCTGAAATCAACGCGGCCAAAAACCTGGTCAACCGGCTTCCCTCTGAAAAAATGGTGGAGGATTGGGTTGCTCAGGCCAAAGCCCTGCCGCGGATTATCACATACTAGCACAGCCAGATGTTGATGCATTCGGGCTGCTTGATCGTGTCAATCTGCAGGCTCGAGATTAACGGGAGATATTTTTATGAATGAGCAGATCACCTGCGGCGATTTTCCATGCGGTGATGTAGAGCACGGCGCTTTCAGCGTACCGCGTGTGGAAGTGGATCCGGCTTCCATCTCGCTGGTGTTGATCACCGAAACCGCACCCCGCCAGCCGTCGGATGATTTTTATGCCGATCCGCAGGGTTTGTTTGCGCGGACCACCCGGCTGGTATTTGAGATGGCCGGCCAGCCGTTTGAAACGATGGATGAACTGCTGCAGAAAGGCATCTACCTCACCACTGCGGTCAAGTGCGCCAAAATCGGCAATGGGGTGAGCACCCAAACAGTCCAACAGTGTTCACACCTGCTGGAACGAGAACTGGCACAGTTTACCCACTTGAAGGCCATCCTGTTGATGGGCGACGTGGCCATCAAGGGGCTGAACGCCGTGGCGAAGCGGCAGAATGAACCGCGCCCGGTTCCAGCCGGCGCCACCTACAAACTCCGCTCTGGCGAGTATTTTTACCGCGGCGTGCGGGTGTTCCCGTCCTATTTACAGGCCGGCTTGAACATCTTTTTGGAAACGGGCAAACAGGCCATCATCGCCGAGGATATCCGCCGCGGGCTTGCGGCTGCCGGTATCCCAATAACTCAATAATAGGTCACTGATCCATCCGCCGGCCGGGTGCGCACAGCCCGGCCGGTTTTTTCGTCTGCCGGGAAAACCGCTATAATTACCGCAGCAAAGGGGTAATGATATGCCGGATGTGATTCTGGTCGTCGAAGATGAACTCTCGCTGAGGGAAACGCTGGTGTATAACCTGAACCGCCAGGGCTACACGGTGCACAGCGCATCGGATGGAGGCTCAGCGGTGGAGGTGGCCCGTGCCTGTAAGCCGGATCTGATCATTCTGGATCTGATGCTGCCGGTGATGGATGGTCTTGAGGTCATGCGCATCCTGCGGCAGGAGATGAATATGCCCATCCTGATGCTGACCGCGCGCGACGAGGAGATCGACCGGGTGGTGGGGTTGGAGATGGGGGCTGATGACTACATGACCAAGCCCTTCTCCATGCGTGAGCTGCTGGCGCGTGTGAAAGCCCATCTGCGGCGAAACCGCCTGGTTGCCGAAAGCACCGCAGCGCCGGAAGCGCCCCAGGAGACGCTGATCTCCGGTGATCTGGAAATCAACCTGTCGCGCCATGAAGCGGTTCTGGCCGGTCAGTCTTTGGCGTTGAAACCCAAAGAATTTGATCTGCTGGTGTATTTTGCCCGGCACCGCGGCCAGGTGCTCAAACGCGAGCAGATCCTGGAACAGGTATGGGGCTGGGATTTTTCAGGAGGATCGCGCACTGTGGATGTACATGTGCGCTGGCTGCGTGAGAAGCTTGAACCCGGTGTGGTTGAGCCCACCCGCTTGGTGACCGTGCGCGGGGTGGGTTACCGATTTGATGGATAGGGTGCACATGTTTCGCGGTTTACGCTGGCGGATTGCGTTTCTGTACACGGCCCTGGTATCGGTGATATTGCTGGGGCTGGGTATCTTTCTAACGGGCTACATCAGCCGCGTTACCATGCAGAACCTGACCAAGTACGTCACTTCGCAGGCGATGACGATGGCCGATATGCTGTCAGGGGGATGGCAAACCGAATCAGCGGACGTGGCGTTGATGAGCCGTTACGCTGGCCAGTGGGCCGAGGACGTGAATGGACGGGTCACCATTTTGGCTGCAGACGGTACCGTGATCGGCGAATCCGATCATGACACGGCCGGGATGGAGAATCACCTGAACCGCCCGGAGATCCGGCAGGCTGTGCGCGAAGGTACCGGCGTCAGCACTCGTTTCAGTACCACATTGGGAGCGCGGCTGATGTACGCGGCGGCGAGTGTGATTGCTGACGGCCAGACGGTCGGTTTTGTCAGGCTGGCGCTGCCGTTGGATGAGGTGGAACTATCCATCCGCCAGGTACAGGCGCGCATCTGGTGGATTCTGGGAGCGGTGATTTTGCTGGGGGCGCTGCTTTCATACGCCGGCGCGCAGTGGATTGCCCGGCCGGTGATGAATATTGCCCAACTGGCGGATGGGATTACCAGCGGAAAAACGGTCGGGTTTCCCTATCTAGCCCGGCGTGATGAAATCGGGCGACTTTCGCAGTCGCTGGAGCGCATGGCTCGCCAGTTGCATGAGCGGATTGACGAGCTGCAAAACGAGCAGCAAAAGTTGAGCGGACTGCTCTCCCAGATGAGCGACGGCGTGATCATCATCAACCCGGAAGGGCAGATCTCATTAATCAACCCGGCCGCCGAACAGATCTTTAACACCGTGTCCGTCAACGCGGTGGGTCAGTCACTGGTACGCGCGTTTGGATATTTTCAACTGCACGAGCTGTGGGAAACCACGCATAAAACCGGTGAGGGCAATGTCATTTCGCTGGAAATGGTGCCACAGAAGCGCTTTTTACAGGTGATCGCCACACCGTTGGGCGGCGCTCTGCAAAATTTCACCCTGCTGCTGTGCCAGGATATGACCCACATCCGCCGCCTTGAAACCGTGCGGCGGGATTTTATCAGCAACATTTCACATGAATTGCGTACTCCACTGGCCTCGCTGAAGGCGCTGACGGAAACACTTCAACTCAGCGCCATTGACGACCCGCAGAACGCGCGCCATTTCCTGGACCGCATGGAAACCGAAATCGATGCGTTGACCCAGATGGTGAATGAACTGCTGGAGCTAGCGCGGATTGAGAGCGGGCGCGTGCCCCTTTCACTTCAGTCGGAAGATCCTTGCCGGTTGGGGCAAAACGCCGTCAACCGGCTGGCGATGCAAGCCGAGCGGGCCGGGTTGATTCTGCAGATGGACTGCCCCGCGGATCTCCCACGGGTGATGGCCGACGGGCCGCGCTTGGAGCAGGTGCTGGTCAACATCATCCACAACGCCATCAAGTTCACACCGTCCGGCGGGCGCGTTGACCTGAGCATATCGCGGCAGGGTCAGGCGGTTTGCTTCAGCGTGCGCGATACCGGCGTGGGGATACCGGCCGAGCTGCTGCCGCGCGTGTTTGAGCGGTTTTACAAAACGGATCCTTCCAGAGCGGAGGGCGGCACCGGGCTGGGGCTTTCAATCGCCCGCCATCTGGTGGAGGCCCATTCGGGGCGTATCTGGGCTGAAAGCCAGGTGGGGCAGGGCAGTACCTTTTACTTCACCATTCCTGCTTTGATGAAGCATTAAGCAGCAAACCCAAACCTTTACAGGCTGTTAACCGGTTGTTAATCTGACGTTGCCGGGCCATTAACGCTTCCGATATAAGATGGAAATATGAAAACCATCTTATTCGAGGAGAAAATATTCATGTTTCATAAAGACCGGACCCGCAGAGGGTACGCATTTTTATCTGTCATCATTCTGGTCACACTGCTGTTGGCGGCCTGTCAGAATTCTACAACACCCCCTGCCAAAACTGTGCAGACGGATCAACCGGCTGCTGAAACAAGCGCCGAAGCCAACCCAACCGCTCAGACCGGCGCACCGGTAAGCGATACCGCACCTGCAGGCGATACGGCATCTTCCATCACCCTTCCGGCCGTTGATCCGTTATCCATCAGCGGGGATATAGTGGCCGCGGGCAGTTCCACCGTGTACCCGCTGGCTGAACGCATGGCATCCCGTTTTGAAGACGAGGGGTATTCCGGGAACATCACCATCGACAGTGTGGGTTCCGGCGCGGGCTTCGAGCGCTTTTGCGTCAACGGTGAAACCGATCTATCGAATGCCAGCCGTCCCATCAAAGACAGTGAAATGGAACAATGCCGCGCCATCGGCCGTGAACCCATCGAGTTCCGTGTGGGCACCGATGCTTTAGCTGTGGTGGTCAGCGCCGAGAACGATTTTGTGACCGATGTGACTTTGGAGGAACTGGCTCTCATCTTCGGCAGTGCGGAAACCTGGGCAGATGTGCGCTCTGAATGGCCTTCTGAGCCCATCCAGCGCTTCATCCCCGGCACCGACAGCGGCACCTTCGATTACTTTGTGGAAACTGTTTTTGAAGATGATCCGGCCCCGCACCTGGCAGCCTCCAATACCCAGTTGAGCGAGGATGACAATGTGCTCGTGCAGGGTGTGGAAGGCAGCCCGTACGCAATTGGATACTTTGGCTACGCTTATTACGCCCATAACAGTTCGGCGCTGAAGATCCTGAATATCAACGGTGTGGAACCCGATCAGGCAAATGTGGATAACTTCAGCTACCCGCTGGCGCGCCCGCTGTTCATCTACACCACCGCCGATATCCTGCAGGAAAAACCGCAGGTAGCCGCCTTTCTCAACTTCTTCCTCACCTATGTCAATGAGGAAGTTCTCTCGGTGGGGTACTTCCCGGCCAATCAGGAAGCGCTGGATGCAGCCAGACAAAACTGGCTGGACGCGGTGAACTCATAGAATCCATCCCGAATTTATCACCGAAAAGAGGGAACACCCCTTGAGCTATCTCGCAAAATCTCTGTATCGTAAACAAAATAACAGCCTGAGACCAACCTCTCAGGCACAACTGTTTGCAGACTGTCTGGATGAGGCGGCAGACAGTACGAAAACCTTCCCGCCATCTACAGCAGCCTTGGATTGCCAATCTTCTGAAAAGACTGAACTAGCTCTGGCATTGCAGAAAAAGCACAGGTGGGGAGAAAACGCGATTCAAACATTTCTCTTCCTGTGCGGCATGTTTTCCATCCTTATCACCGCGGGGATTGTGTATGAACTGGGCAAGGAATCGCTGCTGTTCTTTACCCGCCGGCAGTGGGAACAGGCCAACAAAACGCTGTCCGCGGATATCACCTCGGCATCCACGGAAACGCTGGAGTTGAGCGCTGGAGGGCGTGACCTGAAACCCGGGCAGTGGATCCGCATTGAGCAGGAAGCCATGCGGATTATCGCGGCAGACGGTAGTCTGTACACCGTGCGCCGTGGAGAACTGGGTACTGCGGCAGGAACTCACCCGGCCGGCAGCCGTGTGGAACTGTCTGTAAAGGTCATGCTGGCGCAGTTTTTTGGGGGGTTGGAGTGGAACCCGCAGATCGGCAAATTTGGGATCTGGCCGCTGGTGAACGCCACTTTGCTCACCTCGTTGATTGCCATGGTTGTGGCGGCCCCGGCCGGGCTGGCGATTGCCGTTTACCTGAGTGAGTACGCCAGTGCAAAAGCAAGACAGATCCTCAAACCCACCCTGGAGATCCTGGCCGGGGTGCCTACCGTGGTGTTTGGTTATTTCGCGCTCACCTTTATGACCCCGCTGCTGCGCAGCCTGTTTGGAAAAGAGACGGTCGGCATCTACAACACCGCTTCGGCCGGGATCGTCATTGGTATCCTGATCATTCCCATCATCAGTTCCATCAGCGAAGATGCACTGCATGCCGTACCGCGCAGCCTGCGCGAGGGAGCTTACGCGCTGGGCGCTACCCGTCTGGAAACCGCCCTCAAAGTGGTTGTACCGGCTGCCTTCTCCGGAATTGCCGCGGCCGTGCTGCTGGGGGTTTCGCGGGCGGTGGGTGAAACCATGGTGGTGGCCATCGCGGCCGGAGCCGGGCCTGCTTTTACCTTCAACCCCTTCCGCCCGGCTGAAACCATGACAGGGCATATCGTGCGCATCAGCGGCGGCGACCTGAGCTACAACACGCTCGATTACAACAGCATCTTTGCCATTGGACTGATGTTGTTTTTGATGACGCTGGGTATCAACATCATCAGCCGGCTGGTGGTCAAAAAATTCCGTGAGGTGTATGAATGAAAAAACGGACGTCATCCCTGCCCGATGGTTCTGCCCCGGGTGGCGCGCCTGGGCCGGGTGCTGCTCAATATAGTCCAAATCTGGAAAAACGAAATCGTCGCGCCCGTGTGTGGCAAAAGGCCTTTCTGGCCTCCACCATCATCGGCATGGTCTTTCTGGCGCTTCTGCTGGCCAACATCAGCAACAGTGCCTTTGGATATGTGGTACTGGAAGCTAAAGTTCACCCGGATGATCTGGCCCTGAACGGTGTGCCGCTCGAGGAACTCGATTCGGCGCAACTGGCGCAGATTTTTCAGGACAATGTCTCAGCCGGGCTGTACCGGCGGGTTGACAGCGAAATACCCATCACGGAACGCAGCGCCGATGATCTGTTGAGTTTGATCCAGCAGTGGGTGATCAAACCGCAGGTGATCCGGGTATATCCCTTATGGGATTCCATTTTACACGGCCGTGAGATCAGGGCAGCAGCGCAGGATGCCGAACATCCGCACGCGTATGCACGCTTTATGAGTTGGCTGGATGTGCAGTTTCTCCGCGATCCGCAGGAAGCCGAACCTTTACGGGCCGGTGTGCGCACCGCTGTATTAGGCTCGCTGTGGACGATTGCCATCGCCATCCTGTTCGCCTTCCCTACCGGTTTGGGAGCCGCCATCTACCTGCAGGAATACGCGGCGGATAATCACCTTAACCGCATCATCCAGACCAATATCAGCAATCTGGCCGGAGTGCCGTCCATCATCTACGGGCTGCTCGGGCTGGCAATTTTTGTGCGCGCCATGGTGAACGTCACCAGCGGAGCATTTCTGGGGCTGTCGCAGGGTGAGGCCGCCAATGGCCGCACGCTCCTATCAGCCGGGTTAACACTGGGTTTGTTGATTTTGCCCATGATCATCATCAACGCGCAGGAAGCGCTGAAAGCGGTGCCGTTTTCACTGCGCCAGGCCAGCATGGGGCTGGGAGCCACCCAGTGGCAGACCATCTGGCATCATGTGCTGCCGGCGGCCATGCCGGGTATTTTGACCGGCACCATTCTGTCTATCTCGCGCGCCATGGGCGAAACCGCGCCGCTGGTGGTGGTGGGCGCTTCCACCTACATCACCGCCGATCCCTCCGGGCCATTCTCCAAATTCACCACCCTGCCCATTCAGATCTATCAGTGGACTTCCCGCCCGCAGGATGAGTTCCACAGTTTGGCCGCCGCGGCCATCATCGTGTTATTATTCGTATTATTATCACTGAACGCAGCCGCCATTTTGCTGCGCAACCGTTTCAGCCGGGCGCAAAATGGGTAAAACAAAGGTAGCTGGCTCACGAGGAACCATGAAACAGATCCAACGATATGAAATGATCGACACCGATTCCATCATCGAAATTCACGATCTGCATATTTATTACGGGAATTTTCGGGCCGTCAAAAAAGTGGATTTGCAAATCAAGCGTAACCAGATCACCTCCATTATCGGCCCTTCCGGGTGCGGCAAGAGCACCGTTCTGCGGGCTATCAACCGTATGAACGATCTGGTGTCGTCCTCTCACGCAGAGGGACAGGTGCTGTACGGCGGGGTGAACATCTATGATCCCCAGGTGGACCCGGTGGAGGTGCGCCGGCGGATTGGCATGGTGTTTCAGAAGCCCAATCCGTTCCCCAAGAGTATCTATGAAAACGTTGCATGGGGAGCGCGTGTGAACGGCTTCAAGGGCAATATGGATGACCTGGTGGAACGCACCCTGACTGCAGCAGCCCTGTGGGACGAGGTGAAAGACCAGCTCAGCCAGTCGGCTCTGTCGCTTTCGGGCGGGCAGCAACAGCGCCTGTGCATTGCACGCACCATCGCCACCCGGCCGGAGGTAATCCTGATGGATGAGCCGGCCTCGGCCCTGGACCCTATCGCCACGCTGCGCATTGAAGACCTCATGCAGATCCTCAAAAAGGATTACACCATCGTGATTGTCACGCATAACATGCAGCAGGCCGCCCGCGCCTCCGATTACACGGCTTTCTTCAACATGGATACCGACCGGGCCGGTTATCTGGTGGAATACGGGGTGACTGATTCGCTGTTTACCAACCCGCGCAACAAAATCACCGAAGATTACATCACTGGACGGTTTGGTTAATTAACGGGAAAAGGGGGTAAAAATGGATGCAGACAGCAAAAAGAAGGTATTGTTTTTGTGTACGGGGAATTCCTGTCGTTCCCAGATGGCCGAGGGCATCGTCAACGCCCGTATGGGCGATGAGTGGCAGGCATACAGCGCCGGGGTCAAACCCGCCGGGTATGTGCATCCCCTGGCCATCCAGGTGCTGGAAGAAATCGGCATCCGGCATGTGGGACATTCCAAATCGCCGGAAGAATTTCTGACAACCCGTTTTGAACTGGTGATCACGGTCTGCGATCCGGCGGCTGAAAGCTGCCCGGTGTGGCTGCGCAGCGGCAAGGTGATCCACTTTCCGCTGGAGGATCCGGCTCGCGTGCTGGGCATTGAGGAAGAGCAACTGGCGGCTTTTCGCTCGGTACGGGATCAAATCCTCAATGAACTGCCGGGAGTGATGAACTCGGTATTAGATCAACCCTCTTGATTTCCCACTGAGATATTACTAGAATGAAATCACCGCATCATTTGTTTTTCGAAAGGATGACCTGCGATGATTCCAATCGAAACGGAACGGTTGACCCTGCGTAAGTTTTCCGATCAGGATGCCGATGATATTCTGGCATTTTCATCAGACCCCAACCTTGCCCAACATCTGCATGCCTTTCCTGGCCCTACCTTTGATTCGGTCAAAGAGTATCTCCGAGTGCAGGAGCAACTCGCCCTGGGAACGCCCGAGCAGTGCGTGGATCTGGCCGTAGAGCTGAAATCCGAACAAAAAGTGATTGGTTTGGTGACCATGGTGTGCCACGCCGATCAACAGGGCGAGGTAGGCTTTGCCATTCACGCGGCTTACCAGCGTAAAGGCTATGCCACCGAAGCTCTGCGCGCGCTGCTGGAACACGGGTTTTCCGAGATGGGCTTCCACCGCATCTTTTCCTCCACCGGGCGGATGAACCTCAGCTCATGGATGCTGCTGGAACGGGTGGGAATGCGCCGTGAAGCTGTCTTTTTACAGGATCACCTGGAACACGGTCAGTGGCACGACTCTTTCGTGTACGCCATGTTGAAGTCAGACTGGCTTAAACAAGCGGAACGATAAAATCACCGGCGCCAGGTAATAACCCGAGCGCCGGTGTGGATCTCATCTATATTTCCGCGAGTTATTCTTCGATCAGCAGGTTGTTGGTCCAGGCGCAGCGGTTCTGGCGGTCCTGGATCTCGATATAGGCGTATTTCCAACCATGCGGGATGTCAAAATCGGCCGAGGTGATGGGTTCGGCATTTTCCAGCATGCCGATCGCTCGCCCATGGCCCTTCCAGGCCGGGCCGACCAGTTTGATAAACTGGACCGGCGAGGTTTCCACGTGGATGCGTTCATCGCGGATGGAAATATCGTAGAACTCAGGTCCGGAGGTGGAATAGTAATTGCCCGCCCGGATGGCAGATAGAATGGATTCATGGGTGCGTTCGCGGGCGTTCACCATCAGCCAGCCGCCTTTCCACATCGGCGAATCCGATGAGAAATGCGCGTCGTCACTGGCGATGCCCAACAATTTCGGGTTTCGCTCGAGCATATAGCTGTAGTGGATCAGCCCGTCACCCTTACCAATCTCGCATTGACAGACATAGTTGAGGATTTCGCAAGCGTCGAAATGGAATTTTTGCGTGTCGGCCAGCGAGTTGCCGGTCCAGAACGGGTGGGCCAGAATGATAAAACTGCCCTGATCCGAGGCCCGCTGCAGGGCTTCTTCCAGCGTGAGCGTGTCGTCGATGTCCTGTAGATCGCCCAGGCAAACGATGTGATATTCCTGCCCGGATGCGTCCGGGCCGTTCAGTTCAATCCCGTTGAACCACAGGAGGCTATCTTCGGTGACCGGCGGGGTGATGTGGGCCGGAACCCAGTGATCGGTGAGAAAAAGGAAGTCGTAACCGGAATCACGGTAGAGTTTGGCCAGTTCCGTGTAGGGTTTCATTCCGTCTGAAAAGGTGCTGTGGAGATGGGTATTGCCCCGGTACCACTGTCCGTCAAGTTGATAGCGCAATGTGCTCATGAGTCTCCTCGTGGTCGTCAAAATCAAAAGATGGATTCTTTGTAATGGATCAGCCTGTTGCTATTTTCCTGAAACGTATTATAATATCGTTTAGACAAATAACAAATTCTCAATAACTGAGCAAATGCTCACTTTTCACCACTCATCCAGGCCAATCCAGGAAATCTCATCTGCATGAAAAACTCCGATCTGCATCTTCTCACCAAAGTAGCCGTTCTTTACTACCGCGAAGGGCTCACCCATCAAGCCATCTCCAAGCGGTTGGGGCTCTCGCGCCAGAGCGTGGGGCGGTGCCTGCAGCGTGCCCGTCGTGAAGGGCTGGTGCAGATCCACATCGATTCGCCGGTGCTGCACTGTACCGAACTGGAAAGCCAGTTGGAAGGCAGATACTCGCTCAAGGAAGCGGTGGTGGTTTCACCGGTTACCGAAACCGAACTGTCTATCAAAAGGACACTGGGAAAAGCCGGAGCCGAGTTCCTGATGCGGCGGGTACAGTCGGGCGATACACTGGGCGTATCCTGGGGCAGCACGGTGCTGGAATGTGCCCAGCAACTGAAGCCGCTGGATACCGAAAATGTGACCGTGGTACAGCTTAATGGCAGTCTGGACGTGGGCAGTTACTCCACCCGGGCCGAGTATGTGGTGGATCAGATGGCGCGCGCATTCAACGGAAAAATGGTCACCATCTCCGCGCCCATGCTGGTAGACCGCCCGGAGATCCTGGAAAGCCTGAAAAGCGATTCAAGGGTGGCGGCCGCGCTGGAAACCGCCGAAAAATCACGCATTGCCATCTTTGGCGTGGGTGATGTTTCTGAAAACTCGTCACCTTACAAGGCGGGTTATTTTGACCTGGCGCTCATCCAGGAACTGAACCGGCACGGCGCGGTGGGAGAAATTTGCGGCCGGTTCTATAACGCCGAGGGCAAGATCGCCGCCCAGGATATTCAAAAACGTACCCTGGCGGTGGATCTGGAGAGCCTGAAAAAGAAAAAATTCTCGGTGGCGATTGCCGGTCAGCCTAAAAAGGTGGCCGCGTTGAAGGGAATGCTGAAAGGCGGCTTCTGCAACGTGCTGATCACCGATGAAGCCACCGCGCTCGAATTGTTAATGGCCTGACCCGGCCGGTTCGTCTACCTGTTCTTCCGTTCGTTATTCCCCCCGTTTTTTTTCCTCATCATTTTATCCACATGACTGGTACCGTTCCTGAAAATTGAATTTTTTTCGCAGGGAATTCAAAGACCAGGAAGCGTGATTCAGAAAGGAGGATCCAAAGGCGAATTCTTTGCTTCAAACTGAAGCATTGCTTGAAACTGAAGCGATAGTATCAAAAATTGTTTTCAAAAGGAGTCAACGTGAAAAAGGTTCAATTCTTATTTGTCTTTGTCATGCTCGCAACCCTGCTGGCTTCCTGCGCCACCCCCACGCCGGAAACCATCACCGTAGTGGAGACGGTGATGGTAGAAGGCACGCCTGTGGTCCAGGAAGTTCAGGTAGAAGTCGAGAAAGTGATCACCGCCACGCCTTCCGAGGTGGATAAGTACGGCGGTACATTCACCTGGGGCGTTGGCGACGAGGTGCCCGGTTTCAGCCCGATCCTCAACAACTGGGGTACTGAAATTGTGATCTTCCAGACCACCAGCCAACCGCTCACCTGGGGCGGCGAGAACTTCCCCAGCGATGTGGTGCCGATTCTGGCCGAATCATGGGAACGGAGCGAAGACGGCCTGGTCTGGACCATTCACCTGCGCCAGGGCGTCACCTGGTCTGATGGTGTGGTTTTCACAGCCGATGACGTGCTCTTCACGGCAGCCGCCATTCAAGATGAAACCACCACCGGCGCCGAATGGGTGCGCGGGCGGTACTTTGTCAATGATTTGCCGTTCAAGTTTGAAAAGGTGGACGATTACACACTGACCATCACCACCGATGCACCGGTGCCCACTTTGTTGAACGACATCTGCGCCTGCATTGTGCCAAAGCATTACTTTGAGGAAAATGGCATCGCCAATGCTGACATGAAGGCCTCCGAGTTCAACACCACCAAAAACCTGGGCACCGGACCGTTCGTCATCTCAGAGTACCGGCAGGGTGAGGCGGTAATTGTGACCGCCAATGAGAACTACTGGGGCGGGAAGCCTTATCTTGACAGCATCGTCTTCCGTCTGATGCCCGATGTCCAGTCACGTATCGTGGCGCTGCAATCCGGCGAGATCGATTTCACCGGCATCAGCCCGCAGTATGTTTCAGAGCTGATCGACAACCCCAACGTCAACATCTTCACCAAAGTAGTGGATATGCAGTACCACCTGCGCCTGAACACCTCCAAGCCCATGCTGGCTGACAAGCGCACCCGCCAGGCCCTGTTTACTGCGATGGACCGGCAGGCGATGGTGCAAACACTCAAGCAGGGTTACGGCGCGGTGGCAGATTCACCGTATAACCCGGCGGTAACAGCATACGAAGCCACCACTACCTATGGCTACGATGTAGAACAGGCCAAAGCACTCCTGACTGAGGTTGGCTGGGTAATGGGTAGTGATGGCATCTGGACGGCTGAAACTGTTGAAGGTGTGGCGCCTGGAACAAAATTCAGTCTCGTCCTCGATGTATTATACGACGAAGATGAAGCGGTCATGGTTCTCACCCAATCGTACTGGAAGGCGCTCGGCATCGATGCGACCATCCGCCAGATCGACCCGAACGTATGGGCCGAAGAGAACAACGGCATGATCGACAAGAAGTATGACGTGTACTACTCCGGCATTGGCTATATTGGCTCCAACGGCGCCAATTACAACTGGCTGGTTGCCAACGGCGCGCTGGACAACGACATGTCGTACAACAACGAAACCGTCATCGATCTGTTCAACCAGGCCAAGACCACGGAAGATCAGGCCGCACGGGATGCCCTGCTGAAGGAAGCGGGCGCTATCGTATGGGACGAACTGCCCTATCTGCCCATTTTCTATGACAAGAGAGTCTATGCTGCCAACAAGAACGTCCACTTTGAAGAAGCGGACTGGCAGGTTGGCATGGTGGGCATTTTTGGCGCCCCGGATAAAATCTGGATCGAAAAATAAGGCTTGATATCTGGAAACCGGAGAAGGGTTCTCCTCCCTTCTCCGGCAGATCTCCATAAGGATTTTTCCTATGACCGAATATCTCACCCGCCGGGTGCTGCAGATGATTCCGCTGCTGCTGTTCATCTCGGTTCTGTCTTTCCTGATCGCCGAGTTCACCCCCGGAGACCCGGTGTTGATGTATCTGGCGCCCGCCAAACGCGGTCTCTCCACCGAAGAACTGGATCTGCTGCGCCACCAGTTAGGCCTGGACAGACCGGTGTATGTGCGCTATTTTTCCTGGCTGACCAACCTGTTGGAGGGCAACTGGGGCTATTCGTTGAAGACCAATAATACCGTCCTCAATGAAATCACCGCCCGCCTCCCCAATACGATCATTTTGGGGGCGCTTTCTTTTGCTTTTACCATTATTGTGGCTATTCCGGTGGGGGTGCTCTCGGCTATCAAGCGTTACACCCTCATCGATTATTTCATTACCGTGGTTGCTTTTATCGGCATTTCCATGCCCAGTTTCTTCCTGGCGCTGATTCTGATTGAACTGCTATCGAACCAGTTTCACATCCTGCCCAGTGTGGGCATGTCTACATTGGGGATTAAGATGGGATCGTGGGAGGCGTTTTGGGATGTGTGCAAGCATCTCATCCTGCCGGTCATCACGCTTTCGTTTACTTCCATTGGCAACTGGTCGCGCTATCAGCGCGCCACGCTGCTGGAGGTGATGAACCAGGATTATGTCCGTACGGCCAGGGGCAAAGGCTTAAAGGAGCGGCTGGTGATCTGGCGGCACGGTTTTCGAAATTCGCTCATCCCAGTCATCACGCTGGCAGGGCTCAGCCTGCCCGACCTGGTGAACGGAGCCTACATCACCGAAACGGTGTTTGGCTGGCCCGGTATGGGGCGGCTGGGCATCACCGCCATTCAGGTGCGCGACTACCCGATCGTGATGGGCGTTACCATGCTCTCGGCGCTGCTGGTAGTGGTGGGCAACCTGCTGGCTGATATCAGCTACGCGGTGGTAGATCCGCGCATCCGTCATAAATAAGGTTTACAGGGTGAATACGATGACGAATGCAACCCTATCCGCGATACCGGGAACCCAGATGATCCGTAAAAAGCAGACGCATTTTGATCTGATCTGGTTTGAGTTTAAAAAGAACAAGATGGCCATCGCTGGCTTGATCTTTCTGGTAATCATCTTTTTGGTAGCGTTGTTTGCCAAACAGATCATGCCGTATGACCCGCTGGAGCTGGATACACAGTATGCCCAGGGTGTACCCATGCCTCCTGATGCGCAGCATTGGGTGGGGACAGATAATTTCGGGCGCGATATCTTCTCACGCCTGCTGAGCGGGGCACGCGTATCGCTCTCGGTGGGTTTTGTGGCGGTGGGCATCTCCACCGTCATCGGGGTGATTTTGGGAGCGGTAGCCGGGTATTACGGCGGCGGGATCGACAACTTTCTCATGCGCACCGCCGATATTTTCCTCTCGCTGCCCACGTTTTATCTGATCCTCAGCGTCAATTCCTTTTTGAAGCCGAGCATTTATAATATCATGATCGTGATCGGGGTATTTGGCTGGATGGGTGTGGCTCGTCTGGTGCGCGGCGAGTTTTTGCGTCTGAAAGAGATGGACTTCATCGTCGCCGCGCGGTCGGTGGGTGTATCCAACGTCCGCATCATCAACAAACATCTGCTGCCCAACAGCGTGGTTCCCATTATCGTTTCGGCCACCATCAGCATCCCGGGCGCCATCTTGTTTGAATCAGCCCTCAGCTTTTTGGGTTTGGGCGTTCCGGCTCCCCTGGCTTCGTGGGGGAATATGCTGTATGACGGCAAAGCCTGGCTTCACCAGGCCTGGTGGATGTGGATACCACCCGGTTTATTGATCTCCATTACCGTGATCGCGTTTAATTTTGTCGGTGATGGTTTGCGCGACGCATTTGATCCGCAACAGAGAGGACGCTGATACAACATGGCCATTGTGACAATTGTGGGTGCGGGTATGATGGGTACGGCGCTATGCTGGCCGCTTTCCGACAACAGGCACACGATACGGCTGGTAGGAACGCCGTTGGATTACGAGATTATTGAATCAATCCGGAAAAACGGCTCTCATCCCAAATTACAGCGTAAAGTTCCGGCGGGGGTAGTGCCGTGTGATGCCGATGATTTACCGGAAGCCATACAGGGCGCCGATCTGGTAGTGAACGGGGTAAGCAGCTTTGGCACCGACTGGTTTGCACAGCAAATCGGTCCGCTTTTGCGGATCGATTTGCCAGTGGTGGCCGTCACCAAGGGGCTGGAAGTGCTGCCCGATGGTGATGTACAGCCGCTGCCGGAATACATTAATGGGTGGCTGCCCGCTCACCTGAAAGACCGGGTATCGCTGAACGCCATCGCCGGGCCGTGCATTGCTCATGAACTGGCAGCCCGTCGGCAAACCGCGGTGGTGTTCTGCGGGAAGGACACCGCGGAACTGGAGCATCTGAAGGGCCTCTTCTCCACGCCGTATTATCACATCTGGACCTCACAGGATGTGAAGGAAGTGGAAATCTGCGCCGCCCTGAAAAACGGGTATGCGCTGGCGGTGGGCATCATCATCGGCATGTCGGATGTGGCCGGTATCGACGGTCTGGCTCACATGTACAATCCGCAGGCGGCCATATTTGCCCAGAGTACGCTTGAAATGCAGCGGCTAATCCGCGCGCTGGGCGGAAATGAAAAGCACGTCACCTGGCTGCCGGGGGCGGGTGATTTATACGTGACCGTGTTTGGAGGCCGCACCCGCCGTCTGGGCCAGTTGCTGGGTCAGGGAAACAGTACCGCCCAGGCGCTCAAGATCATGTCGGATGTGACGCTCGAAAGCGTGGAGATTATCGCCCGCACCGCGGCCGCGCTGGATCTGCTGGCAGAACGCGGTAGGGTGGATTTGCAGGATTTCCCGCTTCTGCGATTTTTGAACGGTGTGCTGCACCAGGGCAAACCGATGGCGGTTCCGTGGGATTCGTTTTTCGCGCATCCATCTCTGTGAGCTGGTTGGCTTCAGATTCGGTAAGGGGTTGAAAATGACAGAAGCCCTGCTTTCCATCGATGTGGGTACTTCCAGTTTGAAGGCGGTTTTGTATGATATCGCCGGAAACGTGCTGGCAAAAGAGAGCGCCGGCTACTCATATTCATCACCCCGGCCCGGCTGGGCCGAACAGGACCCGCGTGACTGGTGGGATGCCTGCCGCCAGACCTGCCTGAAGCTCACGGCGTCTGTTTCGGCCAACATCCGGGCCGTGTCGGTCAGCGGACAGGCGCCCTCGTGCGTACCGGTGGACCTGCAGGGAGAACCTGTGCGGCCTGCCATCCTGTGGTTGGATCGGCGCGCGGATCCCCAGGCAAAACGCCTGAACCGTGAATTCGCTGATCTGATTCGCCGCAACTCGGCCATGAACACCTTCGACGGCTATTTTGGGGGGATCAAATGGCTGTGGTTCCGTGAGAATGAACCTGATCTGTATGGCAGAACCCGGAAAATTCTACAGGCCAACGGGTTTCTCATTTACCATCTCACCGGGCAAACGGTCATTGATCCCGGGCACGCCGGCATCTGCAGCCCCTGCCTGGATGAAAGCCGGATGGAATGGTCGCCGGAGATCTGTGGTTTGTTGGGTCTCAGCCCGGATGTGCTGCCGGAGATCCATCCAGCCGGTGAGGTGATCGGTAAAGTCACCCCGCGCGTGGCTCAGATGACCGGTCTGGCGGCGGGAACACCGGTGGTGTGCGGCGCTCCCGACTTTCTGTGCTCTTTCCTGGGGTCAGGAGCTCTGCAGTCCAACACCGCCTCCATCATGCTGGGGACGGCTGGAAACCTGATGGTAACGGCTCCCGGGCGGGTGGACGACCGTATGCTGAACACTTTTTACATGGATGGACGGGTGATCAGCACGGGTGGCGTGCTGGCCGGCGGCGCGGTGAGCTGGTTTTCCCGCCTGGTGAAAATGTATACACCGGCTTTACTGGTGGAACTGGAAGAGGAAGCGGCGGCGGCTCCGGCGGGTTCGGGTGGGGTGATCTTTTTGCCTTATTTGATGGGCGAACGCTCACCCATCTGGGATGCCGACGCGCGCGGTGTGTTCCTGGGGTTATCCTCCGGCAGCGGCAGAGGCTGCCTGTACCGGGCCGTGCTGGAGGGCGTGGCGTTTGCTTTTCGGCAGTTGAAAGAGATCATGGAAAGCAACGGCGCCCGCATCGAACAGGTGATGGTGATCAACGGGGGTTCGGTCAGCCCGCTGTGGCGGCAGATTCTGGCCGATGTGCTGGAAGTTCCGCTGCATTACCGTCCGCAGAAAGATGGCACCTCCCTGGGAGCGGCTTTTCTGGCTGGTAAGGGGATTGAGTTGTTCCATGAATGGGATGAAATTCAAAGCTGGCTGGTACCGGTCATCACCAGCCTGCCGGATGGCGAAAACATGCCGGTGTACGACCGCGCGTACCCGGTATTTGCCGGTTTATACAGCCAGTTGAAGGATACATTTCAAAGCCTGCGCGACTTGCGAGAGGTCTGAAACCTCTCGAGGGTGAGAAAACCTGTGTTCGACGGTCCCTAAAACAAAAACCGATTGATAAAAACCTCCCGGCGTGCGTGATAAACTGGTGTCATGATTTTCACGTATCCGCGGGATCCCCGGTTGATCCCCATTCGCCAGGGCGGCAGTCTGAGCGATGATCATCACCATCTGCTGGCATTGTGGGCTGCACTCTGTGCCGAACACGTCCTCCCGTTTTTCGAGTTGGTGCAGCCGGATGATCCACGCCCGCGTCAGGCCATCGAAGCGGTTCGGGCATGGACGCGCGGTGAAATCAAAATGATGGATACGCGTGCATTGGGCGGCCACGCAATGGGCGCCGCGCGAGATCTGCGTGGAGCGGCGCGTTTTGCCGCTTATGCCGCGGGCCAGGCGGCGGCTGTTGCGCACGTGGCGGCCCACGAGTTGGGTGCTGCGGCTTATGCAATCAAAGCGGTACAGACTTCTGTTTTAAAAGCTGAACGCGAACGAGCCGGTTTTGAGGAATGCCGGTGGCAGCGTGAACAGCTCCTCGGTGAGATCCGAGAGCTTGTTCTGGACGATCAGCGTATACGAAATGAGGTATGCT
>CAZHMZ010000013.1:23807-40908 GCA_964532655.1 uncultured Anaerolineaceae bacterium
GGTGAGATCCGAGAGCTTGTTCTGGACGATCAGCGTATACGAAATGAGGTATGCTGGGGCGTGTTTGGTTGTTAACCAACCCTTTTCGTTCACAAGTCATTGTTGAATTCAAACTGATTTTCGACGAAAATCGGAAGAGAAAAAACAAACCGGTGAGACAAGTCCCACCGGTTTGTTTTGGTAACGGAATTACAGTAAATTCAGTTATGCCAGTTTGGCTTTGCGGGCCGGTGACCACAGAAATTTGGTGATTTCGGCGGCCAGTGACGGCACGATCAGCAGCGGGATGATCTCAAGCCACTGTTCCCAGCCGAGCGGCATGGTGTTGAAAACATTGTTGAAGAACGGGACATAAATCACTACCATGACCAGCAGGAACGAAGCCAGCACACCCAGGTTCATCCATTTGTTTTTGAACATGCCGATCTTCAGCACAGGGAAGTATTCCGACCGGGCAGTGTAAGCCCGCAGGAGCTCGGAGAGGCTGAGGGTGACGAATGCCATGGTTTCAGCAAACTCGTAATGCTCCGGATCGCCCTTCAAACCGATGAAGAAGGCGGCCAGCACCACCGCGCTGATGGCGATGGTCTGTACAATGATGCCGCGCGTCATGAAGCGGTTGATGATGGGTTCACGCGTGGGGCGCGGGGGCTGCTGCATGGTATCGGGGTCGCCTTTTTCGGTGGCCAGGGCCAGAGCAGGGGCGCCGTCGGTCAGTAGGTTCAGCCACAGCAGTTGAATGGCGGTGAGCGGTGAGCGGCCTTCTACCAGCATAGCAATAAAGATGATCATGATCTCGGCCATATTACAGGAGATCAGATAGTAGACAAACTTGCGGATGTTGTTGTAAATGATGCGGCCTTGCTCGATGGCCGAAACGATGCTGGCGTAGTTGTCATCGGTCAACACCATGTCGGCGGTGCCTTTGGCCACATCGGTGCCGGTGATGCCCATGGCGATACCGATATCAGACATCTTGATGGCGGGCGCATCGTTCACGCCGTCGCCGGTCATGGCCACCACTTCATGGTTGCTGCGCAGGGCTTCCACAATGCGCATTTTGTGTTCAGGGGCCACACGGGCAAACACAGCGGTGTGCTGAACTTCTTTGCACAGCGTGTCATCGTCCATGTCGTTTACCTGTTTACCGGTCAACACCTGGTTGTGTTCATTGTCGATCAAGCCGATATCGGTGGCAATGGCTTTGGCAGTGTTGGGATAGTCGCCGGTGATCATGATGGTGCGGATGCCTGCGCCGCGGGCGGTCATAACGGCCGGGCTGACCTCTTTACGTGCCGGGTCAATCATACCCACCAGACCCACAAAGCTCAGGTCTTTTTCCATCTCATCGTTGTTAATTTGATCCGGTCTCACGGTGACCATACGGTAGGCCATTCCCAGAACACGCAGAGCATCCACCGTCATGGCATCGTTGGCTTCCAGGATGCGCTTGCGGGTGGCATCATCCAGCGGAACGATCTGGTTCTGGTTGTTCTCGTAGGTTGTGCACAGGTTCAAAACGACATCCGGTGCACCTTTGACGGCAATAGCATACCAACCATTGCTGCTGTCCTGGTTCACACGGGTGTCTTCAGGGTGCGGATTGGCGATGGCGTGCATGGTGACCATGCGTTTTCGGGTGGAATCAAATGGGATTTCCTGTTCACGCGGATAGTCTTTGCTGTACTCGTGCTGGTAAATACCTGCCTTTGAGGCGGCTACCAGAATGGAACCCTCGGTGGGGTCGCCGATCATGCGGAACTGCGATTTACCGTCCACATCCACGGGTTCGAGCGAAGCATCATTGTTAAGTGTGCCCACCCACAGCGTATCGATGGCGGCGGGGTATTCCACCACGGAAACCGGTTTTCCATCAATCAGAAAATCGCCAATTGAGTCATTTCCGCTGCCGGTGATCTCGAACACGTTTCCGTCAGCCCACAGGCGGGTGACAGTCATCTTGTTCTGGGTGAGGGTACCGGTTTTATCGGAGCAGATAACGGTGGCGGAGCCCAGCGTTTCCACCGAAGCCAGGCGGCGGATGAGGGCGTTGCGGCGGATCATTTCCTGCATACCCAGCGCCAGGCTGATGGTCACGACAGCAGCCAACCCTTCAGGGACGGCAGCGATTGCCAGGCTGACGGCTACCATGAACAACTCGGTAATTTTTGCCAGGCTGAAATCGCCTGAGCGGATCAGTCCCACCGCAAAGACCAGCGCGCACACGATCAGCGCCGCGATGCCCAGGGTTTTGCCCAGTTTATCGAGCTGGATCTGCAGGGGGGTCTGGCCTTCTTCCACGCTCTGCAGCATACCGGCGATCAGACCTAACTGAGTGTTCATGCCGGTGCTGATGACCACGCCTTTACCGCGCCCGTAGGTAACAACGGTACCCATGAAAGCGGTGTTTTTGCGGTCACCCAGGGCGGCTTCACCTTCCAGAATCAGCGAGGCGTTTTTGGTGACAGGCACCGATTCACCGGTGAGCGCGGCTTCTTCAATTTGCAGATTGACGGTTTCCAGCAGCCTGACATCGGCCGGGATATAGTTGCCGGCTTCCAGCAAAACAATATCACCGGGAACAAGCTGGGGAGCGGGCACAGTTTGATGGCGGCCGTCGCGAATGACCTGGGCATCCGGGGCTGCCATCTTTTTCAGGGCAGCCAGGGCTTGCTCCGCGCGGCTTTCCTGCACCACACCCAGGATGGCGTTCAGGATCACGATGACCATGATCACGACTGCTTCTGTGTAATCTCCGAGAACAGCCGAAATGACCGAGGCAACAATCAGAAGGATGACAATAAAGTTGTTAAATTGAGCAAGCAGCAGTTGGAGAAAGGTAGCGCCGGGTTTCTCAGCCAGTACATTGGGCCCGTACTTGTCCTGTCTGCGTTTCACCTCATCGCTGGTGAGGCCTGCATCAAGCGGCGAAGCCAGTTTTTCCAACACGGCTTCCTGTTCCAGAGCATGCCAGTTAATATCCAGCTCTTCCGGAACGACATTTTTTACATTATGTGAGTTTTGACTCATACTGACTTTCTCTCCTTCGTAAAATGGTTGCTTATTGACTAATCTGGTTGAATACACGTACCTGAGTAAATGGTGGTGTTCTTGGGGATGACAACAATTCCATCTCTTACAACCCAGCGCGGAAAGTCCAGGTTCGTTCCGGGCGGGAAGGGCAGGATGGTCACTCCATCGCCTATTCTGGCGTTCTTATCAATGATGGCGCATTCAATGCGGCTATTGGCTCCAATTCCGATGGGGACAATCTCGTTTTCATCCGAGATATCACGGCTGTAATAGTCAGCGCCCATCAGGATGCAGTCTTGAATTTTAACATGTTTTCCAATCACACTGCGCAGACCGATAACAGAATGTGTAATCTCTGAGTCATGAATTACACACCCTTCTGCCAGCAGAACGTTCTTCAGCAGGCTGTTCTCAACAATGGAGCCGGGTAAAAAGCGGGCGTGTGTATAAATGGGGTGGTTGGGCTGGTACAGGTTGAAATGGGTCTCGGGCAGGGTCAGATCGAGATTGGTTTCATAAAAGGAGCGGATGGTGCCGATATCTTCCCAGTAGCCGTCAAAATCGAACCCATAGACGCTTCGGTCGCCAATCGACTGGGGGATCACATGTTTGCCAAAATCTTCAAACGAGGATTTGGAGAGCAGGTCGATCAGCACATCGGTGTTGAACAGATAAATACCCATCGAACCCAGGTACGGGCGCTCGGGATCATCCCGGCTGACCAAACCGGACAGGAGCGTCGGATCGGTGGGTTTTTCAGCAAACGAACTGATCCGGCAGTCTGAATCCAGCTTCAGCACTCCAAAGCGGCCGGCTTCTTCTTTTTTGACCGGTTGTACGGCCACGGTGATATCGGCATTTTTCTCCCAGTGAAAACGTGCCATCTCGGCATAATCCATCTGGTACAGATGGTCGCCGGCCAGGATGAGCACGTATTTTGCCTGGGTGGATTCAATCTGAAAGATCTGCTTTCTTACCGCGTCGGCTGTACCCTGATACCAGTCGGAGATTTCGTTGGTTTGTTCGGCTGCCCAGATCTGCACAAAGCCGCTGTGGAAGGCGTCAAAATTGTAGGTGCTGGTGATGTGTCGGTGGAGGGAAACGGAGTTGAACTGGGTGAGAACTGCGATTTGAAAAATACCGGAATTAATACAGTTACTGAGGGGAATATCAATCAGACGGTACTTGCCCGCTATAGGAACGGCCGGTTTGGCTCTCATCTTGGTCAGGGGATATAAACGAGAACCCCGTCCGCCGCCCAGGATCACTGCTAAAATTTGATTTAAGGATGTCATTCGATATGTTCCATTCGTAAAGTATATCGGATAGATCCTTCTGATTGTACAACATGGCTGCAGTGACTGGAAGAGATGCTGTAATACCATTATAATATATCATATATTATATTATTTATGCAAGAACGAATTTGAGAGTCGCAGAAATCAAAAACCAGGCGCAGAAAATACAGAGGGATTATGACTCGCCGGGATTAAGGTAAAGGGAGTTTTCATACCACATCCGGTACGGTTCCAAGGGAACCATTCATTAATAAGCACTACATTTGCCTGGCTATTTTTGACAATTGGACAATTTCTGAGGAGATTATTAAGATAAATTTTGTTACAATTGCGTTATCATAACTGCAGAAATTCGATGGAGGCGTATATGAAATTACGTGTGGGAAATAAAGCACCGGACTTTACGTTGAAAAGCCATCTTGACAAAGAAGTGACTTTAAGCCATCTGCGCGGAACCACGGTGGTGCTGGCGTTCTTCCCCCTGGCCTGGACGCCCATATGATCGGATCAAATCCCGTCGTATGAGGGGCTGCTCCCCAAGTTCGCGGGATTAAATGTCCAGGTTCTGGGCATCAGTGTGGATCATGTACCTTGTTTGAAGGCGTGGGCGGAAAGCCTGGGTGGCATCAGCTATCCGCTGCTGAGCGACTTCTGGCCGCATGCAGAGGTTGCCGAGCGCTACGGTGTGCTGCGCTATGACGAAGGAGTTACCGAGCGGGCCCTTTTTATCATCGATAAGACCGGCATCATCCGCTATATTGACATCCATGACTTTGACAGCCAGCCGGATAATGATGTGTTGATGGCGGAACTGGAAAAGATCGTACCGGAAGATTTTGCTGCCTATAGAGAAATTGCTCCGGAAGAAGAGGAAGAAGAACTTCCCACCGGCGGGTTGATCATTTACTGTACGCCCTGGTGCCCGGGTTGCCGGCAGGCGCGATTGTGGCTGCAAAACAATCATATTGAGTATATCGAAGTGAACATTGACCGCAGCCGGACCGCCGGTGAACGGGTGAAAGGCTGGACGGGCGGGTTCAAAACCACGCCCACCTTTGAATACGAAGGGCAGATCCAGGTGGGCTTTGATGAAATTCGCTTGCGGGAGATCCTGCATTTGAACATCTAATTGAAATGGCTGAATGTGAAAGGTTGCGAGGGAGCGTCTGACGCTCCCTCGTTTCTGTTTTTTGGGTGATAAGTGGGAGGAATGACATATTGGGATCTGCGCAAGTATCAATAAAATACCAAAATATTTGATATTAAACCAAATATATTGACATACACCCAAATAAATGCTATGATCAGGGTATAGGAGATGCAAGATGAGCGAAATCCCTCTGAAATGCCCAAGTTGCGGTTCCTCACTGGCTATTACCCAGTTGGGGTGCACCGCCTGTAACACCGTGGTGACCGGGTTCTACCCCCTCAATCCGTTTTTAAAGCTGCCGGCCGAAACGCTTGAGTTCCTGGCCAACTTCATCCGTAACCGGGGCAACATCAAAGAGATGGCCCGTGAAAGCGGAGAATCCTACTGGGCCATCCGCTCCAAACTGGATAAGGTGGTGGCCGAGTTTTCACAGGAAGAACAGACCGAAGAATTCTTTTCGCTCAAACGCAAAGAGATTCTCATGAAGCTCAAACGCGGCGAGATCACTGCCGCTGACGCGGCAACCATGCTGAATGATTTGGGGCGGTAGTCAACCGCCGGAATAACAGGAGTATTGAAATGATCACTCAACAGGAATGCACAATCATTCTGGAAATGCTGGCCTCCGGCAAAATCACAGCGGATGAAGCGGACCGTTTGTTCACGGCTATCGAGCTGTGTGCTGTAACCGAGCAGCGCGCTGAAACTGAGCAGCGAGCCAGCCAGGAGGTCGATGTAGTGCCGGGCTGGACATCCATGCACGCCTGGACGGATCAAATTCGCGATGAACTGTACAGCGAAGTTCAATCCCACCTTTCTTTCGCGCTGGGCAAAGCAAAAGCCTCGTTTGTTTACTTACCGTAAAAAAGACCAATCCCTGGAGGAGTAAGATGGACTTTTCTGAAGAACGAAATATGATTCTGGATATGGTGGCTGAAGGACGCATCAGCGTAGATGACGCCAAACAGCTTTTGGATGCGCTGGAAAAGAGCGCCAGTAAAAAGAAAAAGCCCGAGGATGATTTCTTTGTGACGCCGGGGATGGATTTTCACGTACCCGAGGTGCGCATCCCCAATATCAACCGGATCGTACGTCATTCCATGCGCGGTTTCCCGCCGGGGTTCCGGGTGGGTGGTGAAGAGGTCGACGAGATCCGGGAAGATCTGGAAGAAGAACTGGAGAACCTGCGCGAGGAAATTGAATCGCTCAAGGAGCAGGCCAGAAACATCACCGAGGAGATCAAAGAACAGGTACGCGAAGAACAGCGCGAGCACCGCCGTCGAAGCGAAGATTGGGAATAGGAGCGTATGCCGCTGAACTGGATGAACACCGATGAACTTTCCTTCAACAGTCTGATGTTGTTGGAGGAAGCACAGATCCGCTGGTTTCCGGATTTTCACCTGCCGCTGCCGGAACTGGCCGCCGCACTACGTGGCAATCCGGCGGTGGAGTGGTATCTGTGCCACAAATGCCCGTCTGTCCGGCCCTGGCTGGAGCAGGTGCTGAAAGACCACCCTCACAGTGCAGAGGAGATGACCGCCCCGCAGTTGCGCCGCGCCGAGCAGGCTGTGCTACGCTGCTTTGTGGATCTGCTGGTGTATGCCGTGGATCCGGCGGTGTACGACGCGCAGCCATTCCTCAACTGGGATTCCGTTGAGCTGACCGGGTTGACCAAATTTACCGGCAAGGTTGTATTGGATATCGGTTCGGGGACGGGCCGGCTGGCGTTTCCCGCCGCCGAGTCTGGCGCACGGGCAGTGTACGCGGTGGAGCCGGTGACCAATTTGCGCCAGTTTATTTGCGCCAAAGCCGTGAAACGCGGCCTGAAAAATGTGTACGCCGTCGACGGGTTGATCACCGCCATTCCGTTTGAGGACGGATTCGCCGATGTGACGATGGGCGGACATGTGTTTGGCGATGATTTGCAGGCCGAGTGGGATGAGCTGTGCCGGGTGACCCGGCCGGGCGGCTTGGTGATCCTGTGCCCGGGCAATAATGATGTGGATAATGAGACGCACCGGTTTCTGGTGGATCAGGGCTGCGAGTGGGGGCGTTTTGAGGAGCCGCGCGATGGGTGGAAGCGGAAGTACTGGCGCGTACGCGGATAATGCGCTTTTGTGACGCCAGCGATCTGAACAAACTGGCAGGCCATCAACGAATTGCCGGCGAGGACGCCGGCGAACACGAATAAACGAATGACAGATTTATCAGGGAACTTATCCATCTAGCCGGGGCCAATGCGTCACCCTGATGGAGCGGTGCAGACGACTTATTCGGAATGACAACATAGGCAGGTTAGTGGCATGACCGGTGATATACAGGCTAATAAATTTTGTCATCCTGAACGAAGTGAAGGATCGGCTAAGGGTTGATATTCACACGCTCTTCTATCTGGAAACGGTGTTCACCCGCTCACCCTTGGCGCACAGTGTGCGCCGCTACGGACACAATGGGCGTGCATTTCACAGATGAATCCGCCCTTGAACAGATGACTCATTTCATCTATACTTACCGCGCGATAATATCCATTCGACGGATGAAATGGCTTTTACAAAACAATGAATCCAAATTTACAGTTCCCGTATCACTTTATTGATCAAATTCTGATCTCCCGGGAAGAGATTGAAGAACGTGTGCACTCGCTGGGCGAGCAGATCACGCACGATTATGCTGAATCGGACAAGCTGCTGCTGCTGGGTTTGCTGCGCGGCAGCGTGGTGTTTATCACCGATCTGATGCGCACCGTCCGCCGCCCCATGACCATGGACTTCATGTCGGTCTCGTCCTACTCGGGCGACCAATCCAGCGGCTGGGTGCGTATCGATTCAGATCACAAGACCAGCATCACCGGCTGGGATGTGATCCTGATCGATGACATCGTCGACAGCGGCATCACCCTGCATACGGTCAAAAAGCTGCTGCTCGATCGCAAGCCCCGCAGCCTGCGCACCTGCGCCCTGCTGGACAAACCAGACCGGCACAAAATTGAGGTGCCCATCGATTACCTGGGGTTCAGCATTCCGGATTATTTTGTGGTGGGGTACGGGCTGGACATCGACGAGCACGGCCGTAATTTGCCGTACATTGCCTCGGTGGATCTGCAAAAATATCGAAATTCCCGGTAAATTCTGCTGACAGCCGGCCGTCTGCGGTGTATAATATGGGCGGCAGGAGAAGAAGAAAAAGGGCATGAGAAGTCATTCTCGTGCCCTTTGTAGTTAACCCACGGATATGTGATCACCCGCCGGCGCCCGGTGGAAAGAATTCAACCTGATCGCCCGGGGCCAGAAAATCCCCGTCCAGGGCAGATAAGTGCCCATTGACCAGAATCACAGCTACCTCGGCAGCCGGAACACCCAACCTGCGCAGTAAATCTGCCGGCCGGGTTTCCGGCGCAGCTTCTACTTCAAACCAGGCCTCCCCGCCGGCATGATAAAACGCCAGATGCCCTGCCAGATGCACCCGCCAGGAAACAGCCTGCATTACGCCCCTGCCTGCACCACATCAGCCGCCCAATCCAGCCCCAGCCGTGAAAGCCGTCCCGGGGTGGGAGCCGCGGTAACGGGATCCCAGCCCTTGAAGCGGTACAGAGCGGTCAACGTCTCATCAAAAGCCTGCCGGTCAATGCCAATGCCCTGCAGGGCGCCATTCTCCAGCGGCTGAAACAGGCGGTCCGGCAGGGTATCATCTTTGCGCGAGAAGCCTTCGCGCACGTTAAACAACCGGGCTAAATTGGTCGCCCGCTCGCCGATGCGCAGCGCCTCTTCCAGCGAGAAATCCCATCCGGTGGCGTGGTGGATGAGCTGGATCACCTCGTCTACCTGCACAAAACAACGCGGCACCGGGCCAAAAAAGCAGAACCCAACTACTTTGCCAAAACTGGTCCAGTTTTCCAGCAGCGCATACTGGCCGGCTTTCCGTTCACCCAGTTCGCGGGCCGGGATGGCCTCCTGAATGCCCACATCATGCGCGCCCTTGTAAGCCACCGCTTCCGTGCTGGTGATGGTGGTGTCATGCGTGCTGGTAATATGGTCGGCTCCGGTTTCCGATACGGCGTAACCCAAACCCACGCCCAGCTTGCCGCGCACCTCGTGCATGGGCAGTTCCTGGCCTTTGATCTGCATGGCGTACTGGATGGCTCCCCGACCGATCTTCTCGGCAGCCCGGCGGCTGCCCTCGGCCAGCAAGTTACCAAACCCCTGCCGGTGGGCGATCAGCTCCACCATCTCCAGCATGGCGGCGGCGTTGCCAAAGCGCAGGTCGATCCCGCCGGTATCTTCCAGCCCGATCAACCCATTTTCAAAGCATTCCATCGCGAAGGCAATGGTGGTGCCGGTGGAAATGGTGTCGAGCGTATATTTATTGCATAGTTCGTTGGCTTTGGTGACGGCCTGAATATCGTCCACGCAGCACAGCGAGCCAAAAGCGCCGATGGTTTCATATTCGGGGCCGCCGTAGGCCTTGCTCACCTGATACCGGTCGTTCACCTCCACCTCCTGTTTGCAGGCGATGGGGCAGGCGAAGCAGGTGTGGTGACCGGTGAGCACCTGATCCGAAAAAGCCTCATAACGAATGCCCTTCACGCCGTCGAAGGAGCCCTGGTGAAAATTGCGGGTGGGCAGCATGCCGGCGGCGCTCAATCCGCCCACCAGATCGGGCGTGCCCTTGTTGTGCATGGCCAGCGCCAGCGGGTGCTCACGCGAGGAGACCGCCAGCGCTTTACCCAATTCTTTCAGGTTTTGCGGATCGAAGGCGTGGTCAGCGTAATGGCTTTTACCGCGCACTGCCACCGCCTTGAGGTTCTTGGAGCCCATCACCGCGCCCATACCGGTACGTCCGTTGAAGTGGCGCAGTTCGTTGGTGACACAGGCATAGCGCACCAGGTTCTCGCCGCCCGCGCCGATCTGCAGCACACGCACTTTGTCATCGGCGGCATCTGCGCGGATGCGGTTCTGCACCTCTTCGGGATCCTGCCCCCACAGGTGGTGCGCATCGCGGATCTCAGCCTGGCCGTCCTGAATCCACAGATACACGGGCTGGGTGGCCCTGCCCTTGATGATGATGGCTTCAAATCCTGCAAACTTCAGTTCGGGTCCCCAAAAACCGCCGGCTTCCGCCTCGCCGTACGCCCCCGTGAGCGGTGAACGGGCCGCCACGGTAAAACGGGTGGCGACCGGCAGCGGTCCGCCGGTGAGCAGTCCGGCGGCGATCACCAAAGTGTTCTCCGGGCTGAACGGCTCCACATGCGGCGGATTTTCTTTGAGCAAAAAATAACCTGCCAGCGCCTTTCCGCCGGGGTACTGGCGGTACAGGTCATCGGGCAGCGTTTCGATGGTGATGGTTTGGGTGGTCAGATCCACACGTAAAACTTGATTGGAACTTCCGTACGTCATTTTATCTCCTTGAAGTCGGGACGGTTGACACGCTCCGGTACAGGGTTTTCAAAGATAATGTCATGCAGGTGATCAAAAATTGAAGACTTACCCGGCAACGAAGAACAGACTATGCAGTGGGTTGCATAAATTCTAGCATATTTATGGGGGTATTAATGATCTGAGGCAGTAAAAGGGCGACAGTAAGGGCGGTGCCAGCCGGTCAGGATAAATCTACCAGCGCCTCAAAGCGACAGATGGTTTCATCAATAAAGCCGGTATCCTGAATGGTCATTTGAATGGCGGAATTGGGGCAAACCTCCACGCACCGCCCGCAGCCCCGGCATGCATCCGAAATGACGGCCCGCCCGTCCACAAGCTGGATGGCGTTGACAAAACATACCCCGCGGGTGCACTTTCCGCAGCCGGCGCAACTGTCGCTGACGGTCACTTCCAACCCCGGCATGCGCTGGATGGTGGCGGCGATGCGCGGGTGCAGGTCAGGCAGAATGCCCCACAGGCAGCAACACGAGCAGCAGTGGCAGATGGTGAGCAGCTTTTTGGAGGGTCCGGTTCCCATCAAAAAGGCGTCAATCCGGCTGCGGCCCACCGTGTGCACCAGACCGGCTTGGGCAGCCCGGCGGGTGTGGGCCAACGCTTCTTCCTGGCTGACCAGCCGGCCGAGCTTCGGGTTCATCCGGTGCACGGCATCGCCCAGAAAGAGACAACCGAGATCGATGGGGTATTCTTTGCAATCATTGGCGCTACGGCAAACGCATTGATTCATCACAAACAGTGAATCAGCCGCGCGGATGAAATGCTCCACCACCTGATCCGGCAGAACCACCGTTTCAGAGGGGATGGATTGACCGATACGGATATGCTGCGAAGAGGGGATGTAGGTTACCCGGTCGCCGTCAAACAGGATCAGGTTGGCCAGCGGCCCGACCAACGGTAAGCGGGTGAGTCGGGCAATCCAATGGCGTCCAGGGAACAGCGCCCTGACCGCCTTCATGATCCAGACCGGGGTAGACATCAGTCCATCTGCATAAATTCGATGGATTCCCCGTTGGGCCCTTTGACGAACGCGAGACTGGCATGAATGGGGCCGGAGCCGGTACGGCGCGGCTCTGTGGTGATCTGATACCCGGCGCTGCGTACGCGTTCCACCGTCTCCAGTAGATTATCGGTGACAAAGCCCATATGGTTGAGTGGGATGGGCGTGGAGGGCAGTTCTTTGTTTTCCGGGGTGGGGTCGCTCAATTCCACCAGCATACCGTCGCCGATATTCAGTTGAAACAACTGGCGGTCGCCCACCATCATCTCGTTTTCAATCGTCATCCCCAGGATATCGCAGTAAAAATGTAAAGACTCTTCCATTTTTCGGGTGGTGATGGAGATGTGGTTGAAACCCAACCCTTTGATCAGTTTGTTTGTGGATGTGCTGCTCATGGCTCTTTCTCCTCAAAAGAAACGTGTCAGACAGGCTAAACTGCCGGGCAATACCGGGAAACTCGCGTTGAATGTGTAACAGTTCAGGAGGAGATTATTCTACCATTTTTCTGACTGCATGGCAGAGAAGCCAAAAAGCGGGGTTGCAGGCAGATGCGAAGGACGACATGGGTTTGTTTCTTCTGGTCAGAGGGTTGCATAATACAGTAAACTGTAAATGTATGAACGACAAACCGATGAATGTGAAACGAATTGTGTTTATCAGCCTGGGATTGTTGTGCGTGGCGTTGGGTGCGATTGGGGCCGTGCTGCCCGTGATGCCCACCACGGTATTCCTGCTGCTGGCAGCTTACTTTTTTGGGCGCAGTTCTGACCGGCTCTACCGGTGGCTGCTCCGTTCGCGTTGGCTGGGTGATTACATTCGCCATTACCGAGAAGGCACGGGCGTCACGCGACGTAAAAAGATCCAGACACTGATACCGCTGTGGCTGTCGCTGGGTCTCACGGCGATCTTTGTGATGAACACCTGGTGGGGCAGAGGGCTGATGCTGGCCGTGGCAGTAGGTGTAAGCGCGCACATCCTCACCATCCGCACCGCGGTGGAGGAACCTGCGGGCGGTCTTCAAACCGGCTGTCTGCCCGGTGAGGAATGCCCCTGACCGGTACGATAAAACATCGGATCGATTGAACCGGTTTCCAGGGGTGCAGGCAGGGACCGAAGTCTTTATAATAAGGTATCCCTCCACAGAGGTGTCCCATGGAAACACATTCTCCCATATCAGACGCATCATCTTCTTCGGAAGCGCGACACTATCCGGCCGTGTACTGGTTCTGGCACCGGGTACCCACCCGTGAAGAGATCGAAACCCAACTGGCTGAGATCAAACAGGCCGGCTACCGTATTTTCTTCATCCAGCCCCGGCTGGCTTTCCCACGTTATGAATATCTGGGGGTGGGCTATTTACAGGCTTACCGGACGGCGCTGGAAACAGCCACAAGGCTGGGCCTGACCGCCGGTCTGTACGATGACTACAACTGGATCAGCGGGCATGCCGGCGGACGAACCGTTACCGGGCATGATGACCTGCGTGAGCGCCAGTTGTTCTGGAGCCAGGGCCGGGTGCAGAACGGGCGGGCGGAGGGCTGCATCAGCGGCATCCACAACCGCCTGGGTGACGGGCTGGGGAACGCCTTTCAGCAATGGGTGTATGAGGGCGGTCTGGACAAATGGACCGACTGGCAGGTGATTCGGGCGTACGCCTGCCCCAACGCGGGCGAACCGTTGGATGTGACCGCCTTCTGTCGTGTACTTTCTGCCGTGGATGACCGTTGTGAGTTGGCGCTTGAACTGCCGCAGGAGCGGGCAGCCGCGCTGGAAGGCGCGCGGGTGATCTTCTTTCCCGCTGCCCGCTGCCGTACATCGCGGCTGGTGAATCTGCTCCACCCGCGGGCTGCCCGGCGGTTTATCGAAGCCGGTTATGAGCCGTATGCCCAAACGGTGGGTGATTTCTTTAACAACACGCTGGAATACCTGTTTATCGATCAACCGTATACCGGTTTCTACACCTGGAATGAACATTTCAGCGATGTACTCAACAGCCTGATGTTTGACGAAACTTTGCTGGAAGAATTTGTAGATCAACGCGGGTATGACGCAGGCCGGGCGCTGCTGGCGTTGGTGCTGGATGAAGATGAAAAGTCGCCCCGGTTGCGCTGCGATTTTTTTGAGACATACGGCGGTCTGGCGCGCAGCCGCTTTCTGGCGCCTTTGGCCGATTGGGCGCATGAGCACGGTTTGAAGTTTACCGGTCATGAACTGCTGAGCTTTGTGGGCGGATGGGGTTTTGCCGACGGGCTGCAGGGTATCGATGCACGCGTCAACTTTGGCGCGGATACGTTTGCCGTGGATGAATGCAAAGACGTTTCGGCAGTGGACGCCTGCAATTACCACCCTCAGATCAGCGCCCGCATGGGCAACTCAGTGGCCCGCGCGCACGGGCGGCAGGGCTGTTTTGTGGAGCAGTACAGCGTACCGGTTGGGCGCAATCTTCCCGCACCGGCTGGCCAGTGGGATCTCAGCCTGGCGGATGTGCGCAATCAGGCCATCCGGCACACCCTGATGGGAGCGGATACTTTTATCTTTCATGCTTTTTATCAGACTAATGACATCGGGCTGGCAGTGGAGCCGCTGGAAAGCCCACGTTTCGATTTTCCGCCCGGCATCAACTTTGAACCATGGTTCCGCTTTCATCCCCGCTTCGCGGAAGAACTGGCCAATCTGAACCGTTTTTTGGCCGATGTGCAGGTGCAGCCGCGCACGGCGCTGTTGTACCCGCTGTGCACATACTGGCATGAGGGAGCCGGGGGAGCCTTCAACCCGGAGAGCGCCTTCTGGAACCGCTGGTTAACGGAGCACGGCATCCAGTATGACGTGATGGATGAACGCCAGGTACAGGCTGAAACCCTGCATCAGGCAGGGTACCGGCTGTTGATTCTGCCGGGGGTCCGCGTGGTGAAGGATGAGCAGTTTTACACCGAGGTGCATAAGTTTGTGGAAAATGGTGGCTGTCTGATAGCTAGCGGGCCGCTGCCGGCTGCCACCCAGCAACTGGGCCGATACGCCGGCTTGGAAACACGCATGGCTTCGCTGCTGGCCAGCCATGCTCACGCCAGACGTTATCTGAATGGCCAGGAGGCGGGATTGGATACCGCTCTGCCGGAATGGGTGAATACCATTCAGAATAGCCTGCACATCGAAGCGTTGGATGAGTCGACGGCACCTCTTTTCATCCGCCAGGGGGCCACAACCGGCGGCGGACTGGCGGCAGCCGTCTTCAATGACAGCCCCGCTGAACGACGGCTGATCCTGACCGCGGAAGCTCGCGAGGGCGTCTTCTGGCAGCCGGAACGCTGGTATCCAAGCGGCGGAAAACACACTTACTGGCCGTATTTTGACCGGAAATCCGGGCAAACCCGCCTGGATCTGCGGCTGCAGCCGTACGAACTGGCCTGTATTCGCTTCAACCCGGTTGCCACAGAAGATATGCCGTTTGTTCGCCGGATACAGGGTGCCTGCGTGGTGGAAACCGCGGCGCTGGATGAAGCCGGTCAGATGCGGGCGGCGCTCTGTTGTGATCAGGGCGGGTTGGTGCGCCTGAGTGTTCATTCCGCCCAGGAACCGCGTGTCTCCCCGCCGGAAATGGTCCGAGTCATTCGCCCGCTGCCCGGAGGGGAGTGGGAAATTGAGCTGGAAATCCCACCGCTGCCGGAAAAACGTACGCTGAAAAACGGCTGGACGCTGCGCCTGCCCCAGGATATCAAGCCCAAACCGGTCGCACTGGATGCCGGCTGGGAGAAATATTTACCATACCACGCCGGGGCCGGCTTCTACCAGACTTTTGTCGATCTGGGCGCGGATGCCCGAGCCTGCCAGTGGGAGCTGTACTGCCCCTCGGTGCACACGGCCATGACGGTTTACATCAATCAGACCCTGGCAGGGGTATGCGCCTGGCCCCCATACTGCCTGAGCCTGCCAGAAAAGGCGCTCAAACCGGCGTATAATGAGGTACAAATTGCGGTCTGGAATACCGCCGGAAATGCCTTTTACAAAGATACACCATACCAGCGCAGCAGCCCCATGCCGTCCGGCCTGGATCAGATTCCAGAATTGCATCCGTATATGCGTGTCTGGCTGACTGCATCATAATTTGGAGGATGTTTCATGAAGAAAACACTGTTCCTGATCGTTTCGCTCATTCTGGTTTCCTCGTGGGTGCTGGCAGGCTGCCAGTCAAAACCCCAGGGTGAAACAGCACAACCGGGTGAAACGCAGCCTGTGGCTGAACAGGAAGAAGAAATGGGTGACACCCTGCGGGTATTGAACTGGCAGGGTTACGGTTCGGATGAACCCTGGGCGATTGAGCAGTTTGAAGAGATGTACGGCGTCAAGGTGGAGCATGACTACATTACCTCGGAAGAAGAGCTGCTCACCAAGATGCGCACCTCCCCCGGCGTGTATGATGTAGTGCTGCCCAATATCGCCTATCTGAAGATCGCCATGGAAGAAGGTCTGCTGGAGCCGATCGACACCACCCGGTTGGAAAACTGGGACAAGCTGATGGAGCGCTTCAAATCGCTTGATTCCATCCGCCAGGGTGATGATGTGTACGGCATTCCGTGGGTATGGGGCGCCACCGCCATGGTGTACAACCCTGAGGTGTACCCGGACGGAATCAACACCATGGATGTGTTCTGGGACCCAGCTTACGCCGGCAAGATTGGCTGGTGGGATTCTTATGAAGACTCCACCGTGCTGGTGGGCATTGCGCTGGGCGACAAGACCCCGTATACCCCCGATGACCTGGAAGCCGTCAAGACGAAGATGCTGGAACTGATGCCCAATGTGCGCACGCTGTGGACCTCGGAAGACGAGTTTGACCGCCTGTGGGCCAACGGCGATATCGACCTGGGCGTTTTCTGGAGCGGGTCTGCCTCGCGCGCCCAAAATGCCATGGATCTGCCCATGGAATTCGTCATCCCTGAAGAGGGCGGTATTGGCTGGATCGACACCTGGTCGATCGTCAAGGATGCCCCCAACCGCGCCGCGGCGTATGCCTTCCTTGATTACATGATCAGCTCGCAGTTCTACGTTAAGTGGGATACCGAGGTCGGCGCGCCCGCTCCTACCTCGCAGGAATCGCTTGACCAACTGCCGGAAGGGGCTTTCAACCGCGACGTGATGGGCAATGAGGAAATTGTTGGACGCCTGTCCTGGATGGAAACCGTACCGGAAGATG
>CAZHMZ010000014.1:0-6830 GCA_964532655.1 uncultured Anaerolineaceae bacterium
CCGAAATCTCCACCATGTGTCAGATTTTACACCATTTTATACTTTTGAGTTTCCGTACAAATATCGACCCGTTGAACGTGATTGGCCTGGCCCTCATAGGGTGGGCACAGGGGCCAGGCACGGATTCTGCTGCACAATTATTTTTGTGGCCCCGTAACCCACCGAATAATTACCTAATGGCAATCGGTGGGTTGCGTTTGCCAATTCTTCGAGATCTCTCGGGCGTATCTCTTTGTGGAAACTTCGTTTCCACTGCGAGATGACAATATTTTCATTCGTTTGTCATTTCGCAGCGGCGGGTGGTTTTCCCGCCGCGGAGAAATCCGCCCGAGAGTCGTTATTCAAAGACGGCCAGAAAAAACAACTTTACTATTTATTACGACACCAGCGTCATCGCGCAGAATCACCTAATGGCAATCGGTGGGTTACGGGCGGTTAGTCTTTCATCAATGCCAGCCGTTGTTCCGCCCTTCACCCACCCTACGCGGGTTGCATATTCCGCTTCTTCGGGATCTTGCGGGCGGAATTTTCATTAATTAAATCAGCGTCATCGCACAGCCATCCGCGCTCGCGGGCAAACGATGACACTTTTATAGGTCAGCTAATATTCCGCAGCTACACCAATGTCATCGCGCAACCATCCGCGCGGGGATCACTCCCTGCCCACAGCACACCGTTCTCCGGGTCGCGGCGGATGATCTGTCCGCGGCCAAAGCCCTGGCGGCCCAAACCGCTAACCGGCACCACCGGGTGACCCATGGCTGCCAGGTCTGACATCACGCCTACCGGAATACCCTCTTCCAACTGCACCTTGCCGCCGGAACGTCCGCCTGCCAGTATACAGAAACGCGGCCGGTCCAACGCCTGCTGGGGGTTGAGTTCGTCGTCCACCATGCCCACCGTCACCTGCATGTGACCCTGCGGCTGCATAAAGCCCCCCATCACACCGTAGCTGGCGTACAGGCTGTTGTCTGAGGTGTAGGTCGCCATGGCCGGGATGATGGTATGGTAGGGCCGCTTTCCGGGCATCAACTGATTGGCATGGCCTTCTTCCAGACTGAAGTTGTGCCCACGGTTTTGCAGGCTGAAGCCGCGTCCGCGCGGGACAATGCCGGTACCAAAGCCCATGTAATTGCTATTGATGAACGAGCAGGCGTTGCCGTATTGATCCGCCACACTCAGATATACTGTGTCACTGGAATAAATTGGGTTGCCGTAAGGATAGCTTAAATTGGCCGCGCGTGGATTGATCAACCTGCGGCGGTCATCGGCATAGGCGCGGCTGAGCAGTTCCTTGAGCGGAGCCGGGTTGAAATCCGGATCCGCGATGAAGTGGAAAGCATCCGCAAACGCCAGCCGCATCGCCTCAATGGTCAGATGCAGCCGTTCGGTAGAGTTAGCCGGTAGATCAGCTACATCGAAGCCTTCCAGAATGTTCAGCGCCAGCAGCGCTGCCAGCCCCTGCCCGTTGGGCGGGCATTCCCAGATGCGTACACCGCGGTAATCGATTGATATCGGTTCCACCCAGGTCGATTCATGGGCCGCGAGGTCTTCAAGTTCCATGCAGCCGCCCGCCTCTTTGATGATGGCCACAATGGATTCTGCGATCTCGCCTTCGTAATAAGCCTTTTTACCGCCTTCGGCGATCATGCGCATGGTGCGCGCCAAACCCGGATTGCGGAAGATCTCGCCTGCCTGCGGGCCGCGGCCTTCAATGGTCAGCTCTGTGCCGTTGGGTACCTTGCTCAGCCAGTTTTTAGCGGCGTTTTGCCAGGAAATCGCTGTCAATGGCGCCACCGGAAAGCCATCTTCGGCTAGCCGGATGGCGGGTGAAAGCGTTTCAGACAGCGGCAGCCTGCCAAAGCGTTTGGTGATATCGCACCACATGGCGCAGGCCCCCGGCACGGTGATGCAGTAGGGGTGCTGGGGAGGTAAATCGGTGGTGAAGCCATCCTTTTTCACCCGTTCCAGGGTCAGCGCTTTCGGCGCATGGCCGGATCCGTTCAACGAGTACACCTTTTTATCCTGCGCATTGTAAAACAACGCAAAAGCATCACCGCCTAAACCCGTTGAACCCGGTTCGGTCACATTCAAAGCGGCTGCCACTGCCACTGCCGCATCGGCAGCCGTGCCGCCTTTGGAAAGAACCTCGATCCCTGCCGCGGTTGCCAGCGGCTGCGAGGAACCCACTGCACCTCTGCGACCCAATACAGGTGAACGATAAGAAGAAAAAGAATAGTTGTAAATCATGCCAGTACCTCAATCCCTTGTCCTTCAGTGATATCACCGATCTCCCACAGGGGAATCTTGCGATCGTGTGCTTTAGCTTTGAACTCATCCGCCCGGGCTGCTGGAACGCTCATCAGCAAGCCCCCGCTGGTTTGCGGATCAAACAACAGCATCTGCTGCCAATCTGATAATTCCTCTGCCAGGCGGACATGCTTTTCATAAAAGTATCGGTTGTCGAATGCTCCGCCGGGGAAAGTACCCATTTGGGCATATTTTTGTGCACAATCCAAAAACGGCAGACTGCCGTAGCGGATTCTGAGACCCACGCCACCGGCTTCGGCCATTTCGTGGGCATGCCCCATCAGACCAAACCCGGTGATATCGGTGGCGCTTTTCAGCCCGGTTTCCACCGCCAGCCGGCTTACTTGATCGTTGAGCGCGCTCATCCACCTGGTTACATCTTCCACATCTTCCGATGCGGCTTTTTGCTGTTTGAGCGCCGTGGTGGTCACCCCAAATCCCAGCGGCTTGCTGAGGAACAATCGATCACCCGGCCAGGCTCCGCGTTTGGTGAGCATCTCATCCAGACCCGCCATGCCCACCACCATCAACCCGAACTTGGGTTCTTTATCCTGTACCGTGTGCCCCCCGGCTATCACCACACCGGCCTGACGGGTTTTCTCGGCTGCGCCGCGCATGATCTCCTGCATGACTTCAACGGGCATATCTGGCGGCAGCGCCGATACATTCAGCGCCAAAAACGGGCGTCCGCCCATCGCGTACACATCCGAGAGGCTGTTGGCAGCCGCGATGGCGCCATACGCGTAGGGATCATCCACCACCGGTGTGAAGAAATCGGTGGTCACCACCAGCGCCGAGTGCTCATCCAGTTTCCACACAGCGGCGTCATCCGGATCAGACAACCCCACCAGCAGGTTGGGATACGCTTCAGCGTTATAGATTTGTTTTATTGGGCGCAGAACCTGCGCCAGCGTTTCCGCATTCAGTTTTGATGCTCAACCCGCGCAGCTCGACAGGCTGGTCAAACGGATCTGTTTGCCGGATGGTGAATGTAAATCAGCCAAGCGTTACCTCCTGTAAGATTTGGCCGTTCCGGATAGCATCAACTAACCGGCAGTCAAGTGCAGATGCAGTTTATTATAGTATGTGTTCCAAAATTCAACACTCAGCCGGTTAACCGGGGAGCCGGTCAATCAATGGGATCCAGATTCCGGTAAACATGCAGGAAACTGCGGTCAATACATTCGTCCAGATTCAGTGTTTCGCCAATTTTGTCATACAAACCATAGAAATCCGTATTCATTCTTTTTTCCCAAATTTTTGCGGCATTTTCACTCAGGAGCAGATAATCAGCCTGCCTGAACCAGGTACGGGCTATTTCGTCGTTCCAGAGATTTTCTTTTTTCAACAACTCTGTGTCTCCACCAACCTGCTTGTAAAAATAGTTATTCAGTTGCAGAGGAAAGATCCTCATGTCCTCAAGATATAAAAACAGCGTGGGTTGATGATATTCCCAATAAATCAGCGAACCTGCCGGGATTAATTCTTTTAGATCGCTACTGACCTCTTCCATGCTCTTTATCGGGCTATCCTGACAAACAGTGGTAGATGGAAAACCGGCCAGCAAAGTCGTTGGACTGAAGACAGCACACAGACCGAGAGTCAGACCCAGGTAAATACTCACGTATGAAAATTTACTGGATCTTTTTCGTAAAATCCTGAATAAGATATAGCAAAAAAAGATCAGAAAAACACCTACCATAAAACCGTATACGGTTGCCAGCAGATATTCAATATTGTTGTAACCCAGATAGAATTTGTTTTCCAGGGTACGCCACAATTCGGTGGTGCCAGGCAAAAAGTGCATGTCGCGCATTCTCGGAACCGTGAGAAACATCAAACGATTCGAATAGGTGCGATGCAGAGCAAGCCCGATCCCGGTCGACATAAAAACCCCCATCAGGCTGATGAAAAGAGCGCGGGTAAAATTACCTTTGAAATCCATCCATTGAATACACCATGGAATGATCAGTAATCCAAGCGGCAGGAAAAAACTCGGGTAGACCGGAAAACTGAAAATAAGCACATGATCATTGAGAACTGCCAGAATATGGATCACGAAAAGAACAACATAGCTCACATATAAAAAGAGAAAAGTCTTGAATTGTTCCTGTTTAACGGCCTTAGCCCATTTCCCGCATATTAAAAAACTGAGGGCAATACTGACCGGCATGATGTAGATTCCAATCCCGTAGAAAATATTCCAGGGTTCACGCACCAGAAAATCATCATACGACATGGCCGGCTGTCCGTAACCCTCTATGGCAACCGGGTCTGGCGTTAACAATTGTCCAGGAAGAACGGCATCTGCTATTTCAAAAACGATGCGGACCAGCGGTCGCCACATATAATTGTAAATTTGCGGCCAGAAGAGAACATTAATGGCAAAAAAAGCCGCCACTGAAACAGCGACCGGGATCCACGTTCTTTTAATACCAAACTGCCAGATCACATACGCCATACTGAGAATATAAAACGGGATCAGATTTTGACGTGTCAGCGACACAATCACCCCAAATAAAAGGCCCAGGGTCAGGTGCCATGATTTTACCGGTTTGATAGTAAGAAAAAAAACGCTGAAAACAGTCAGCGCCGATGTCACCGGCTGAGTCAGCGCGCGGGCGTAAAGTGATATCCAATACCCATTCAAGGAAAATAGCAGAAGAATGGCTGCCGCCCAGGTTTGATTGCTGAAACGACGGACAATCAGCCATAAAACTGCCAGCATGACTGTTCCCAGGACAAGCGTGAACAGACGTCCGGAGAGTACTCCTGGCGCAATCAACTGAGACAACCCCAAAATCCAGAATGAGAAAATGCCTTTATTGGTTACGGGTCCGCCGATTTGATAGGGTTCGTAGGTGCCTTCAAGGTAGTATTTCCCTTTGAGCAGGTACGTCCCCTCATCCATGTTGATGGCCTGATGATTTACATAAAATAAACCGCGCGCAAAAAAGACCACCCCAGCAATGACCGAAATGGCCAGGGTGATGCGGAATGAATGCGCCATCCAAAAAACCTTCAGTTTTTGTAGCAAATGATTCACAAGGTATTCCTCTTGAATGAAGACATATCAACCGGCCAAACTGCTGACTGCGGAAAAGGTGATAATTTGAGAGGTATTACAAATCCCTCACTGGAGAAACAGCTTTCTGGCTTCTGCTCCTGTATGTCAATACTCCAGCCAGATCGTAACAGGTCCGTCGTTTTCAATATTCACCACCATGTATGCCCCAAACTGGCCTGTTTTCACCGGCACCCCCAGCTCTGATAGCTGCCCGGCAAAGTATTCCACCAGCGGCTCGGCCAGATCAGGCGGGGCCGCGTTGACAAATGATGGTCGATTGCCCTTACGCGTATCTGCATACAGGGTGAATTGCGAAACCACCAGCGCCTCGCCGCCAATATCCAGCACAGACCGGTTGATTTTTCCTTCCTCATCGCCGAAAATCCGCAGCATGGCAATTTTCTTTGCCAGGGCCTGAGCCTGCTCCCGTGTATCCCCCGGTCCGATCCCCAGAAGGATCACCAGACCGGCCCCAATCTGTGAAATGACGTTCCCATCTACCGATACACTGCCGGTATTTACCCGTTGTACCACTGCACGCATCGAAGCTCTCCTCGCATTAAATCACGGTGCTGCATGGATCACGCCGCAGACAATGATCGTATAATCTCTTATACGATGTGTCTGTGTATATTTGATCCGGTTTTGCACCATCTGCGCTGCTCATTATATCAAGATATTCCCGACGGTATTTTCGGATAAGCTTGATAATTCTTCGGCGCGGTCAGGTGATTTTTGGTACAATGCAGGCATGCCCTTCCGCCTGCTGCCGAAAGGCGCTCCGCCTGTCAAACGCCTGTTTGATCTGTTCGTTTCGGTGATTGCGCTGGTCATCCTCTCACCGGTCATGCTGATTGTTGCGCTGATGGTACGGATGAGGCTGGGAGCGCCTGTGCTTTTCCAGCAAAAGAGACCCGGGCTTCACGGTAAAATTTTTACCATCCGCAAATTCCGGACGATGAAAAACCTGCTCGGACCGGATGGAAAACCCCTGCCTGATGAATTGCGATTAACCCGCCTGGGAAAATTTCTGCGCTCCAGTAGTCTGGATGAGCTGCCGGAGTTGTTCAACGTATTTCTCGGTGAGATGAGCCTTGTAGGCCCGCGCCCGTTGCTGATCCACTATTTGCCGTTATACAGCCCCGAGCAGGCGCGCCGCCACGACGTGCTGCCCGGGATCACCGGCTGGGCGCAAATCAACGGTCGCAATGCCGCTACCTGGGCGGATAAATTTCGCATGGATGTCTGGTATGTGGATCACTGGTCGTTCTGGCTGGATATCAAGATTATCGCACTCACCCTGTGGAAAGTACTGGCTCGCGAAGGCATCACCCAACCGGGTGAAGCGACCACTCAGGAATTCAAGGGAAATCTCTGATCGATTTTTTTATAAGCTTATTCGGCCGGGTCCATCGGGTCCTCGGCCAGGTCGGTCACCAGGGCCACGTTCTCC
>CAZHMZ010000014.1:6840-28717 GCA_964532655.1 uncultured Anaerolineaceae bacterium
CCGGGTCCATCGGGTCCAACCAGCCGCCATCCAGTTCCTGGATGACGTTTTCGATTAATCGCTGCTTACCCACTGTCACGTACTCTTCATTGATGTTGGCCAATGCGATACTGGTTTCAAGCGCCTGGGTCCCCTGCCCTGCCAGCACAGTTGGCCACATCTCCCGAAGGGGCGTTGTGTAGTCCAGCACGACCGAAGCCGCCCAGCGATCTTTGATATTTTCCGGCGGAATGCCCGTGCCGACCAGTGTGACCCCGTGTTGGGCCAATGCTTCCAACAGAGCCGGATTTTGTGACGCGGGTGAAACGTAGACCGTATAGAGTATGTTGCCCAGTAGGGTATCCACCTCGGTTTGCCAGGTCGCTGCGTCAGCGGTTCCGGAGACGCGCGCCGAAATGGGGAACAGTACCAATGGAGCGTAATACGGGTTGCACAGACCGCACAAATACTCACCGCCGTTAATGAAAGCCTGCTCCTCCAGATCACCGGCCGGTTCAGGGCTGAACAGACCGCCCACACGCCAGTCATAGGTTATCACGGTGGATACATAGCCCGCCAGAAAGGCCTGTTTATCGCGCCGAACGCGGATCACGTTCAGGTTGGCAGCCGGAGCCAGTTCCTGATCCGAAAAAACGATGAATTGAACCGCCGGGTTGGCCGCAACCGCTTCATTCAGGACATCACTGGCGTTATATGCGATGACAACCCGCCAATCCGGTTGTACCATCCCGGATGTCAGCTCGGGCGCTTCTTCCACCGTCAGGCCGTCAGATGAGGAGAGTTCGTTCAACAGTGCCAGTAAATCGGCATGCATGACCTCGTCCATATCGGCGGTTACCAGTACCACCCGGGCGGGCGCCAAAGTTGGGGTGGGTTGAGGCGTATCAGTTGGAGCGGCTGTCGCGACCGTCTGGGTTTCTGTGATGTCAACCGGATTGACCGCCGGTGTTTCCCCGCCGCACGCTGAAAGAAACAGCCCCAACAGCAGCGCGAGGATAATTACCTGGTTCAGTCGTCCGATTTTCATTTCACCCATGATGACTCCCTGTACATGCATCCGCTAAGCGGTTAATTTTGTTGGATCGAATTCCGTTATCTTATCATAAAAACATCCCGCTGAATCTGACCGCCGTAGGTATAATTGGTGACGAAAAACCGCTCAAAATACGACAAAAATCGTATCACCTGCACAGGATTACATCTATAATAGATAAAATTTGTCTGAATTAGACGGGAGTAAACGAGGAAACATGCAAATTCGAGCCGCAAATGAAGTGATGATCCTGACCGAGGAAGCCCAAAAGCAATTCCTGGCGATGATCCAGGATACCAAACGAGCTGATTTATCCGTGCGCATCCGCCGGCAGAACTATCAGACCCAGTTGATGTTTGCCTCGCCGGAAGACATCCTGGAAGAAGACCTGGCCCAGGAGGCCGGAGAGTTCAAGTTGATCCTGGACCCCGAAACCGCCGCCGCGCTGGAAGGCGCCACCCTCTCCTTCGAGGACGGTGGATTCTCTATCGCACCTCCGGCCGGAAAAAGCCTGTTCCCCAAAACCAAAGATTGGGGTGAACCGGTAGCTGATGCCGTGCAGGCCGTGGTGGATCAGCAGTTGAACCCCGGGCTGGCCAGCCACAACGGTTGGGTGAAATTGCTGGATGTACAGGGTGAAAAGGCTTATATTGAAATGGGCGGCGGCTGCCGGGGCTGCATGCACTCTTACATGACCCTCAAAGACTCCATCGAACGCATGATCCTTGAAAATGTACCCGCCATTACCCAGGTGATCGATACCACCGATCATGCCGGCGGCACCAACCCCTACTACGCGCCCAATAACTGAGTCAGAATTTTTGATGAAAAAACTGGTTGCTCCGATGACTGAAGCAACCAGTTTTATTTTTGATTTATACCTCCCGGCGCATGCTGGGATCCATAATTTCCCTGAGTGCATCTCCGATTAAGTTCACTGAAAGTACTATCAGCATAATTGCCAATCCGGGGAAAGTCGCCATCCACCAGCATTGCCGTAGGAAAGTACGCGCTTCCGATAACATGGCACCCCATTCTGGTGTTGGTGGTTGTGCTCCTAAACCCAGAAAACTTAACCCTGCGGCTGAGAGAATTGCAGTGCCCACATTAACTGTGGAGATGACAATAACCGGGGCGATCATATTTGGGACAATATGACGATACATGATCATGGTGTTTCTGACACCCACACATCGCGCAGCCTCAATATATTCGTTGTTTTTTACCTTGAGAACACTTCCTCGAGCGGTGCGAGTGTAAGTTGGAATGGTTGAAATCCCAACCGCAATCATCACATTGACCAGGCTGGGTCCAAGAATTGCGATAATCGATATTGCCAGTAATGTTCCTGGAAATGCCAGCATGATATCGGTGATGCGCATGATAATGTTATCAACCGTACCCCCATAAAATCCTGCTAAAACACCAAAAAACGTCCCTGTGATCAATGCAATCGCAACAGCCACCAGACCTACCGTCAACGAAATTCGTGAACCAAAGATAACCCGACTGAAGATATCGCGACCCAGGTTATCAGTGCCAAAGTAATGTTGTACTGAAGGTGGTGCCTTGGTTTGATCACGAAACAGCTCCAAAGGATCGTAAGGCGCTGCACCTTCAGCAAAGATAGCCAACAGGATAAAAATCAGGACGATTACAAATCCAATCACCATCCCCGGATAAAGCCGAACGATCCGGTTGATACGTTGCTTGATGGTTGCCCTTTTTTTAATCGGGTTTGCCAGAGCGATCGAAAGATCAGTCATATCGAATCCTCGGATCAAATACTGCGTAAGTTAAATCGGTTAATAAATTGACGAAAACATAGATCAACGCAATAAGCAATATGGTTCCCTGAACTTGAGGAAAGTCCCTGGACATGATTGCCTTTACAGTAAATCTTCCAAGCCCCGGCCTGGCGAAAACTGTTTCAGTAATAAACGCACCGGAAAGCAGTCCGCCAAATTGAAGGCCAATTATGGTGATCACAGGAATAAATGCGTTCTTGAGGGCATGCCGGATCAGAATGATAAATTCTTTCAGTCCTTTTGAACGAGCTGTGCGAATGTAATCTCGTCCCAATTCTTCCAGAACGCTGGAGCGAGTCATACGGGTGATAACAGCCATGGCTGGCAAACCTAAAGTGACGGCTGGCAAAACCAGACCTTTTATCCCTTCAGCTTTAATTGGAAAAATTCCAAGGGTTAGCGAGAAGACTAAGATGAAGATCAAGCCCGACCAAAACACAGGCATGGACAAGCCGATCAATGAGACAGTCGTAATCACCGTTTGCAACCCCGGTTGTTTTACAACCGCAGCCAGGATACCCAGGAATACTCCACCAAGGACTGCAACCAGTTCTGCAGCGATTGTGAGTTGTATGGTGCTGGGAACCATTTCCGCAATTTCATCAATCACCGGTCTTCGGCTTCGGATAGAGGTACCCAGATCGCCCTGAAGCACATCTGAAAACCAGCTAAAAAACTGGACCACTGGGGGTCGGTCCAGGCCCAATTCATGCCGAAGTCTTTCAATATCTTCAGCAGTGGCTCCACGGTCCCCAAGCATAAGGACCACCGGATCACCGGGAGTCAGATATACCATGGAAAACGTTAATACTGCTACACCCAATAAGACCGGTATCGTTTGAAGCAGTCTTTTTAAAATGTATTTTGTCATCTTTTTACCAGTTTGAGAATGAACAAAAAACGGTGGTCAGGGTCGAGCAATATTTTCGGCCCTGACCATACTCAGGTTACTCCATACTCCTGCGAACAGGACTGTTCAGATGTCAGATCCGGTTATTTTTCAAGATAGGTATCGTTAAGGATCAGGTAGGCGTCAGGATGCATGGTTGTATCTTTGACCCAGGGCTGTAATGCCACGTAGTAAGTATTGTTGTAAATGGGTACCCACAGATAATTGTCAATTACAAACTTTTGCATTTCAATGAGTAGAGCCTGCCGCTCATCCCAATCTGTCATTACCAACGAATCCTCGATCATTTTGTCAAACTCGGGGCTGTTAAAGTGACTGTGAGCCAGACCGGTTCCGATATTCTTGGAATGGAACCACAGGTCGAATATCCCGGGTGTCAGGTAGGTGTACCCCATTACATCAACAGAATGCTCGCCTGCCATCAGTTTTTCAAGCAGAGTGCCAAACTCGAAGGATTGGATCTCCATGGTAATGCCAAGAGATGCCAGATCAGCCTGAATTAATTGAAGTGAAGCAACCCAGGTATCGATAGGGGCTGTGTAGATTGTGAATACAAACGGCTGGCCATCCTTTTCTCTCATTCCGCTAGTTTCATTCAAAGTCCAACCGGCTTCATCGAGCAATGAGGCTGCTTTTTCAGGATCGTACCCTGGAGTATAGCTTTCAATTCCATCCCAATACCCACGGATGGTAGGAGGTAATGGACCATACGCTACCTTCCCAAAACCTTCCAAAGCAATATCCACCACTGACTGCCTGTTAACAGCATAATTGAATGCTTCGCGGACTTTGATATCATCAAACGGTGGCTTCAGGACGTTGAATTCCATAAATAATCCAACGCCTTTACGATCATATGTCAGGAATTGATATTCCCCGGTGTCCATCATCCATTGGATATCTGCAGGAGCCAGTGCGAGTGATTCCAGTTCGCCATTTTCAAATGCAGCCTGGGCAGTTGCGGATTCGGTGATGATGTTATACACCAGTTCATCAAGATAAACCGGTCCCTGATGGACATATGAGGGTCCCCAGTTGTAATCAGGGTTTTTAATAAGTGTGATGGATGAAGCGCTGATCCATTCTTTAAACATGAACGGACCGGTGCTGACTGGATTGCGGCCAATATCGTCGCCATACTCTTCAAGAGCTGTTGGGCTCAGGGGGAGCAAACGCCCTGTATCGGTTAAGTTTTCTTCAAAATCAGCATTCGGAACCTTCAAAGTGATGCTGAAAGTGAAGTCATCGATAATCTCAAATTTATCCACTTCTCCCAACAACGAGCCGGCGATGGGTGATGCGGTCTCCGGAGCAATTGCACGTTCAAAGGTCTTCACCATTGCTTCTGCATTAAATGGTGTTCCATCGTGGAATTTTACGTCATCACGTAACACAAAAGTCCAGGTCAGGCCGTCTTCACTAACGGACCATTCTTTGGCCAATCCAGGCAGGTAATCATTATTTAATCCCTTATAAATCAAAGGATCACCGATGAGCCTTAAAATTCCTGCTGATGCAGCGGCAGAACTTTTATGTGGATCCAGAGTATCGGGTTCTTCCGATAATTGCAGATGGTAGGATCCTCCTTTAACAATCTCTTCTGCTGGTGGCGTTTCTTCAGGAACCTCAGTTGCCACAGTTTCTTCAATCACAGGTGCTTCTGTAGCTTCTACAGCTTGAGCCGGTACATCGGTCGCCTCTTCGACAGAAGTCTCCTGAACCGGTGTTTCTGTGGGGGTGCAGGCGGTGAAAATGATTGAGAATACCAGCAGGCCTGCAAAAACTGAAAATAGGCACTTTTTCATTATTGTCTCCTGTATCATTACTCAGCATATGAGCTCGACGTAATCACAAACGAATGATGATTAACAATCAACAGACAAGATGATTTTTTCCTGGCACCTCCATTCAGACAGCATTAAATAGTAATAGCCTGTTCAGGGGTTCCCAATAAATCGATTTTCAATTAATAAAAGGGGTCTACTGAATATTATAACAGGCGAAACATTATATACAATATGCAACGCCCAAAAATTATGTAAACATCACATAGAAATATGACTGTTTACCGATTTTTGGGCGTCTTCCTTCACACAGATTTGATTTGATGAATCATTTTCAGATCTCTTATTACTCAAAGATTGAACTTACTCCAATTCCTGCCGTTCAAACACCGCCAGAGCCGCCAGCAGGCTGATGAGAATCAACACTGCCGCGGCGGCCAGCGAACCGGCGTTTCCGGCTGTTGCAGCACCAGGATCCGCCATGGACGCGCCCAGGCTGGCAGCCCAGGCGGTCAACCCGCCGGGTAGCAACATACCCACATTGGGAATATTGCCCGATACCAGCAACAGCACCGACAACCCCAGCCCGATCCCCGCCGCTGAGCCAGTCGACTTGCCCAGCACACTGCCCAGCAATGTGACCCCCACAAAGGTGAGCAGCCACACCAGTAAGATCAGATTGACCAGCGCAAACACACCCACGTTTGGCGCACCAAACAGGATGACGGTGTAATAGTAAGCGCCCAGCCCCGCGGCTGCGAAAGCGGCGATATAGACCACGCATTGGGCGGCGAACTTGGCATACAGAAAGGCCCAGCGCGGTAGCGGTTTGGTTAAGATCATCGCGGCGGTACCGCGTTCTTTCTCACCCACCACCGCCGTCATGCCCAATAGAATCGCCAGCATAAACCCGAACTGCGTCAGATTTTTGGTGTACTGTCCTATCGCATCGGCCATGCTCGGCTCCGGGATCAGGTTGGCGAACATTTCTGCGCCTTCCATACTGGAAATGATCTCCGGGGTGTATTTTGCCAGCAGCGGGGACCCCATACCAAACATCAGGAACACCGCCCCCACCACCAGCACACGCCGTGAACGCCACTGCTGGCGCATCTCCTTTTTAAACGCCAGCCAGAAAACGCGTAATTCATGACCAAAACCTGCCCGTGCGTCAGGGTCTGTTTCAGCGGGCAGACGCACCATACGCAACGCCCATACCGCCCCCGGGATCAAAAGGACCGCCAGGACAGCATAGGTCAGCGCAGTACTGTTCCACTCATACATCCCGTACACCGCCACCGCGTCCGCCAGCATATGGTAAAGAATGGCGACAACCACATATAGCGGCTTTTTGGTCTGAAACGCCCGCAGCACCATCAAAGACAGCAGCACATGGATGCTGATGGCCCATAACCGCTCCAACAGGGGAAGAAACCCCGCCCAGGCAGAACCGGTGAACATCGCCAGTTGCGTCTGTAATCCGCTCAACTGGTCGGGGGTCAGGTTGAGTGTGCTCAGGTCCGTACCGCGCAGGCTCCACAACGAACTGACCATGGCAGCGGTTTGTACCCCGCCAAACACCATGGATTCAATTCCTCCATGCCCCAGGCCCATAAAAAGACCGTGTTCGTCTTTACGCCATTTCTTCAACAGCGCAAACCCGGCGGCGCGGGCCAGTTCCTCACACAACCCGGCGGTGGCGCCCAGAATCAGCGCGGAGACTACCAAGTGCGATGTCATCTCCTCCTGCGTGCTCGGTAAAATCCCAATATCGGTCAGCCAGTTATTCAGCGGCAGATGCACCACCTGTGAGAAGATGAAGGTGAGCATGCCCGCCAGAAACAGGAACCACGGCACCCGCACTCTGCGGCGAAAGATCACCGCCAGAATGACCGGCGCCAGAATCATCAAAATAATGGAGAGAACGTACACAAAGATGGCCACTTAATCACCGCCTGTCGAACTGACCTGCAGAAAGATTTCTTCCAGCGTGGGGCGAACCCACTGCATCCGCTCCAGCACCAGACCGTGTTCCACCACCAGCGGCAGAACAGCTTGTTTGGCAGCCGGGATATCGTTGACCGTGATGCGCACAGAACTCGTTTCAACATTTACGGTTTCCACCCACGGCAGCAGCCTGATCTTCTTCAAAAATCCATCCAATGCCTCAGGTTTGGCGTTGTCTACTTCCAGCAGAACCACATTGGCCTGGTAACGCGAAATCAATTCAGCCTGGCTGGTTTCAAACAGCAAAACGCCCTCATGGATCACCCCCACCCAATCGCTGATGCGTTCCACATCCGCCAGAATGTGGCTGGAGAGAAAAATGGTGGTCTGGCCGCGCAGCGCGCTGAGCAGTTCCAGCACTTCATACCGGCCGGCCGGGTCGAGTGAACTGGTGGGCTCATCCAGCAGCAAAACCGGCGGACGGTGGATCAACGCCTGCGCAATGCCCAGCCGTTGCAGCATGCCGCCTGAAAACCCGCTGATCTGCCGCCGGGCTGCCTTTTGCAGCCCCACCTGCTGAAGGCACTCGGCAATGCGATTTTTGTGCTCACCCACGGGCACTTCAAACAGCCCCAGCACATACGACAGATACTCCTGCGCGGTCATCCAGCCGTAAAAAGAAGCGGTCTGTGGCAGATATCCGTACTGCCGGTGCGAGAGGTCGTGCCCGTTGGTGGTTTCCACACCGTTGATCCAGGCGTGTCCGCTGGTGGGGTGCGCCAGACCGGTCAACAGGCGCATGGTGGTGGTTTTTCCGGCGCCGTTGCGGCCCAAAAATCCAAAAATGATCCCCTGCGGGACGGAGAGATTCAGGTCGGTCAGAGCGTGTACCTCACCGTACTGTTTGGTCAGGCCTTCGCAGCGAATAGCCGGTTGGCTTTGTGACAGCATGTTATTCTTCCTCGCGCCCCAGCACAAAATACAGGATCGGCCCGATCAGATTGACCAGGATGATCACGATCGCCCACACCCATTTGGGGCCGCGCGTTCGGGGCCGCTTGATCAGATCCAGGATGGCAAAGAGCATCAGCCCAAACTGGATGAGGAGGAGCGGGATGAGCAGGGGTAAATATTTCACCAACGTATCCAGAATAGTGTCCATTTTCTATTTTTCCTTTCGTTCGACAGGGAATGTGATCACAGAAAAAAGCTGGCGCTGGCGTTGCGGAGTTTTCTCCTGTGCGCTCAGCCTGATGAGTTCCTGATTCAGCGTTGCACCCAGTTGATCCAAATCCGCTTGGGTGGCATAAAACATCATTTCGGTAAAACCCGTCTGATCGGCCAGCATATCCAAATCAATATCTTCGCTTACATAATCGCTGAAGCGTCTGAGCAGGTAAGAGAGGAAGGATGCGAAATAGCGCTGGTGATCATCCCGGCTGTATTGGGAAAACTCATCCTCGGTCACCGTCAGTCGCTCGCCGGATGTGTACACCTTTTCATCCACGCCTTTTACCTTGCGGGTCTCCACAATTTGCACCAGGCCGGCATCCAGCAGCGTTTTCAGATGCCGGTAGATGGAGGAAACCGGGTACCCGTGCATTTCTTCCGCAATTTGCTGGGTGGTCAACTGTTTGCCCTGCAGTGTTTGCAGCAGGCGGTAGCGCAGCGGATGCAAAATGAGATCAACTTCTTCTTTTGTCAAAATGTCCTCGATTGATTATATTATTATCATTATTGATAATAATAACGAAATATTGTAATTTGTCAAGAGGGGATACTGGTTGTGGAAATCAGCTCTGTATTATAATTATTCCATGATCGAGCTGAGCATCCCCGGTTGCGGTATCCTGCAACTGAACCACCTGGTGTGCGATGTAAACGGCACACTGGCGATTGACGGCGAATTGATCATGGGGGTTGTAAAAAGTCTTTCAAAGCTGCGTGACAGATTATCACTGCATCTGCTGACCGCAGATACCTATCACCGGCAGGATGAGATCGACAGGGCGCTTAACATTCAATCGGTCCGGCTGGGTCCCGGTCAGGGCGGTGAAGAAAAGGCCGCCTACATTCGCCATCTGGGAGCCGCCCAGGTGGTGGCGATCGGCCAGGGTGCAAACGATGCTGAGATGCTGCGAGAAGCCGGCCTGGGGATCTGTGTTCTGCCATCGGAGGGCGCCAGTACCGCGGCGTTACTCGCCGCCGATCTGGTTACGCCGGATATTCAAACCGCGCTGGATCTGCTCGAGAAACCATTAAGGATTGTTGCCACACTCAGAAAATGACCGTACCACGGAGAAAACCATCTTCACGCCGGGATGAACCCGCCCATACGTCTGCCCAACGCCGCAGACGCAGACGGATTCCGCTGTACGGGGGTCTTGAAGACCGTAACGTGTATCTGGGGAATCTGGCGCACACCGCCGTACCCACCACCGATTTCTTTACCCTGTCACTGCTCAGTGGTGCATTATTCTCAGCCGCATTCTTTCTCGATTCGCTCACAGCAGGTGCGCGAGCCGTCTTTGTGCTGGCAGCCCTGGCGGCGCCGTTCATGGCTCCGCTGATCGGTCTTTCTCTTTCCACGGTTTCAGGTTCACTGAGGTTCTTCTTTCACTCGCTGGGCGGTCTGCTGGTGGGCGTTGCGCTGGTTTTTGGAGTCGGGGCGGCGGGGGGCCTGGCAGCGCGATTGTGGTCTGCACTTGATCAGGCTAACCTCCTACAGGCAGCCGCTTTTTCATGGCCGGATGCAGCCGTACTGGTCGCCGGAGCTGTTTTTACCGCCATCCGGTTGTACCGCAACCCGCTGCAAAACCCGCGCCTTGCCAGCGCTGCTCTGGCTTATGAACTGTATCTGCCGGTCGCAGTAGCAGCGTACGGGCTGACAGCCGGATATCCGGAAGTTTTGCAGGCGGGGTTGACCGCTTTTATCCTTCGCCTGTCACTGGCAGTGCTGGTTTCTACCGTGGTTTTCGATCTGCAGGGGCTGCGTCGGCGTCTGCGTGAAAACAGCTCGCTATCCGGCAGCATCCTGCTGACCGCACTTGTTTCGATTTTATTTCTTACCGCGGGGAGTTTCACTCGAGGACAGATGGTCCCCCTGACGGCTGCTCCCACATCCACCAGATACATTCCCGTTTCACAACCGGGGGTGACACCTTCTGAAGTGACACCTTCTGAGGTGACACCATCTTCTGACCTGCCTGTGCAGAACACCGAAAAACCGGTGATTGCCACATCCACGCCGGACATTGCCCCAACTCAAACCGCATCACAGCAGCCGCGCCCCACAATCACCGCTACCGTGACCACCCAACCGACCATCACCCAAACCCCGACCATCACGCCGGAACCCAAACCGTATCTGGCGGTGGTGAAGGTGAGCGGAGCCGCCGGGGCGTATATCCGCGAGGAGCCGGCCGGGGCGGTGGTCAGTTCGGTGTTGAACGGGTCCTGGGTGGAGATTCAACCGCAGTTTGCGGAACAAACAGTCAATGACACAATTTGGGTTTTTATTCGTACCGATGATGGTGTTGAGGGTTGGATGATGAAATCCCTGCTGGATATTCGCGCATCCACCCCCATGCCATAATCTCAGACACTATCTTATTTAGGAGCATTTTATGACGATTCATTTTGGAACCGATGGATGGCGGGCTGTCATATCAGACACCTTCACCTTTACCAATCTACGCCTGGTTGCCCAGGCGATTGCTGATGCCCTTTCCACGGAAACGTGGAACAATGGAGGAAACAGCCTGAACCCCACACCCCATACGGTGGTGGTAGGGTATGACACGCGCTTCCTCTCCGACCGGTATGCCATGGATATTGCCCGGGTGATGGCCGGAAACGGGTTCACCGTATATCTGGCCCAGTCAGACGCCCCCACCCCGGTTATCTCGTATGCGGTTCATCAAATGAAAGCGGTAGGCGGTATCATGATCACCGCATCCCACAATGCACCGCGTTATAACGGTGTCAAACTCAAAAATGCTTATGGCAGTTCGGCTTCACCGGATCAATGCCGGCAGGTGGAAGTGTATCTGAACGACAACGAAATGCGTGGCCGCGGCCCCAACCTGATGGACTTTGACCTGGCGCGCGAGAGCGGGCTGATCCGCCGCTTCAACCCCATCCCGCAGTACTATGAGCACCTGCGCAAGCTGATCGACTTTGACGCCATTTCGGAAGACAGGCTGCGCGTGGTGGTTGATTCGATGTACGGCTCGGGACGTGGTGTGATCAAGGGGATTTTACAGGGCACCGGCTGCGAGGTGCATGAAATCCGCAATGAGCTTAACCCGGGCTTTGGCGGGGTCCACCCGGAACCGATCCCGCGTTATCTGGATGCGTTGGCGGGGGCCATCAGCATGGGTCTGGGCAATTTCGGCGTGGCCACCGATGGCGACGCCGACCGTACCGGCGCGATGGACGAACGCTGTAACTTTGTAGATCCGCACAAGATTATGGCGCTCTCCCTGCGTTATCTGGTAGAAGAACGCGGAATGAGCGGCTCGGTAGTGCGCACAGTTTCCACCAGCCGCATGCTCGATCGGCTGGCAAAACGCTACGGGCTGCCCATTTATGAAACCCCGGTGGGCTTCAACCACATCTCCGACCAGATGATGCATGACGATGTGTTGATCGGCGGTGAGGAATCGGGCGGTATCTCCTTCAAGGGGCACATCCCCGAAGGCGACGGTATTCTGATGGGTCTGTTAATTGTGGAGATGGTAGCCAAAAAGCGCACCACTTTACTGGAATTGGTACAGGATCTGTTAAATGATGTGGGACCGGCATTTTACGAACGCCGCGACCTACGCCTCAGCCATCCTGTAGCCAAAAACGCCATGGTGGAACAGTTGCATGCCAACGCACCGGCCAGTATTGGCGGAGAAAGAATCGTGGATATCAGCACCCTGGATGGGGCCAAGTACATCATGTCAGATGATTCCTGGCTGCTCATCCGCCCGTCCGGCACCGAGCCGGTACTACGGGTATATGCAGAAGGACGCTCGCCTGAGATGCTCAAGGCGCTGATTGGGTATGGTCAACAGGTGGCTGAAAAAGCGAGCTAAACCGTCAGGCGTACTTTCCGAACGAGGAAAATAATCACAACCAGTGCCAGGGCAATTCCCACCAGCCCTGGCATTCCCATTTTATCCGCCAGACCGGTATCGGGCAGCGCGGTAGGAGTAGGCGTGATGGTGAGCGTGGCAGTAGGGTCCTGCACGGTAGCCTGAGCCAGAACGGCAGCGGCGGTGGAGGTCTGAGCAGCAGCTTCAACCTCGGCTCCGATACCGGTTTCGGGCGTATTGGTGGCCGGTGATTCGGTAAACAGGATGATCACAGGTGTCGAAGTGGGTTCTTCGGTCATGGTGGGAGTGGGGGTGATAATCTCACCGGCCAGCACCACGGCCTGATTGGTTGCCGCCGCGATGGTGGCGGTGTTGTGCGCGTTGATCAGCGCTGCTTCCTGTAAACGTGAAGACTCCATGCGAGGCAGAACGAAGATGGATAAGAGTGACAGGACGCCAATCATCAGGATAAACAAAACCGCAAGAACGCCGGCTGCAACCCAAAAATTCCGACTGCCTTTCGGTTTGCGGGGTTTTTCCTTTTTAGGCAAGGGTTCCGGCTGCACCGGCTCCTCTGAATCCTGAAACAGAAATTCACTCCCAATCTTCTCAAACGGATCTTCGCTGTTATTCGTCATGGCAGCTTCTCCTCGACACGGATACCCACCCTGTTACCATTTTAGTCCAGAATCTCCAGATTCACAACCGGTAAAGTAATTTTTTTGTTGTTTTCCAATCGCACCGATGCAATCCTGGCCCGCAGCCCATTGGCAAGCAGCACGGATTCAGGGTAAATCATCTCGATCATACCGAGCGAGCTCTGATACGGGTCCTCCATCACCCTCACCATTTTTCCGGCCTGCAACTCGTTCACATCGATCAATGCTTCAGCCGTTTCAGGTAATGGAATGATGACCTCTGGTGTGACACCCTTGTACCGATCCGGTACGGCGGCATTCAGATAGGCCTCCTTCTTTTCGTTCTCGAATAATATCTTTGCAGCCGCCTGGTTGATGCCCGTGCCGGTAAACCCTTCCAGCAAAATCAACGGAAATGGCAGTTGACGCGCCGTATCGATCAATTGAGATGAAATGCTGCCCAGAATCAGCCCTTTCATGGCCAGTTCAGCGGCAGCCAGCAGGGCTGCCCGCTCGCGGCACTGCCCGGCGATGCCGATCACCCCGCGCAGGCTGCTATCCATATTTGCCGAACTCAACATGCCACTGCTCTCGGTGTGAATAAACTGGAGCGGGCCGCTATCGACCTTGCCATTGCCCCACCTGCCCTGGATCAGCGCCCCGGTCACCTCAAGGGTTACTCCGTATTCGGGGATCACATCCACCACCGTACCCGGATACCCCGCCCGCAGCGGAACCGGTGTTTCCTGCAATTCATACAACACACGCCCGTGGCTGATCATGATGATCTCACCATCAGCCTTAGCGCGCAGAACACGATTGAAACGCTTTTTGGTTTCCGCCAGCACATCACCTTTCAACAGCCTGTCCCCTACGTTACGGGTGATCATGCCGCGGCGGAAGCGCTGGTGCGGAATGCCCAAAATGCCTGCCACATCAATCAGGGTGTGTTGGGTCTGGGGGCAGGATTCGGCGATCACATCGGATGGACTGACCTGCTGGCCCATGAGGACCAGCACATTTCCTTTATCAGGAAGCATGCGGGGTCGGCGAATTTTTGCCAGGGGATGGATGTGTGTGACTGGTACGAGCATAACCGTCGATTTCCTTTTTCTGTGGCTTTACAGACCCAGTTCCTGATTCCATTTTTGCAGCAGGGCAAACCGTTTTTTTCGGTCGCCGGGCAAACGAATGGGCCGTCCGCGCGTATCGATGACCACCCCGCACGCGCCGCCCTTCACCTGATAGCTACCTGAATGTGCTCCGCTGATCGGATCGATGATGGTGCGCCGGTTAGTTTCAATATGAACCCTTGCTTCCTGCCCGTTTCGTACCGGCAGGCGCAGGAGACTGCCCTTTTGGGCTTCCATCTTGATCGAACTGCCGTCTTCATATTCCAGACGTATCCGCAGAATATCGCTTCCGCTTCGTGAGCGGCTTTCGGGGCAGATGACCGTACCCAGGCTTTGAAAAGCATCCGATTCCAGCAGTTGAACCGGCAGCAGCGGGTTCACCTGGGCAGCAGCACCCAGTTGCGGCATCAAATTGTTCTGATCCAGAACAAAGGTGGTCACACCGGTCGGTTGAATTCCGTCCAGCAGCATCAGCATGGCATTCATGGGGCTGGGCGTTTGTGTGAGCGTTGAACCCGAGATCAGATACGGTTCGCAAAGATAGGGCAGTTTGCCATTCCTGGCGGTCAGTTCCTGCATTCCCAACCGCAGCGCCTGGCGAGCCGCTGCCTGGCTGACGGCCAGACCCTCGGCGGTGGATGGGATTTGATGCGGGCGTACGCTGATCTGATATAACCGGTCTTGCAGCTCGCTGTCAGCCATCTCAAAGGGGATCCAGCGCGCAATATCCTCCAGCTTGCTTTTCTGAAGGAGCGTTTCCATTCCGGCGCCCATCCCAAACGGAAGGGTAACCAGGTTCAGCTCGCCGGATCTGGCGCTGGCAGCCGTGAGCGCCGCCGAACCCAGATCCAGACCCATGACACCCTGTTTGGGGTCGTAGATCTGGCTGAGGAAACGGATCATGCGGCCAAAAGCGTAGGCTGAAGGCAGGGGTTTAACGCTGCATTTCCCTGCGATCTCCTGCAGACCGTGGTTTTGGTCCAATCGGATTTCGCTGAAGATACGGCTGTACACCTCCAGCGCCGGGCCGTAATTTTCTTCGGTCAGCGATGGCCGCAAATTGGGTGAAATGCGGATCCGCGTCAATCGCCCCAGGAAATCTTCCACATTTTCCACCAGGGCCTGATTGCCGCAGTACATCACTACCGGTTTACGTGAATCGCGCAGCACCTGGCACACCAGACCCGCCAGTTCCACCATTTCATACACCGAACGGCTGGCTCCGCCTTCCGTGCCGCCTGCCAGCAGCAGCAAATCCGGTCGGGCTTCCAGAACTGCATCCAACTGCGCCGCGCGCGGGCGAAGATCGCTCAAACTGATCTTTTCAACCACTTCGCCGGGCAGCGAGCTGATCAGACGGTTGGCGCTTTCCAGTGAAAAATCATCCAGTAAACCGGCCAGCGCAATTTTGATGCGTGGACCGGCGGAATGGGTCATGATCAAATGGTCCACCCCACTGCTATCAGGCTGAACCGGCTGCAGCAGCGTCCGTGAGCCACCCAACAGTTTGCGTCCGCAAATCGCCTGCAGCGCCTGGACCGCCTGAAACACCCCCGTGAGAGCATCGTTGAGCGGCGCTTCAAGCGTGGTGGCGGATTCGCCGGTGGCAATAAACTGGTAAGCCCCATCCACCACATCAAACAGCGAAGCCCGGGTGGTCATGGTGCCCAAGTCAATTGCCAGCATGGACTGGGCTTTGATTGCTTTTGCATCACTGGTCATAGTGCCGCCAATTGTTGAACTACCTGCCGGATAAAATCAAGCCGATCCACCAGAGCTGCGATGGAGGCCAGAAATACTCCTGCAAACAGCGCTCCGAAAGTGATGGCGATGAAGATCTGCCCCACACGCGAGACGGCTTCCATCCAGGGTGGACGATGCGGTACTTCGCCGGGTTTCCCCAGACCGGTGAAGTTGAAGTACACCAGCGTGGCGATGGCCCCGATCAACATCAAAGCAGCTTTCCCAAGGGTCAGCAGCAGCCCACCGTTTTGAGCCGGGAGGTCTGTTGTATTGAAAGCATTGACCATACCGGATGCCTGCCCAAACAGGGTGCCAAACACAGCTCCTGTCACCGTCAACGCCGCGCCGATGCCAACCAGATACGCCATGGGGATACCCCCGGTGGAGGAATAGCGCGGTGAGAGTTTGAAAAGTAGCAGAATGCTCAGGATCAGGGGTACCAGCGCAACCAGTTTTTCGGTGGTACTGCCATTGGCAAGCGGCAGAATGATACGCGGCCACAATACCTGGTAAATCACCAAAGTGGTCACATAACCGGCTGTCACGCCCACAAATAGATAGGCGCCCAGTCGGAACAGAGCATTATCACCAAACAGATAGCTGAAAATGACCAGGGTGAGCAGAAAACCAACCAGCATCCAGACGAGTTCGGTCAGATCCATATGATTTATGATGCCTCCCGGTCCAACTGTTTACGGACAAACACAGCGCGCAGGATTTCAAACAGAACACCGATCAGGATCAACAGAATAATCACAGCCGTTCCCAGCCGGAACATCATCGCACTGGAAGCCTGCTCATCCGCGCCGGATACATCCGCGGCGATATCTTCGTTGAGATTCCATCCGCCGGTCAGCCCGGTGATCATAGCCGCTGCCTGGCCACTTTCAACATACGGCTGCAGCATGGGCGCCGCCTGGGCGCTGGTCGCCATGAGAAGAGGCATCTGCGGGATCAGCGGCTGAACCTGTTCCATCCAGGCCCGGCCCGTTTCTGCCGTATCGGTGATGAGGATTAACATGGAGAAATCAGCCAGTTTTTGCACATTGAGCAGGCCGGTCGAATCCCACACTGGGCGGTTTTCCAGTCCCGCGCTGATGCCGTATTGCACAGCCTGAGGCAGATCGGACGCCAGTTCGTGCAGCGAGAGCGTTTCGCCGGGCAGATAGCCCAGGTTGATGAACCAGTCGCGTTGTGTGTACTGCTCGCTGAACCGCGGCTGGGCGTTCAGTGCATCCGTTCTCACTCCCTCGGCCAGCAGCAAACCGGATGGGTTGGTGGATACCACCGCGATGCGGGCATTGCGCTTCATCAACTCCTGCAGGACGGCTGATGCTGTTGGATTCAGTTCACCGGCATATCCCGCTGCGTATTCCATCGCCACCAGCACGGTTGCATTCTCATCCAGCCCGCTGATTGCCGACTGAAATGCGGCGATTTCAGAAACCCCGGAAAAAGCGGTGGTTTCCAGTTGTACCGGCAGCCAGGCGGAAAGCCCCGGGAACATCGGCACCAGCATCACGGCCACCAGCAGCAAACCCACCAGTGCCCGAAATATGCCGTACGGCGCCGGGCGTTGGGAGCGTTTCTTGCGGGTGACCTGGTTTTCATCTGCCAGCATAGTCTCCAGTTTGGCGGTGTAAGCGGCCTGCTTTTCGCTCACCAGCACCTCGCTGGAATACACAGGGGCTTTACGGAAAGAGGAGGCGGCGTGGATAATGGGCAGCACCCCCGGAATTCCGGCCAGTGGCCCATTGGTTTCAACGGTTTCAGATGGAAGCGCGTCGGGCATTTCCGGTGAGATACCGGCTGTTGGTTTTAACCCCGCCAGCCAGTCCGGAACTGGTTTTTCCTGCGCCGTTTCCTTCACAGTATCCGGCGGTTCAAGCGCTTTTTCAGCCGTCTCGGCAGCAATTTCCTGCATCCAGGGCGGAAGTGTTTCAGCCGGGCTGATATCCTCGTCCTGAATCGGGCTGATTGGCTCTTGCCCGCCCTGCTCTTTGGTCGGCGTCAGCCAGGCGGAAAGATCGCCATTGACAAACGGCGGGGTGGCCGGCGTCAGCGGCTCGGGGGAATCCACATCCGGGCTTGCGATGGAGATCGGCTCGCTTTCGGGATGGTCAACTGGTTGTTCGCTTGAAGGCGCGGGCTGTGACTCTCCCAGATCAAACACCAGCGGGAAGTTTTCAGACTGCAAATTTCCCAGCCATTCGGTCAAATCCTCGGCTTCGGATGCGGAGACTGTTTTGGATTCGGCGGGGAATTCAACTTCTTTGACGCCCGGATATTCGGTCACATTCGCGTCGGGTACCACCCCGCGCAGCCAGTCCGGGAGAGGTTTCTCCTCCGGCTGTTTGACGGCGGATTCCGGTTCGTCTGAGGCTGATTCAGCCGGCGGAAGACCGTGGATGGTCTCCGGTTCGTTCTCCGCAGGTTCACTCAGATCATCCCCCGTTTCGGATGGCGTCTGCTGCAATGCCAGCCATTCCGCCAGACCTCGTGACGGAGCTTCCTCTTCCGTTAGAGATTCATCTTCATCTGAATGAGAGGCCTCTACGGGTAGTTCAGGCTCGAGGCCCGGTATCGATGCAAAGGAAAATTCACTTTCGGCTGCGGGTTCGTTCTCCGCCTGTTCGTCAGGTCCCGGTTCTGTCAGGCCTTCGGAAACCAGATCGGCAGTTGGCCCGGTTTCTTCAACAGCTTCGCTCTCGCTCACATCCGGCACATTCAACCATGATGGCAGAGCGGTTTCTTCGATGGAAAAGACCGGCTGATCCGGTGACTCCTGGGCAGGTTCCTGAGGCTCCGATGATCCCTCCACCGGTTGCCAGGCATCCAGCTCTTTCAGCCAGTCCGGCAGGCTCTCAGACCCGGCTTCGGCATCCAACCCCAGCGAAGCGGCCGGTTGTTCATTGGCCAGATCGCGCAGCCGGTCCAGAAAATCACTGTCTGATAGTTCTTCGGTCCCTTCAGTAGAGGTTGGCTCTTCCGGTGCAGGTTGATCAACCGGTTCATCCAACAGATTTTGTTGTACGGGGTTTTCACCACGTAAACTGGCCAGAATATCATCCATCGATTCCGGCGAAGACCTGCGCCAGGTATCATGGAGTGACGGGTTTAGAACAGCCCCGCAGTACAGGCACTCGGCGGCATGTTCGTTGTTTTCTTTCCCGCAAATCGGACAGGTGATTTCTGTCATAATTTACCCGCTGTATGGTCTGTCGATACCGGTCAGGATGCGGATGCCGGTCATCAGGCTGCCGAGTGCGATCCCCAGCAGAATACCTCTTGCGCCTGCCACAGGCAGGCCTTTGAGCACCGAGAGGATCCCCGCGGCCAGCGGTTGATCCTGGAGGAAGGATAATGCCCCGCTTCCGATCACCAGAAACAGAACGGTACTTGCGGCAAACACAATCGAGAAGAGATCGTGGCGATTGCGCAGCAGTCTCAGAGAACCGGCAGCCAGTGTGATGGCCAGCATGGCCATCAGGCTGGTTTCCAACGGCGCCTGAATATCGCTCACCACATGCTGAAAGCGCGTGTCAGCCGGGGTGAGCATGATCCCAAAGCCCAAAGTGACCAAAAAGGCCAGCAGAACCACCAGACTGTACGGGCTGCGTACTTTCCGATCCGTTATCTTGCGGAAGTGAACGGCCAGAAGATTGGCTACCCCCAGCAGGGTGGTGATGCCCAGCAGTGTGACGCCCCAGCCCAGCACCAGCGAACGCAGGTTCTGCAACCAGGGTACGGGCACAAGATACCCTGCCAGCACAATCAGGCCGGTCAGGATGGCAACAACAACGAAACCGGGAGCGCGCATGGTTTTCATAAGATAGAACGTCCGAAGAACTGACTGAGAATGAGCAAAATCACGCCAGCCAGAATGGCGCTGATGAGGACCCAGCGAAGTAAATCCTGCGTGAAGACGCTGGAACGCTGAAATGAATCCCGACTGATGTAAGCCGGAGCGGCGAACAACTCTTCGCCGATCAGCACATCCGATGAGGTTCCCAGCATGACAGCCTGGGCCGAGAGGTCATCACTGGCCCCCAGGGCATAGCCGTTGCCGCGCCGGGCTGCATCATTCAGGAAAGCGACCTCCGGTCCAAACCGGCCGATCATCACACTGGTTTGCACTTGCTCCTGCTGGATGACAGGCATGGAACCGAGGATATACGAATACGGTGTAAAACCGGTCTGGCGTCCCAGAAGCGGGTTGTAACGCTCCGGCACATTGCCTTTGCGATAAACATATCGCAGTACATCCTGCCCCAGCACCATCAAACTTCCATCGCCGGTGGTCACCAGCGGAGGGCGGTCGCTGATCATGCTCAACAGGGCCAGGTGCTCAATCACGCTCAACCCAGCCAGTGAAGCCGCGTTGCCGGAGCCCAGAATGCTGGAACTGCCCAGCGACACATGCAGGCGTTTCCCATCCTCAATGGTCAACCCCACCGACCGATTCAGGTTGTCAAGCGCGGGCAGCCTCCGCAGGGGTAAACCGTCCATGCGCTTTTGCATCAAACCAAAAACAACTGCCAGGATTCCTGCCAGAAGGATGAAACCGGCGCCAACCATTTGTTCGATACTCATGCATGCTCCTTACTGCGCAAAAAGGCCGCGAAGGCACGGCTTTGCTGTTGATCCTCAAGGGTATCGGCCAGACTGGCCCACCGGTTTTGCGGGTTCAGAATATTCACAAATGGACCGGCAAAATGAAGCATCTGGGCCAGAATGATATTCATCGGACCGGCAGCGTCAATGAACGCCGCGGCAAAATCCTTAACCTTCCAACGTTGCAAGAATTGATCCCACTCCCCCCACACCGGTTGGGGTGGATTTTTTTCGTCAAGGAGATGGTTAGTCATTGGTAAATGATGTAGCAACTTCCATGCCAATCACCTTTTGTTTCCTGACTGCGTTTCGCATAGAATGATGTTTGCGCCACGAAAAGCAAATGCCCGCAAAGACTCCCCTCTTGAAAAATAAGGTATCATTACGCATATTTCTTGCAGAAACAACTTCCCGTCCTTTGGAGGGTTTATGGTTTCAAAACCGTTCCGGTTGTTGATTTACGTTCTGGCCGTCAGCCTGCTGTTGGGGATGGTATTTTTCATCGTCCCGGCGAAAACAGCCTATGCTCAGGCCAATGCGCTAAACATTCCGGCTGCCGAAGCCGAATATAAGGTGGTGATTTACTTCTTCTGGGGCGATGGCTGCCCGCACTGCGCACAGGCCGAACCGTATCTGAAATCGCTGGCGGAAGAAAATCCCAACATTGAACTGAAGATGTACGAGGTCTGGTACGATGAGGACAACCAGACACTGTTTCAGAAGATGACCGAAAAGTTTGATTTTGAAGCCAGCGGCGTCCCCACCATTTTTATCGGCGACCAGTACTGGGTGGGTTACAACGAGGATGTCCAAAACGAGATCGGTCAGAAGGTTGAAGACTGCCTGAGCGATGCCTGCTTGGATGCCGGCGCGGGTGTGATGCCCGGCGCCTCCGAAGATACGCAGCCGGTGCAAAACCCCTCCAATCTCATCACGGATATCGATACCATCACCCTGCCACTGATCGGCAAGGTGGACCTCTCCTCGCAGTCGATGCTGCTCAGCACGGTGATTATCGCGCTGGTGGACGGCGTGAACCCCTGCTCACTATGGGTGCTGTCCATGCTACTGGCGCTCACCCTGCATACGGGCTCGCGCAAACGCATCATCGTCATCGGGTTAACCTTTATCACCGTCACCGCCCTGGTGTATGTGCTGTTCATCACCGGCTTGTTCAGCCTGC
>CAZHMZ010000014.1:28727-37721 GCA_964532655.1 uncultured Anaerolineaceae bacterium
CGTATGTCAGTTTTCTGGGGTGGATCCAGGCGGTCATCGCGGTGGTGGCGCTGGTCTTCGCGTTGGTCAACATCAAGGATTACTTCTTTTATAAAGAAGGCGTCTCCTTTACCATCGCTGACAACCAGAAAGCGGGAATCCTGCAAAAAATCCGCGGGCTGATGAACTCCAGCCAGTCATTGTGGGGTTTGCTGGGGGCCACTGTTCTCATGGCAGGCGGCGTCTCGCTGGTTGAGTTTGCCTGCACGGCCGGTTTCCCGGTGCTGTGGACCAATCTGCTGACCGCGCATAACGTTCAAACCCCGCAGTTCATCCTGCTCTTAATCGTCTACATGCTGCTCTACCAGTTGGATGAACTGATTATCTTCTTCACCGCCGTATTCACGCTGAAAGCCAGCAAACTGGAAGAAAAACACGGACGCATCCTCAAGCTGATCGCCGGTATGCTCATGTTCACACTGGCGCTGGTGATGCTGGTGGATCCGTCGCGTATGAACACCCTGGCCGGTACGCTGCTGATCTTTGCGATCGCGTTTGCCGCCACTTTGGTGGTTTTACTGATGCACCGCAAAGTGCTACCTGCCATGGGGATCTGGATTGGTTCCGAAAAACCAACCGAGAAGAAGAAAAAACACCACTAAATCAACCGGTTCAATCGGCTGCCGGCGCCTGAATCTCGATAGGCCGAAATTTTCTGTCGCAGCTCATCGTTCGATTTCCAGAACGTGCTGATTTGCGAGCGATAGGCTGCCGCAGCCCGCTGCCATCTTTCAAGACCTGCCGCTGAAACCGGCAGGTCATATTTTTCGCCTGACTGGTCCAGCCAGCTCGATAAGTTCTCTGCGGTGGATGCCGCATAAGGATAATCGGCGTACAGCCATCTTTGACCCGTCCATCCGTTTTCAGACAGTTTTACTGCGGCGCGTCTGACCAGTTGATGATCCACATGGCTGCCGTACCCAAACGGGATCACCACGCTGGCGTTGGCCGGCAGTTCATCCGCCAGTCTTTTTACAAGGTGATCAACCAGTTCAGGCTCGCCCTGGTAACCGGCTTGGAACAGATCCGCTTCTCCCTCAATGACCGGCCTGCCGGCGCGATCCAAACGGTAGATGCAGTCAGGATACTCAAAGTGACGCCAGCCCGCCCCCAGGATCCGGCAGGCCTGCACGTCTTCTGCCCGCCGGGTAGCAGCCGACTCATCGCCGCTCTGCCAGCGTTCGTGCAACGACCTGGCAAAAGGCGTCAGGGGGCCGGATGGAGGATCACCGGCGAAAATGGTCCACACTTCCGCCTGTACCCCCCGCTGAACCTGCTCCCATAACATGCCCCCGCAGGAGTACACGGCGTCATCCAGATGGGGAGATAAATAGATCCAATGCGAATCATTCATATCAGGGCGGCTCTCCTGCCAGCATTATACAGCAGGCACAGGGGTATTTAGGGAAACAAAAAAGGCGAGCCAGTTGCCTCGCCTTGGGAATCAAATAAATCCGGTTTACAGGATGAAGGAAAGCGCCAGCAGTACTACAAAGAAACTGCCGGCCAGAATACCGATGCGCTTCAGATCACGGATAATATCGGAATAATCCGGTTTGAATTCGCTGTCTTCTATCGCACGGCGTGGGGTACGGGCAGCTTTGGCTTCCTGGGTCACCTCACTGACGGGTTGAACAGGCCGGACGGCGCTTGAGGTATTGCGGGTGTATTTTTTGGATTGCTTTTTTGCCATTCGATTCTTCTCCTGATGCCCGGCATTCCATCCTCAAACCGGTTTGCCTGGCGCATTAATCGCCTTATTATAAACCAGAATCACCAATTGCGGATTGGCTGACCTGCATCAGTCTGTCAGGGATGCCCTCACCACGATACGCTGGTTATCCACCATATACGGGTAGCAGGATATGAGCGTGATCATCGCTTCACCGGTGGAAGACAAAACTTCCACATCGGTTGGTTCTACAAAAGAGGTTTGCTTGACGATGTAGGTGTAAGCCTGTTTGCCGGTGAAAATGATCACCTCATCGCCCGGTTCGAGTTTATCCAGGTGACGGAAAATCTCGCCGTACACATCATTGTGGGCTGAAAGCACCATGTTCCCATCCGTACCGGGGTCGGCGCTGCCGGGGTGCTGCCCCACGCCTTTTTTCAACTGTTCCCAGCCGTCGCCCTGTACCACCGGGGCGTCCACCTCAATCGCCGGGATCTGAATGCGCACAGCCTGCTCCGGCCCCGATGTAGGCGTGGGCTGGGCTTCCAGCGATTCCACAATCGGCTGTAACTGGGCAGGAATTTCTGCTTCGTTGGGTTGAGCGCCCTGCGTTGAGTTGGGCGGTGTATGACCCGAGGGAAGCACCACCGCCATGATCAGAGCTGTGGGTGTCAGGCTGGGCTGCGCCAGTGACTGGCTCACTTCACGGTTCAGGTTACGCAGCAGCGCCGCGCCGTTGAACACAAGCAGCACCAGTCCCACTACCGCCGCCAATTCCACCAGCAGCAGCAGGCGATTCAGCCATACACGCGAGCGGTGTTTTGTTTCATCCAGACGCTGGCTTTCATCATCCACCCGCTGGCTGCGCAATCCATCCAGACTGGATTGAACCGGAGGGGGTTCCACTGCCACCACCCGCCCGGTACGTTGATAGGTCTGCAAACGGGCCTGCCGGTCTTCACGCTGGCGCTGGATCAGCGCCTGGCGCAGTTCTTCGGTGCTCATGCTATCTACCGAACGCCTTTGACCGGCTGTGCGCCTGTTTGCCATGCTTACATCCACCCTCTCAGCCGGTAGATCAGCATCCCGATATATTCTTTCAGAACGTTTGTTGTGAGTGAAAGGCTGGAGGCATTGGGAAAAAAGGAGATGATATTTGTCTCCGGCGAGTCGGAGAACAGGTTGTTCCAGCCTTCCTGGGTGACGGTGTAATCGGCGGGAGCGGGGATGACCTCAAGACCCTGTTTCTTGAACAATGCCACAGAACGCGGCATGTGCATGGCCGATGTGACCAGCAGCACCCGGTTGATCCCCTTTTCGCGCAAAATCTCGGCGCTGTATACCGCATTTTCATACGTGTTGAGTGATTTTGTATCCAGCCACAGCGCATCCGCCGGTACACCCAGCATATCCATCAACTCGTCCATTTGCTCCGCGGGCGACCCCGTAGACTCGGGCTGCCAGTCGATACTGCCGCCGCTCAACAGAATGGCCGGGGCTTTCCCTTCATGGTACAAGGTGGCGGCGTACAGCACTCGATCAGCCGCGCTGTTTACCTCCACCTGCGGGCGTGGGTAAAGAGCCGGTTCGGTACTGCCGCCCAGCAAAACAATCGCGTCCGCCTGCGGCAGGTTTGTTTGGGGCAGGTACTGCCATTCCAGTGAGCGCGCCAGCGAGAGCGCCACCCACCGGTTTCCAGCCAGCCATAAAAGGATCACCGCGCCAATGATCAGGGTGTTGCGCAGGCGCTCGCGGCTCCGCAAAATCAGCGCCAGGATCAAAATGAAACAGCTCAACGCCAGTGGATAGATCAAAATGGGCAGTAACTTTGATAGAAAGACAAACATATACGGGATTAATCCTTTGTAAAGTACCCCACCGCCTGCACAGTTTCGCTGTTCATGACGATGCTCAGATGATGTTTGGGTAAATAATCGATCACACGAATCAACCGCAGACAACCGGTCAGATTGGTGTTAAGTTGCATGAACTCTTCCAATCGATCAGGTGTTTTGTAGAAAAAGTCGCGGTTGAAAATGGTATCCGGCCGGTCCAGCAGAATGCCCAGCGGATAAATCTGCGACTCCATCAAATCCTGGAAGAAATGCGTGCCCAGTGAAGGCTCCAGCGCCGGGGCGACGCCCTCTCCAGCCAGTTCCACCAGCGCGTGCGAGTTGTAGATATCACCGTAGTCCACCGGCACACCCAGATCCGGGTTGGAGCTGCCCCAGCGGCCCGGCCCAACGCAGATAAAATCGTGGCCTTTCAGGATGGCGTTCAATCTGCCCACCTCACGCCCCAGCCGGGAACGCAGTTCAGTGGTGGCCAGAGAAAAATACCGTTCCGGCGGCACAAAGATGACATACTCCACATTTTCGATATAGCCCTGCGGCACCACAAAATGTGTGGAAAAGGCATAGTACTTTTCATTCAGGTTCACCGGGGCTTTGATATTCTGGGTTTCCAGAAGCTGGCTTTGCGGACGGCATTGCAGCACGGTGATGGTCAACTCCGGTTCCTGGGCGGGATTTCCTTTAATTTCAAGCGTGAACTCCACATCGACCGGTTTTTGATAGATCTTCTCCAGCATTTGCAGAATCTTTTTCATTTGAAAAGCAAATGAGGTGCGCTTGAGCAGCTCGTCGAAAGTCAGAACCAGTTTATCGGTATCGGTACCCATCAGGCTGCTGCGGATGGTGGAAAAATAACCGTCTTCCTCCTCCACCTGGGCGATGTACCGCAGGGGCGGGTAATCGCTTTTGATCACATCCTGTACCGGCAGCGTGGTGAATTTGTTTTCCTGCAGATCGATCAAATCGACAAACTGCTGCGAATAACGCCGGATGGCGCCCGGATCCGCTGACGGACGCAGGATAGGGTGACTCAACGCCACCAGGCGCGGAAAATCATTACCCACCCGGTCGACCGCGCGCGTACCCAACCCCCACACCAGCCTGACAAATCCGTCTTCGGTGCGGATTTCCGGCGTCCAGCGGTAGGTGTTGCGGCTGAAGGCTACCCCGGCGGCGTGCGGCAGATAGTATCGCCCCATGCGCTCACCCTCCACCACCTGGATCAGGATGGCCATGCGCTCATCATAATCCTGCAGCCCTTTTTGCCGGCGATATAGCAGCGCGTTGGGGTTGAAACCCGATGCGTATACCCGCGCGATGGCCCGTGTGAGCTCACGCAGATTCTCTTCAGGGGTGCCCTGATTGGGCAGGTAAAACGAGTCGTATTTTCCGGCAAATGCGGTGCCGAAGTTATCCTCCAGCAGGCTGGACGATCGTACGATCAAGGGTTTTTTGCCCACATTTTCCAACAGGAAGGATAATTTTTCAGAAATATCATGCGTGAGATGCCCGGCTTCGAATTCTCTCGCCAGATTCACAAAATCGGCCCGCATCTCATCTTCGGTTTTGTATTTTTGATCCATCCAGTGCATAAGATTGTTGGCGCTCATGAATGGATAAAACTCGGTGGCCCCAATATAGTACGATTCGGGGATTCTAAGGCAGCACACCCCCTCTTCCTTCATGGCTTTCTTCAGGATGGTGTAGGCCAGGATCATCCCGGCAGATTTGCCGCCAATGCGTCCCGCTCCTATCTTGCGGCGGCGTATCTCCTCCAGATCAGAAACCGAGAACCAGTCTTTGGCGATGTTCACATACTGAAGCTGGTCGCTGATCATCGAGCGGATGATGACCACCTTGGATTCTTCCAAGCGCGGTTCCCAGGATTTGCGCCGATCTTCGGGCATGTTTTCGATGATACGGGCCTGCTGGAACACCAGATCACGCGAGGCCAGCTCGGGGTTGAGCGACAGGGTCAGATCGGCTTCCTTGATGCCGCGTTCATTCAAAGCACGGGTGACAAGCGCCTCAAAGCTTTCGTACGGCAACTGCAGGCTATACATCACATCGGTGAGCTGGTTGCGTACATTATCCAGCCTGCGCTGCCAGACCTCGTCCGATTCTTCAAAGGTGGGGTTTTGAAGCCCTTCGCTGATCTGTGATTGGACGGCGGTGGCCTGAACGCGCCGCTCGAACTCCTGCCGGTCGATGATGTCTTCTTCAAACAGTTCCTCACGCATCAACTCGCGGATGCGGTATTTGAGAATGGGATACTGTCCCAGGGTCAGGTAAATATTGAGCAGTCGCTCACTGGTTTTGTGAGCCGGTGCAGGGGTGCTGCCCATTTCATCATTGGATGAGTACATATCCCTCCAGAATTGTCAGTCTACCACGATGTGTTAATCATACCATTTCTGTGCCGAGGGGTTGTGCCCCCTCCGGATATGGAGCATGAGTTTTTGGGGTTTAAAAAAATTCCCCTCCCGGATGGGAGGGGTTAAGGGTGAACGAATTGTACTTTTAGCCTAAATGCATGGGCATGATCACATGCTTGAAATCTTCATCTCCAACCGGGCGGATCATTCCCGGAGTGTTGCTGGCATTGGTCTCCAGCACCACGCTGGGGCTCTTAATCACATCCAGCACCTCGCGAAGATAGGCCACATTGAAGGCAATCACCATGCCCTGCCCTTCCACCGCCGCTTCAATACGTGAAACGCCGGAGCCGGTCTCTTCTGATTGAGCGGTCAGCTCCACCTGGGCGTTCTGCTCACCGCCGCCGGGGATGTTGAGGCGGACCACGTTGTTGCTGTCGCGCGCGATGATCTCGGTCTGCTTGCAGGCCTTCAGGAATGCCGAGGTGGAAAGCACGGTGGTGGTCTTGTAGGATTTCGGGATGATCACCTTGTAATCCGGGAAATTCCCCTCAATCAACTGTGACACCAGTTCTGCATCCTTCAGGTGGAAGAGCACCTGCCCGCGTTCCGGCTGGATAATCATGGTCACGGTCTGGGTGCTGTCGGTGGCGATACGGGCCAGCTCATTCAACGCGCGGGCCGGAACAATCGCTTTCAGCGTGCGCGGGCTGCCAGAGGTCAGCGCTGCCTTGCGCACCGAGATGCGGAAACCGTCGGTGGCGGCCAGCGTGATGGTGCTGTCATCCACCGTGATCAACACGCCCTGCAGCACAGGCCGCGCATCGTCGGTGGAAGCGCTGAAAGCCACCTGGTGAATGATCTCTTTGAACTCGCCCACATTCATCTGGATGCCCTCGGAAAGATCGGGGATGGGCATGGGCGGAAATTCATCCGCATCGATCACCTTGATATCGGTCACAGACCCACCGCTTTTTACGTTCAGGATCTGCTTTTTCTCATCCAGCGTCAAGCTAACCCCTTCGCTGGGTAACGTGCTGATCAAATCCGCAAAGGTTCGGGCCGGAACGGTGGTACTGCCCTCCACATCGATAGATGCATCGATCCAGGCGGTAATACCCAGTTCCAGGTTGGTCGCCGAAAGGCGTAAACGGCCATCATCACTGGCCAGCAGCACATTGCCCAGCACCGGTAAAGTGCTGCGTGGGGAAACGGCGCGTGATACGATACTCAATCCGGAACTTAATTGCTGCTGTTTGATAGATAACTTCATTCCGTCCTCGCATTATGTAGTGATCATGAACTTGCTGTAAAAAACGGATCCGGGTCAGGCTCAGGAAATACCCGATTCAGATATATTTTATCGTCATTCACGCCTCAAGGCGCATTTTATTGAGTATACAATGACCCGGTCATTTTTTCCAGTTGATTGTCTGTTTATCGATTCTGCAAAGAACTCCTTTGTCCAACTAGAGCGCCCAGATATTCGACGGGCAACGCGGAAACAGGGCATCCAGCAGCGGTTTTACATCCGCGTCCACCAGGCAGTCGGCGAACATATTCCTGATCTCATTCACCGTCCGGTAGCCGAACAGCAGATGGTAAAACGTCAGACCCGGAAAACAAGCCTGGCTGTCTGCGTCACCGGTGAAGGGCTTTTGTTCCACTTTGGTCAACTTGCCCCGCGAAAAGCTCAGGTTCAGCTTGCTCTGATAAAAGCTGATCGCCACATCACCGGTATGCCCGCTGCAGCACGAATCTTCCAGCCGCTGCTCCAGAACCGGAGCGACTTTGGTCAGAAACGCCGGCAGATCCGGAACCCGCATGAACCAGGCATAGTCCCTGATTTTTCGGGGCAGAAACTCACCGATGATCTCATACGCCGGATGACCGTTGTCGAGATCCATGCCCACGCCGGAACAACTCTTCCCTTTTTCAGATGCATATTTCTGACCTGTTTTCAGCAGATGATCCAACACCACGGGGGTCACATCCAGGTAGGATACGCCTTTCTTAAGCGTGTACCAGGTGCTGCCCAGCATATTCTCATCAATATAATCCGGCCCAAGCAGGCTTTGATGCAGGAAAAATCCCAGCGGTTCATGAGCCGGGCTTTCAATCACTTTGACGATCTCAACGTCACTGGCGCCAGCAGATCGGTTGAACAGATTCATCCGCCACATTTCCGCTGTACGCGGGCAGGCCATCAACAGCCGCTGACAGGATTGTTGATACAGGTCGGTCAAAAAGGGGATATCTTCAGGCGTCACCGGACGGATCTGATAGGCTTCCAGCTGATTTTGCTTCACCTTGGGGAGGTCGTCAGGCGTACCGTGCCACCCTCCTTCCAGTTGCACGCACATTTCATAACCGTACAGGCGGTAGTAAAACGGTATGCCGGTTATGCCCTGCAGCAGTTCACCGCGCTGGCTGCTCCAGCCGTGCACCTGCTCAAACATCGCCCGCACCAGCCCGCGATTGCGGTAGGCGGAGTCGGTTGCCACGCATTCAGGCCGCCCGCATGGGATTGGGATCCCGCCGTACGTCCACACCTGAGAAATGAGATTCATCGCGGAAACGATTTTTCCGCTTTCCTCATCTTCCACATAGATGAAGTCATCCTCGTGAAAGGTGGGATGCCGGCCGTTTACAAGATCTTCCACATACGGGAAGAATTCTTCACTCGGGCTTTTGTCGGGTCTTGTGAAAATGCGGCTGTAAAAATCCGCCAGCCGCCAGGAATCGGCGCGTGTACTGCGCATCATGTGCAAATGGCCGTCCATATTCCGGATCAAATTGGATGAAGCTGACATAGTTCTATCCTGTGCTTTTTGCTCCTGCCCGGCTCACCGCGCGGCATATGAATACCCCACCGGACAGGTAATAATAGATTTCAGATGATGTGGCGATACCGGCAGGAGGCGCGCGTTGATGCGCGAGAGCCGGTCCGAATTTCTTCTCACTCCCTAAACTGTTTGAACAACGCTGCGCGGCGACTTAATTATAAAACAGGGCTGTTTTTCAGAACAGCCCTGATCCGGTGATCACTGATAAA
>CAZHMZ010000015.1:0-2224 GCA_964532655.1 uncultured Anaerolineaceae bacterium
GGGCGCGGCGGCAACTTTCTGCTGAAACCTCTGCCGAATTGTTTGCGCATCCATCAGCTATTCTTCTGATTTTTGGCGGCTCCATCTCTGCCACCACCATCACCACCTCACTGAAGACCACCCTCGGCATTCCGGGTCTGCTGAAACAGGCCATGAATGTGAACAAATTTGAAGTGGTCGAATCGATTGAGCTGCTGGTGAAAATGGCTGACCGCGCACGCCGCGATGGCCTGCTGGCGCTCGAGGAAGAAAGCAAAAAAATCGTTGACCCTTTCATGCAAAAGGGAATCATGATGGTTGTGGATGGCACCGATCCTTCTGAGGTGAAGGCTATTCTGGAAACGAACATCCAGCAGATCCGTGTACGTCACAAGGTGGGCATCGGCTTCTTCGCCTCAGCAGGCGGTTTTGCCCCCACCTTCGGGATCATCGGTACGGTGATGGGGCTGATCAGTGTGTTGAAACAACTGGATGATCCTAACGCCCTGGCCACCTCTATCGCCGCGGCGTTCCTCGCCACGCTGTGGGGCCTTTTGTTTGCGAACCTGATTTATTTACCCATCAGTGGCAAATTGAAAGCCAAGAGCGATGAAGAGGTGCATGTGCGTGAAATGCAACTGGAAGGAATCCTGTCCATTCAAGCCGGACAAAATCCGCGCATTGTACGTGAAAAATTGAGCGCCTATCTATCGCCTGCTGAATTGAAGCTGATAAACGGCGGTGAACAGGCCGAAACCGGTGCAAAGAAAGCCGCTAAACCGGAGAAAGCGAAAGCATAGTCATGGCGCACGAAGAAGAACACGAAAGCGAAGGCGGAGGGGAACGCTGGCTGGTCAGCTATGCTGATTTTATTACCCTGCTGATGGTTCTTTTTGTGGTGCTGTATTCACTGGGTCAAACCGATGTGCAAAAGTACAAGCAACTGGCCGAGAGTATGCGGGCAGCCTTCACGCTGGGGGGAGAGACATCCGAAGTGGTGAATGTGCAGATCAATGAGGGCAGCAGTGTGGGTGAGGATGGCCAGGCGAACCCCATTGTGGTCCCGGGTATCCCCAGCGATCCGCCCAAATCAGAAGAAGTCGCCAACCAGTTGACCCAGATGCTGGCGATGAACAACCTGGGCAGCGAGGTAAGCGTACAGACCAACGTAGAAGGGGTGCTTATCTCATTAAGCGAAAAACTCGTGTTTGAAGCGGGCACGGCTGAACTGCCGGATGAGGTGTATCCAATTCTGGATGTGATTGTGCAGATGCTTGACCCAATTGATAACTCGATACGTCTGGTAGGGCACACCGATGATATACCGCCCCGTGATTCCCGATATGAAAACAATATGGAGCTTTCTGTGGGCAGGGCCATGGTGGTTGCCGATTATCTGATCGAAGGGGGGATCGCTCCTGAACGGCTGGTGGTTTCCGGCAGAGGTGAGTACCATCCCATCTTTCCAAATGACACCGCCGAACATAGAGCTTTGAATGGAAGGGTTGAAATTGTCATTATCTATAATGTTGAGAACAGCGTTCTCGGAATCGACTCAATTGATGTTGCACCTTGATTATTCAGGATAGATCATATGTCGAAATCATCAAAAATTTTAAACGGGGTTTTGAAGGGATTGATGTTCGTCGTTTTTGTGAACATCGCCCTGCTGTGCCTTGCCATGGCATACATCATGTTTGCTCCAAACGAATATCCCAAACCATTTCTGCTGGTGTACACCACCCCTGAACCCGGCGCTGCCATTTCATTCAACAGCCTGTTTGGGAAGAACAATGGCACCACCCCTTCACCCAGCCCGGAATCAGTGGAAGAAGTGTTGCCCGGTGAAGGCGTGATGGTGAACATGAGCACTAAAATCATCAACCTGGCCGATACCACCGGACGGCGCTACATCAGGTTGACGGTAGTGCTGGAGTTTACCCCTGAGCCCATATCCACTGAAGAAGCGGAAAGCAGTAAGGAAGGGGAAGAGGAAATCGACCCGCTGGCAGAATTCAGAGCAGACATTGATTCAAGAATGCCCCTGATGGATGATGTGGTGATCACCCTTCTATCCACAAAAACGTATGAAAATTTGTACACCGCTGACGGCAAGGAGGCCTTGCGGAAGGAAATCATGGACGCCATCAACAACCGGTTGCCGGAATTCCATGTCATTTCCGTCTACTTCACCGAATTTGTAGTGCAGTAAACTATGCTGACACAAGCTGAAATCGACGCATTG
>CAZHMZ010000015.1:2324-12701 GCA_964532655.1 uncultured Anaerolineaceae bacterium
CACCGAATTTGTAGTGCAGTAAACTATGCTGACACAAGCTGAAATCGACGCATTGCTGAACGGAACCCTCAATATCGAGGGTAAGGACGGCGAGCAGGGCGTTAATCTGGCCGAACTGATCAATCCAACCGGTGAGCACGGAGAATCGGAACCCGAAACAGGCGCAAAAAAGAAGGTACAGGCGTACAATTTCTGGTCACCGGACCGCTTTTCCAAAGAGCAGATGAGGGCAGTGGAGCTGATTCATGAAGATCTGGCTGAACGTCTGACCACGTCGATGCCCACCTTCCTGCGAACAAACATTCGCCCACGCCTTTCTCATACCGAACAGGGACGCTTCAACGAGTTCCTGACCGATTTCTCCGAAAGCACACTTTTCCATATGGTAGTGCTCTCCCCGCTGCCCGGGCAGATTGTAATGACGATGAGCGCTAATATCAGCACGCTCATCCTTGAACAGCGTCTGGGCGGCAAGGTGGAAATGAAATCGGCTGACCGGCCTCCCACAGATATCGACCAGTCTTTGCTGCGCGGCCTGATTGAGCATATGCTGGGCGATATTAAGGCCTCCTGGAGCAAGGTGGCCAACATTGAACCGGCCCTTGAAGACAGCACGGTTAACCAGCATTGGGTTCAAATGTTGATTGGCAATGAGCGCGTGATGATGCTGACCTTTGAAATCACCATTCAGGGCCGCACGGGCACACTCAGCATATTTATCCCGTTCAGCACACTTAAGCCAATCTCCAATGTGCTGAATCCTCACATCTGGATCTCAGGACGGCGCGAACAGAAGCAGGATGCGATCGCATGGGGCAGGAACCGCCAGGTGCTGCAAACCGTTCCCCTGGATGTACGGGTGATTCTTGGGGAAACAAATTTACAGATCAAAGATATCCTGAATCTGACCCCTGGAGATGTACTGACGCTTGATTCGATGATCAACCAGCCCTTGTTGATGCAGGTATCCGATCAGCGTCGCTACCTGGTGAAAGTTGGGAAAGTCGGCAGCCGAATTGGCGTGCAGATCAACAGCATTGTTACCGATGAACACAAAGCAGAATAATTTCAGAAACAATAAAACAGGCGGTACTGTATGAGTGATGGTGAAACCAAATCTGGACAGGTAAAGACATTGCAGGCGGATCGCGAAGGTTCCAATGTTGACCTGTTGATGGATATCGCATTACGCGTGACCGTTGAACTGGGCAGAACCCGTATGACCTTGCGCCAGGTGCTTGAACTACAGAATGGGTCGGTTGTTGAGCTGGACCGTCTGGCGGGCGACCCGGTAGATATTTTTGTGAACGAACGGTTGATTGCGCATGGCGAGGTGGTGGTGGTAGATGATAAATTTGGCGTCCGCATCACCGAACTGGTGTCAAAGGCAGATGGAAAATAATGGCCCGGCACGGCATGGATGAGTTGCTGAAAAAGCTTAACCAATGGTGGAGAGATGCGTCTCCCCAAAAGCGGGGCACGGCTCTGGTCGCGTTGATTGGCATTCTCTGTACCGGACTATTCCTGGTGTTTACCAGTGTGTATCAACCGGCTTCCACTGCTATTTCCACACCTGCTACGGATAAGCTGGACAATCCGCTGTATTACTTTGGCGTGGTGGCAAAAACGGTGGCTGTTCTGTTGCTGATCGTAGGGGGAGCGGTTGTGCTCCGACGATACCAGCAGAAACAACCTGGTGGGCGTTCTGAACGGTCACTGGCTGTGGTGGAAACGACCCGTCTGTCACCCAAACAGACGCTTCACCTGGTGCGAGCGGGCAATCGCCATTACCTGATCGGCGCCACCGATCAAAGCATCAACCTGCTTTCAGAAGTGCAGATTGGTCAGGCAGGGTCTGTTCAGGAAGAAAACCTTCCGCTGAACCAGCCTGCTTTCGAGGCAATTCTGGCAAAGGCTTCCGGCATACCAGGCGGGGAACCTGAAGCAGCGCTTCTTCACGAGCAGGAAATCGGAGGGGCAGGATGAAGCTCTCTTCCAGTAAGAAATGGATCCTGCTTGTATGTGTGTTGATGGCAGCCGTATTTTTTACCGGCTGTGCCGCGGATTCAGAAGTAAACGCGCCCGGTGTCACGCTGACGCTTGACCAGGAGGGTGGCGCCAAAGAGGTTACCAGCGGCGTGCAGTTGCTGGTACTCCTGACCGTTCTCTCACTGGCGCCCAGTGTACTGATCTTGGCGACCTCCTTTACCCGGATCGTGATCGTGCTTTCCATGCTGCGCAGCGCCATCGGCACACCCACCATCCCGCCCAATCAGGTCATTATCGGTCTATCGATTATTCTGACCATTTTCATCATGGCGCCTATCTACGAGCAGATCAACGAGCAGGCCATTCAGCCTTACCTGGCCGACGAAATTGATCAACAAACCGCTTTTAATCAGGCTGTGAAGCCGATCAGACAGTTTATGTTCGAGCAGACACGCGATAAAGACATCGAACTGTTCATCCAGTTGGGAAAGGAACCGGCTCCGGAATCACTGGACGATATTAAAACCATTGTCCTTCTACCGGCATTCGTGGTGAGTGAGCTGCGCGTCGCCTTCACCATGGGATTTGTTATCTACATCCCATTCCTGATCATTGATCTGGTGGTTTCCAGCGTGCTCCTTTCAATGGGCATGATGATGCTGCCGCCTTCGCTGGTATCGCTGCCGTTCAAACTGCTGCTGTTTGTGATGGTTGACGGCTGGTACCTGATCACCCGCAGCCTGGTGATGAGCTTTGCAGGCGGTTAGGAGACCGGCGATGACAGAAAGCTACGTACTCACCCTGGCGCAGGACGCCATCTACGTTACCCTCATGCTGGCCGGCCCGGTGCTCATCGTCAGCCTGCTGGTGGGCAGCCTGGTCAGTATTGTACAGGCAGCCACCCAGATTAACGAGGTCACACTCACATTCATTCCCAAAATGATCGGCATCATCGTGGTGATTGTGCTGCTGGGTTCGTGGATGTTGCAGCAGATCATCACGTTTACCACCGCATTGATTAACAATTTGCCCAATTTGGTTCATTGATTTGAAAGGCACATCTCATGCTCCCAAGAAAAGTCGACCTGGTCCTCAACACAATTGATCATCTCCGTCCCATTCCGTCAAGTGTCACGCGCATCCTGAAGGAGATTGATAATCCCAATACGATGGTGTCCACCATTGCCGAATACATTGGTTTGGATCAGGCGCTGACAGCCATGGTAATCAAAACCGCCAACGCGGCTGCCCTGGGGTATTCAAAAGAATGCTCTTCCATCAACGATGCTGTGATGCGTATAGGCTTCAAACGACTGAAGGCCATCCTGTTTGCGTTGAATGCCGTGGGGCCCATGACCGGGCGTTTGAACGGTTACCGGTTGGGTTCGGGTCAACTGTGGGATCACTCGCTCAAAATTGCCATTGCTTCCGAGTGGCTGGCCAGGAGGTTGAATTACAAGGATCCGGAATCGGTGTACATCGTCGGATTGCTGCATGATATTGGCAAGCTCCTGATGGACCAGTTTGTGCTGGAAGACTATCAAAAAATTGTGCAGTATGTGCATGATTACCGCATTCCGGTTTGGAAGATTGAAGAAAAACTGATCGGTATCGATCATGCCAACCTGGGCGGATTGATGGCGTCGCGCTGGAACTTCCCGGAGGCATTGGTGGAAGGGATCCGCTACCACCATGCGCCTTCGGCAGCCGCCAACAACCAGGCTCTCTCCGCAATGGTAAATTTGGGCAACTCGTTGGCCACCCAAAAAGATGAATATTTGAACGAATTGTTCAGCAGCGATTTACACCCGGATACCCTGTCAATCCTGAATGTGAACCTGGACGATCTGGATTCGCTCCGCGCCGGGGTTTACAACATCCTTGGGTTTGAGCCGGATGTTTCTGAGCAGGGTGCAGATTGATGCGTGTTCTGATCCTTGTCTATGAGCATCTGCAGTCTGACCTGCTGGAACTGGTATTGCGCCGGAACGGGTTTGAGCCCATTCTCTGCAGCGATCCGGTGAATATCCGCCAGGAACTGAAAACACATGCCCCACAGGTGCTGATGATTGATACCCGTCTGCCAAACCATAACGGGATCGATGTGCTGCGCCAGCTAAAGGAAGAAAAGCTGCTCAACGGCCTGTATGTGATTGTGCTTTCCTCACTGGGTTTTCCGATTATTGTGAAAGAGGCGGTGGAAGCCGGGGCCCAGGAATTTCTGGTAAAGCCGCTGGATATGGATATGCTGGTTGCCCGTTTGAAGCAGGTGCAGAGCGAACTGACTGACAAAATAGTATCGTCCACTTCAACAGAAACTTTACGGGAAAACATGATCAATTTGTGATATTTACCAAAAATTAATTTTCGCTTCACCGTTCCTTTACAGACAGGTTTTTGTTTTTCCGATATCCTGATTGAGATTAGCAATCAGGATATTTTTATGTCGATCTCAATTGCCCAGGCTCAATTCTCCTTTTTAGCGCTCACCCGGATACTGGCCGTTATCGTCCACATTCCGGTGCTGGGCGGGCAGTTGATTCCCAATCAAGTCAAGATCGCGCTGGGTATCCTGCTGACCCTCTTTTTGATCCCCTGGCAAAACCCGCTGGAAACTGCTGAAGAACTGGGACTGGTCGCATTTTTGATCGCCATTGGCAAACAGATCATCATCGGAACGGTGGCGGGATATGCCGCCGATCTGGTGTTTGGGGTGGTCCAGATGGCCGGCGAAACCATGGGGCTGGGCAGCGGCTTCAGTTCGGGACGGACTTTCAACCCGGCTATGGGAGACTCCGGTTCCGCATTCGACCAGATCTTCGTGCTGACCGCGACCATGTACTTTCTTGTCATCGACGGGCATCATATGGTGTTGATTGCCCTTCAAAAACTCTTTGAAATGGTTCCCATAGGCGGATCTATTCCGTTTTCAGATCCCACATTGCTGTTGAAAATGACCAGCCAGATGATCCAATCCGGGATCCATCTGGCTTTGCCCGTTTTGGGAGCATTGCTGCTGGCGGATCTGTCACTGGGTTTGCTGGCCAGAATCACCCCCCAACTGCAGGTGTATTTTTTGGGCCTTCCGCTCAAAATTGGCGTCTCGCTGATTGCACTGGCGCTCGTGATTGTGATGATCATCCCGGTGCTCCGCGACCTGTACGATAACCTGGGGATCAAGATGCTTACCCTGTTGGAGAATTAAGCCGGATGACCGACCGCACCGAAAAGCCAACTCCAAGAAAGATCCACGAAGCCCGCGAAGAAGGGCAGGTGGTGCGGAGCATTGAAGTGAATGCTGCGGCGATCATGCTGGTGAGCGTGTTTCTGCTGCGCGGGCCGGGTAAAAATCTGGTTTCAGCCATCTCTTCGCAGCTCCAACAGATCATCCAGGAACTGCCCGGCGTGGAGCTTACCTCACAATGGCTGCAGCACACTTTGCTCAACCTGCTCATGCAGATCTTACCTCCGCTGGGTGTGATTCTTTTGGGCATCTTGGCCGTGGGTGTGGTGGTGACTTTGACACAGACTGGATTTTTGTGGACCAGCAAGAAGATCGGATTTGATTTCAAGCGTATCAACCCGATGAACGGTTTGAAACGGATCTTTTCCAAAAACGGAATTGTGGAACTGATCAAAACCGTGGCGAAACTGGTCATCATCGGCTGGGTGACCTACAGTTATCTCAAGTCAAACTATCTCAGTCTGGTACAGGTAACCGCGTTGGGGTTTGAGCAGGCCGTCAGCCGGATCATCGAGATCTTTTTCACGCTGATGATGCGCGTCAGCCTGATTTATTTCTTCCTGGCTGCCGCTGATTATGGTTATCAGCGCTGGGATTATATGCGCAATCTGCGCATGTCAAAGCAGGAAATCAAAGAGGAGTTCAAGCGTTCAGAAGGTGATCCCATGCTGAAAAGCAGAATCCGCGCCCAGCAACGCCGGATGTCTCGCAAACGCATGATGGCCAATGTACCCAAGGCTACGGTGATCGTCACCAACCCTACCCATATTGCCCTGGCGATTGAATATCGGAACGAGATGCATGCCCCCAAAGTACTGGCAAAAGGCGCTTATCGGATCGCGGAGCGAATTGTCGCCATTGCCAAAGAGCATGACATTCCGGTTATTCAAAACATTCCGCTGGCCTGGGCAATCTACAAGACAATCGACATTGATCAGGAAATTTCTCCTGAATTGTACAAGGCTGTGGCTGAAGTTCTGGCATTCGTGTACCGGAGCAAGGCTGCAAGATCCGGTTTGCTGCAACCCGCGCGCGTCACCGAAGTGCCGCGATAATCACATCATGGAAAAGAGATAAATGGCAGTTACAACAGGTTCTTCCGTTGCATTCATGGGTTCGCTGAGCAGATTGTTCCGCTCAAAAGATATGGTGATGGCCGTCAGTCTGGTGCTGCTGGTTGCACTGCTGGTGGTACCCATCCCGTCTTTCCTGGCGGATGTCTTTATCGTCTTTAACATTGCGGCGGCCATCGGCATCCTGTTGCTGACCATGTACATTCACGAACCGCTCGAGTTTTCCGCCTTCCCCACCGTGCTGCTTCTACTGACCCTGCTGCGGCTGGGCATCAATGTATCCATCAGCCGCCTGATCCTGCTGGATGGTTTCGCCGGAAAAGTGGTGGAGACGTTTGGTAATTTAATCATCGGCGGGAATTACGTGGTCGGCGTGGTCATCTTCCTGATGCTCATGATCATCCAGTTCCTGGTCATCAACAGCGGCGCGGGGCGCGTGGCTGAAGTGGCTGCCCGGTTTACACTGGATGCCATGCCCGGCAAACAACTGGCCATTGATGCTGATTTGAACGCGGGTTTAATCGATGAGGTTGAATCGCGCCGCCGCCGGAAAGCGGTAGAAAAAGAGGCTGATTTTTACGGGGCCATGGATGGCGCGAGCAAGTTTGTCAAAGGCGATGCTGTTGCCTCGATCATCATCATGCTGATCAATGCGATTGGCGGGATTGTGGTGGGCATGCTTCAAAAGAATTTCTCCATCACCGAAGCGCTCTCCAATTATGTTCTGCTGACCATTGGTGCAGGTCTGGCGGTGCAAATCCCGGCCCTGCTCATCTCGGCAGCTTCAGGTTTGATCGTCACGCGCTCCACCTCCGAAACCTCACTCGGCAATGAGTTGATTGGTCAGTTGTCCAAGTTCAACGCGCTGGCAGTGGCAGCCGTCATCGTGGGTTTGATGATGTTCATCCCCGGCATCCCCAAGCTGCCCTTCTCACTGATGGCGGTGGGGTTGGGTGTGGCATCTTACTTTGCACAAAAAGCAGATGCGAAAGAAAAAGCCGTGGTGACCAATGTGCCGGAAGCCACGCCGACCGAACCTGAAACACCCGAACAAATGCTGGAAATGGTGATGATCGATCCGATTGAAATCGAAATCGGTTACAGCCTGATCCCGTTGATCGACGATCAATCCAAAGAGAACCTGCTGCGCCGTATCACTGGCATCCGCCGGCAGATCATGCAAGAGCTGGGTCTCATTCTGCCGGTGGTACGCATCCGTGATAACCTGCGCCTGCAGCCGAATGAATACCGCATCAAAATCCGCGGCCAGGAAATCTCATCCAGCCAGATCCTGCTGGACCGTTTGATGGCTATCCCCAGTGACGCGGTAGAAAATGAACTTCCCGGGTTTGCCACGGTTGAGCCGGCTTTTGGACTGCCCGCTAAGTGGATCAGCGAATCGGACCGGCACCAGGCTGAGATGCAGGGATACACGGTGGTGACGCCTGTCTCCGTCATTTGTACTCATCTGACCGAGCTGGTGCGAGGGCACGCGCCTGAATTGCTCAGCCGCCAGGCTGTGCAGGAAATGCTCACCCAGATCCGCCAGAAATCACCGGCTTCTGTGGAAGGGGTCATCCCTGAACTGCTCAACCTGGGTGATCTGCAGAATGTGCTGCGCAATTTGCTGCGTGAGCGTATCCCTATCCGCGATCTGACCGGTATTCTGGAAGTTCTGGCGGTCAATGCACAGGTGACCCGCGACCCCAATATCCTGTCTGAGGCTGTGCGCCAGACGATGGCGGTGACCATTTCAAACCAGTACCGCGATGATGCGAATTTTCTGCATGTGATGACGCTGACACCTTCACTGGAAAACACTTTACGCAGCTCACTGGTTAACAATGACGGCCGGCTCAATTTCCAGATCGACGCGGGGCTGGCACAGCGGATTCTGCTCAACACCGGTCAGCAAATGGAAGCGATGGCAAAGCAGGGGTATCTGCCCATTTTGATCTGCTCGCGCGAATTGCGTCTGACATTCAAACGTCTGGTTGAGCAATCTTATCCGGGGCTGGTTGTCCTGGCGTTTTCTGAGGTAAGCCAGGGTACCAAAGTGAAGGCTCACGCCATGGTAACAAATCAGGAGGCTAAATGACCACCAAATCTTTCCGGGCTGAAACAATTCTGGAAGCTCTTCAGATGGTCCAAAATGAAATGGGCCCCGACGCGGTCGTCATCTCAGCTCGCAACATCCCGGTTGGTCCGGCATGGCAGGTTTGGAAAAAACCGGGCGTCGAGGTCATCTCCATGACCGCGGATGATGCCGAAAAAGCGAAAAAAAGCGTCAGGAGCGGCGATAAAACTCCCAATCCTGACGCCGGTCATACCGACAGGAAAACCCCCAACACTCAGGCAGTACTTCAACCGTCGAAAAACGGAACAGGGATTGAATTTGTGGAAGAACGTCCTGAAATTGAGTGGGAAACGGCTCCGGCAGATCGCCCGGATCGAACCGTGTTTCCCCCCGCGCTCAAGGGAGGGAAATCAGGGTATCCCACCTCTGCTGAAGCAAAAACCACCTGGCAGCCCCGCTATCTGCGCAGGGAAGATGTCAGGGCTATGAACCAGAACCTGGCTGTCAAAGAAGATGAAGCTAATGAGACACCGGAGCTTCAAATTTCCGTCGAAACGACAGAACCGGAAACAATAAAAGCTCTGCCGACTGAAGAGCAATACCCCAATGTTTTGAAGCTGGTGCTGAACCGGTTGGAATCGCAGGGTGTGGATCAGGCCTATATCAACCGGCTGGAAAAACTGGCATTGAGTGGCTGCAGCCCCTGGCTTCTGAAGAATGAGAAAAAGGTGAAAGAATTCCTGGCTCATTACATGACCGCCAATTTGCCGGTGCGTAAATGGCCGCCTACCGAGGTACCCGGGCGAGTGATGGTGTTCGTGGGGTTGAGCGGCAGCGGTAAGACCTCCAGCATGGCAAAGGTTGCCGTTTTTTACACCAGCCTGCTGAATAAGAAGGCAGTCTGGATTTGCGCCGATACCATCCGCACCGGTGCGATCACCGAGGCAAAAAGCTATACCGGAGCCATGGGGATCCCGCTGGAGCTGGTTTACACCCCGGCAGATATCCGGCCCGCCATCGAACGACACGCTGACGCGGATTTGATTTTGATGGATACTCCCGGGTTCAACCCGGTGATCGAGGCCCAGGAAATTGAGCTGGGTTCGTTGCTGAGCGAGGTACCTGAAGCCAGCATTCTGCTGGTCACCTCGGCTACCGCGAAAGAATGCGATACGATGAGCTGTTTTCAATCACTCAAGTATTTTGGTCTGAAAGGAAGCGTCATCACCAAACTGGATGAGACAACATCCTATGGGTCCGTTTTTAACTTTACAAACCGGAGCCATTTACCGCTGACTTTCTTTACCAACAGTCGAAAAGCATCCAACGGATTGAAGGTTGCCAGCACAGATTTGCTGGTTGATTCACTTTTTGGAAAGGGATGGTAAGAGATGGCGAAAAAGAAAAACAACGAAGCTGAAATGGAACAGACACCTGCTCTTTCCACCGAAACATCGGTGGAAGGGAAGTTGCCCGTTTTTCTGGAGATCGTTTTCGATATCTCAAATTTGATCATGGTCATGGTCCCATCGGTAGTGGCAGTTATGTCATACGTATCCGGTGCGGATTGGACGAATATCGTTCTGCGCACCGCGGTAACCATACTGGTCACGGGTCTGATGTGTTCCGGGATTACCCGCAGCATCGTCAGTAGATCGGTTGAAGTGACCAATCAGATGCTCGAGGCAGCCGCCCAAACCGGTACTACCGTCGATCAGCAGGGCTGAGATTGCAGCGCAGAGGTAAGCGATGGTCATGGTGAGTGAAGATCAAAAACTCTGGAAACAGTTCAAAGAATCCAGATCCCCCGAGGTGAGAGAGCGGCTCGTGCTGCAATCGGTGCCTCTGGTTCACTACATCCTGAACCGGCTTGGCCTTAACTGTGAAGGCGCAGATGAATACGCCGATCTGGCCAACCAGGGTCTGCTGGGCTTGATCGACGCGGTGGACCGCTTTGATCTTGCCTATGAGACCCAGTTTTCAACCTACGCCAG
>CAZHMZ010000015.1:12801-37709 GCA_964532655.1 uncultured Anaerolineaceae bacterium
GAGAGCGACCTGAAAAGTCAACTGGTGTATGTTCTCCGTCAGCTTCCTGAACGTCAGCAGCAGGTTCTGGCGCTGTATTACATTGAGGAATTTACATACAAGGAAATTGGGAACGCGCTGGGTATTTCCGAGTCGCGTGTGTGCCAGATCCATTCGAAAGCAATTATGAACATTAAGGCATTGATGAAAGATGAGTGAAATACCGCGCGTTTCACTGGTGGATACTCTCCACCTGATCCAGCTTGCTCGCGAAACTGCGCTTGCGCAGGGGGCTGAAGCGCAGGCTGATCGGCTGAAGCCTGTGGTCAACGAGATGCAGAATCTGGTGACCCGGTCTCAAAAAAACGTTACTGCGCCTGCAGCCAACGCGGGTGTGATGGGACAGCAGGATTTCCGGTACATGCTTGAAGCAGCCCGGACTGAGCCGGTTAGCCCGCTTTCCGGTTGGAGCGGTTCACAGGGTATCGCCGAGCGGAACCAGTTGATCCAGTCTATGGCGGCTGCCGATATGACAGATCTGGAAATTGCCCGTCAGATGGAAATGACCACCGAAGAAGTAAACCTGGTATTAAGCATTTTTGAGCGCGGCCGCAGTGGGAAGGAGATCGCATCATGATCAAAGGATTGTATTCTGCAGTTTCTGCCATGGTGATGAACGCAAACCGTCAGCAGATTCTCTCGCATAATGTCGCTAATATGGATGTGCCAGGGTTCAAACAGGTGATGGCGACTGTCAGCAAGTATATCGATACGCAGGCAGTCAACCCGATGAGCAGCCTGAACCTGGGTGAAAATACTGATGAACTCGGTTTGCTGGGTCTGGGTGTTTTCAGCGGTGAGGATGAGATTGACTTTTCTCAGGGATCACTGATCCCCACTGATAATGACTTCGATCTGGCCATTCAGGGAACCGCGTTTTTTCACCTCAAAACACCGGATGGAGATCGCTACACCCGCGATGGGCGATTTATTCTTGATGAAGCCGGAAATCTGGTGACTACAGAAGGGTATCAGGTGCTCAACTCAAGCAACCAGCCCATCAAACTGGATGCCGGTGAATTTGAGGTGACCAGCGCCGGCGAGTTGTTCGTCGACGGCAAATCGGTTGGAAAGATTGGTCTGATAGAGTTTGAAGATCCCGCCGCCGACCTTGAACATGCCGAGGGCAATCTGTATTCCGCCAACGGAACCGGAAAGGCTGCTGTAAACTCATCCGTTGCTCAGGGCGCATTGGAAAACGCCAATGTTAACGCGGCTCAATTGATGGCGCAGATGATCGAGGTCAACCGCGCATATGAGGCTGCCCAGGAAATGGTATCCAACCAGGATGAATTGCTTGGGAAAACGATCTCTTCACTGGGCCGTTATTAAGAGGGAGTGAAAAATGGGCAATTCGCTTTATCACACACTCAATATCTCACGCCATGATCTGCTGAACCGGATGATAGATCTGGATACGATCAGCAACAACCTTGCAAATGTCAACACGGTGGGATTTCGTTCCAGCCGTATGAATTTTCAGGAGCTGTTCAACTCACAGTATCTGGAGGGCAGCACCGTCAATGGCTCTCAGACGTTGACCCGGCAGGGAGTATTGCAAACCACTGATAATCCCTTTGACTGGGCCATTCAGGGGGATGGTTTCTTCCCGGTCAAGCTGTCCAATGGCGAAACCGGTTATACCCGTGATGGCATTTTCTCACTGGATGGACAGCGCCAGCTTGTTAATTCCAGCGGTTATGTGCTGGATTGGGATGGGCAGATACCCGAAACGACAACCGGTATCAGCATCTCGAAAACCGGCGAGGTGACTGCTTTGCTGGAGGATGACACATCGCAAATGATCGGGAATGTCGAGCTGGCTCGTTTTGCCAACCCGAGCGCCCTGATCAGCGCCGGGACCAATGTATGGATCCCCGGAGACGCGTCCGGGGAGGCAGAAATGGTGCAGCCGGGAACCGAAGGAATGGGATTTGTCCAATCGTATGCGTACGAAAGATCGAATGTCAACATGACCGAAGAAATGACACGCCTCATTCAGGTACAACGAGGCTTTCAAATGTCGGCGCGAGTTTTGCAACAGACGGACACGATGATTAATCTGGCAATTCATGTTCGGAAGGCATAAAGAATTAATAAATACTGCCGAAGATAATGACAGCATTCAAGTATTAATCGTCGGGAGGTTCAGTGAATATGATTGAAAATAATCGAATTTCCTCATCATCCATCACATCGAAAGCTGCTGATGAAGTGCAACTGTCTGAAAAGAAAGCTCGCGTTGGGGAAACACAACAGACCATCCATAAAAACTTCGACAGGGTGGAGGTATCCGAGAACGCTCGCCTGATGGCAAAAGCGACCGCGGCTTTGAACGAAAGCGTGGAAGCTGATGATTCGGAAGTAAAACGCATCACAGATGAGGTACAGAACGGAATCTATGAAATTCCGCTGAACAAACTGGCCAGTGTTCTGCTGGATCGTTTGTTCAAGCCAGATTAATTCATTAACACAGGAAGGGCTGCTGGAATGATTGAAGAGAATATCAATATGGAATTGGCCGGTTATGAAAACACACTTGTGAAGGAATTTCGGGCCATGGAAACTTTGGTGAACATCTCAAGAAATGAGCGCGAGCTAATTCTAAAGGGTTCGCCGAATTCTCTGATTAAGAACACAGAAGAAAAAGAAGCAGCCATCGATCGTTTTTCGTTACTGGAAGAAAATTCCAGAATGTTTCTTCAAAAAATTGCATTAAAACTTCAGCTTCAATCTGAGCGGGCCAGTATCAAAGAGATATTGCCTTATTTACGGAAAGAGGATTCAGAACGAATCACCCGCCTGTTGGATGGAATACACTCGCTGGTATCGACCGCAAGAGAATTGAACCTGGGCAATCAGGCTCTAGTGCTCACTCGCATGGATTGGCTGATGGCGACCCAATCTTTTATCGCTTCATTAATGCAGCCGGAAAAATCATACCAAATGCCGCTGGCCGTCAACGGCGGTCGCGATACCACCATATCAAGTATGGAATATAAAGTGTAGGAGAACAGCATGCCCACTCTGGCTTCCGGTATTCATACAGCCTTACAGGCGGTGCTGGCACAGTCACTGACCATCGAGACCATTGAACACAATGTCGCCAATGTCAGTACGGTTGGGTATCACCGCCAGAGCGCGGTTTTAAGGGCCACTTCGAGTGCGACCTCGGTGATGAATTTTTCAACCTACTCGGCCGGTCAGATTGGCACGGGTGTTACGGTTGATCGCATCAATCGCTTTTCATTGGATTTTTTCGATGGTCGTTACCGCTCCATTCTGGCTGATACAAAAAGCTGGGAGTATCAACGAGAAATGTATGTGCAAATGGAAACGGTACTGTCTGATCTCTCTGATGAAGGGATTTCTCAGCAAATGGACCGTTTCTTTCAGGATTGGCAAAGACTGTCCGCGGATCCTGCCAACAACAGTGTGCGTACTGAATTGTTAACCAACGCGGCTGCGATGACCGAGAAATTTAACAGCTCTGCTGAGCAGTTGATCGCTTTGCGTCGTGACCAGAACCTGACGGTCAGAAACCGTGTGAATGAGATCAATACGCTGGCTCAAAGCACAGCCAGTTTGAATGCAGAAATATCGCGGGTCATTGCTTTGGGTGAGCAGCCCAATGACCTGCTGGATCAACGAGACCTCGTGCTGGATCGCCTGTCTGAGTTGACCGGCGCAACTTCCAGTACCCAGGAGAATGGTGAGGTCGTGGTGTCAGTCGGTGGGCATATCCTGGTGACCGGTCATGACGCCTTGCGGCTCACCACCATCCCGGATACCGATCCGGCTAATGCCGGGGTGGACAAGATTGTGTGGGAGGCCGAATCAAAGGAACTGAACCTTTCCGGCGGTGAGCTGGAAGGGATCCTGAAGATCAGAGATTATTACATTCCCGATTATCTGGCAAAGCTGGATGACGCTGCAACGACCCTGATCAGCCAGGTGAATTCCCTTCATGCCGACGGATACACACTGGATGGAGAGCAGGGCGGGGTGTTTTTTACAGGCAACAGCGCACTGGATATCGGTATCAACCTTGATCTGGCTCCTGAAGATCTTGCAGTCTCCAGCGACCCCGATGAAATTGGAAACAATGATATCGCCAGCCAGATCTTCAAGCTGCGTGACGAAAAATTGATGGGAAGCAATACTCAGACCCTGGGCGAATATTTCAATGTGATCATGACCGACCTGGCTACATCAGCCAAACAGGCAGAGGACAACTTCAAGCAATATGACACGGTTCTGGATGCGTTGGGGGCACAGCGTCAGTCTGCCACCGGCGTATCACTGGATGAAGAGGCTGCCAATCTGGCAATGGCCGAAAAAGCCTACCAGGCGGCCGCTCGTGTGATGAACGCCTTTGATGAGCTGCTGGACATTGTGATCAACAATATGGGTCTGGTTGGGCGATAGGAGCATGCAATGCGCATCACAAATCAAATGATGACCAACGGGCTTATCCAGCACGCCCAAAAAACCATGAACGATGTGAACATCACTCAGGAGCAGATTGCCAGCGGAAAGAGATTCCAGACGCCTTCTGAAAATCCTACCGATGCTTCGAGCAGTCTTCAATTGAAATCTGCCCTCACGGTTTCACAGGGATACCAGGAATCAGCGGCATTGATCCAGGATTGGATGTCTGAAACGGATTTCTGTCTGTCTCAACTGGTTGACATTGCCACAGACGCCCAGAAATTGGTCCAGGGCGGTATCAACGATACCATGGATGATAAGTCACGCGCCACGATGGCTACCGAGCTGACCGAAATGATCAACCAGGCAATCGATCTGGGGAATACCCGGTTTCAGGGAAATTACATTTTTTCCGGTGTCCGGTTGGATTCTCCTTCTTTTGAGCTGACCGATACGGGTACGCTGAATTATCTGGGCATCAGCAAGGATATGAAGCGTGGCATCGGGCAGAGCAGCGAAGTGACCATGAATATCAACGGCGATCAGGCTATTGCTCCGCTGATCCAGGCGATGATTAAGGCGAGAGACAATCTTCAAGCGAACAACACCACCGATTTACCCGGCTCACTGGATGAGTTGGAGAGCGCGATGGATACTCTGGTTGTGAAGCAGACCGCAAACGGCGCACGGATGCGCCAGGTAGAAACGGGGATATCAAACATGGAGGACGCGGACATCAATTTGCAGGCGATTTTGAACCAGAAAGAGAATACCGATCTTTTAGAGGCAGCCGCCGTTTTGAAAAGTCAGGAGACCGCCTATCAGATCGTGCTTGAAGTAGGAAACCGGGCCATTTCAGCCCTTAACCTGTTCGATTATATGCAATGATGATCGATCACATGGAATGACACACGCGGGATACGCAGGGAAGGACTGCCATGCTGGTTTTGAATCGGGAAGTAAATGAGACAATCGCGATCGGTGATTCCATTGTGGTCACCATACTGGGTATTGATGGCGATCGCGTGAAGATCGGGATACAGGCTCCTCGAGAAATTTTGATTCTGCGCGGCGAAATCCGTGATGCGGTGATGGATCAGATCAAAATTCAGCAGAAGATGCTCAATGAGGTGAACGAAGACTCGTTTTCTGAACTGCGTAGTTTACTGGCCGAAGAATCGGATGTTTCTGCTGAAACGGAATGTACTGCAAAAGATACTCCAAGCCAGCAGTAAAAAACACTGCTTCACCTTTTTACAAGGTTTACTAAAGGATGGGCTCACGCTCATCCTTTTTCTTTTCACGACTGCCTGATTATTCATAAGATCTTTCGTATGTTTTTACGGTGGGTTTATATCTTCCCTTTTCATGGCATGTTATCTTTGGAGGGCATCAGGAGTAATAGCGTTATTTACTATTTGAAGTCTACGTTAAAGGTGTATATCTATGCCGGATTTTGACATCAGCCCCGAAGAATTGCCAATTTTTTTGGCTGAAACTGATGAGAATCTTCAGTCTCTGGATGAGATCCTGGTCATTCTTGAAAAAGATAACGAGGATGAGGCGAATCTGCAGACTGCGTTTCGCGCTGCTCATACCCTGAAAGGTATGGCGGGAATGATTAATCATACCCGCATGGTGGAGGTGACGCATGCCATGGAGACCATTTTTGACGGGCTTCGTAAAAAAAGCCTAAGTATCAGCTCTGAAGTCATCGACGCCTGCCTGGAAACCGTTGACGCCCTCCGTCTTCTGCGTGAAGAAGTGGAAACCCTTACCACCAGTGAGATCGATACGGAAGGGCTGGTGGTGCGCCTGAAGGATGTTTTGCACCAGGAACGCGTCATTCAACTGGAAGAGCATCTTAATCCAAAACCAACCGCCGCATTTACCCGGAAAGAAGCTCCCGCGCCCTTACCAGAGGTGATCACCCCTGCTCCGGTGGAGTCGATCACCACCCCAATCACCGAAGAGGATTGTGTGGCGGTGAAGGTGGAGGTAGCAAAGAACAGCGTGGCCTCTGCAGCACGCGCCTTTCAGGTGGTCATGGCTCTGCAGGAACTGGGCGAGATTATGGCGCTGGAACCATCAAGTGAGGTGATTGATTCAGCGCTGCCGGTCAGGCAGTTGTCTGCCAATGTAAAGACAAAAACAGACGGTGAAGAGATCCGCCGAAGACTGCTTGAAATCTCAGAAATTGAGCATGTTTTAATCGGTCAAAATGAAATTGCCCAAAATGGTGCCGCGAAAGCGGCTGAACCCGCTCAAGCGGATAAGTTCAGCGATACATTGTATGAAATGGTTGGCGAGCATCTGGTCAGGCGCGGGATTATTACCCGATACATGCTTCAATCAGTCCTTCTGGACCAGAAAAACAGCAAAGAGAAAAAGATACTGGGCAAATTCTTGGTGGAAAAGGGTTTGATTTCTCAAAGCAAACTGGATGATGAGATCATGCGCATGATCCAGGACCAGAAGAATTCGACCACCAGCCAGACGGTATCAAAAAAGAATAACGGGTCAGAAATGACCGTCCGTACGAGCGTCGGCCACTTAAATGCGCTGCTTAACCTGGTAGGCGAGCTGATCACGGACCGCAATCACCTGTATCAACTGCGCGGCCGCCTGGAACGGGGGATGGATCAACATCATGAGGTGGAGGAGCTAGCCGAAACGGTTGCCCACCTTGGCCGGATCACCGACCAGCTTCAGGAAGAAGTGCTGAGTATCCGCATGCTGCCGGTGAGCAATGTTTTCAATAAGTTTCCCCGCCTGGTACGTGACCTGTCGCATAAATTGGGAAAGAAAATTGAACTGGTGATCCACGGTGAAGATACCGAACTGGACCGCTCGGTGATCGAAGAAATCAACGATCCCATCATCCACATGCTGCGAAATTCAATCGATCACGGGATTGAGGAACCGGCAGCCCGTCTGGCGGCCGGTAAGCCTGAAGCAGGAACCATTGTTCTATCGGCTCAGCATGAACAGGGCAATATCATCATCACAGTAAAAGACGATGGAAAGGGCATCGATGCTGAAGCATTGCGCCGGAGCGCCGTCAACAAAGGACTGATCACCCAGGAGGAAGCCGATCACCTGAGCGAGGAAGAATCGATCAATCTGATTTTTGCCTCCGGGCTGTCTACCTCAAAAGTGGTCAGTGATGTCTCGGGCCGTGGTGTGGGGATGGATATCGTACGCAACAATATCCAGCGCATCAACGGCAATATTTCAGTAGAAACCAGGCTGGGTGAGGGAACTCAATTTCAGGTCAGCCTGCCGCTCACACTGGCGATTATCCCTACCATGCTGGTAGATCTGGGTGGGACCACGTTTGCCTTCCCGCTGGTGATGGTAGCCGAAATTCTGCGTCTGGATGACAAAGATATCCAGTTCATCCGCGGCAAACCGGTGACCATGCTGCGTAACGCTGTTTTGCCGTTAGTCAACCTGAGTGAGGTATTCGACTTTGATGATTCCCCGCAAAAAACCGCCGATTGGAACTATGTGGTGGTGGTGTATTACGGAAAAGTCAGGGCGGGCATCCTGGTTGATGGACTGCTGGGGCAGGAAGAGGTAGTGGTGAAATCACTTGGCTCGTTAATCGGCGAGTTGCCGGGTATCTCAAGCGCTGCCATTTTGGGTGACGGGCATGTATCATTGATTATCGATGTGCCCGGTTTGTTGAAATTATCCGGTGCTCGCTAGAATGGGAACAATCCAAAATGAGTGAAACACAAGCAATCAATAAGGATCTGATTAACCGTTTTGAGGCGTTTGCCTGTGAAGGAATGCGCAATGCGGTCAACGGGTTTTCCACCATGCTGGGTGAAAAACTGCAAACCAGCGCGCCCACCTTCAGGCAGGTGCCGATCCGTGAAATATCTGAGTTGCTGGGAGGCCCCGAGACGGAAGCAGTGGGGATTTACCTGAATTCAGAAGGAAAAGTCTCCGGGCAGTTCATGTTGGTGATCCCGCTGGAGCGCTCATTGGAAATGGCTGATCTGATCTTAGGCCAGGAACTGGGAACTACCAAAGTTCTTGGCACATTGGAGCGCTCTGCATTGGGTGAAGTAGGGAATGTGACGGCGTCATTTTTCCTGAACACGTTTTCCAGTATGACCGGTATTGACGCCCGACCATCCCCCCCGGCAGTGATGGTGGATATGGTTGGAGCCATCATGGATATCATCGTAGCCACCTGCGGCGGCGTAAGCGATCATGTATTGCTGATGCAGACCAAATTCCTGTTGAAAGATCGAAGTATCGAAACCAGTTTTTGGGTGATTCCGGATCCGCATACCCTGGAAGTGTTGCTGGTCGAGGATTAGTTTATGGGTGAGCCTATTAGTGTGGGATTGGGTGAAAGTGTGGTCAGCCGGCAGGCAGGCGATGTGCTGGTTGCTTACGGGTTGGGATCCTGTGTGGCAGTTGGGATGTATGACCCGCAGGAACGAATCTGCGGATTACTGCACGCGGTTCTTCCTGAAAAGATGAACGGCAGCGAGATTAAAACCAAGTTTGTTGACAGCGGGATTGAGGAGCTGCTCAATGAGATGTTGAGATCAGGGGCCGATAGACGACGTCTGATTGTTCGTATAGCCGGTGGGGCAAATATGATCACCTCACCCGGGTTTTCAAAATCATTCGATATTGGCAATCGTAACGTTACCGCCGCCAGGAAAACGCTTGAAAAATTTTCTCTGCCTTTGAAAGGCGAAAGCGTGGGCGGTCATACCGGTAGAACAGTTCGATTTTATGTTGGAGAAGGCCGTCTGACCGTCAAGATGATCGGCGGTGTGGAAGCAACTCTGTAATTTACTTTTGGAGAGAACGGGCATGGCAAAAATTCTGATTGTGGACGATGCTGAATTTCTGAGAATGCGGATTTCGAAGATGCTGACCGGTGAAGGGTTTGAGGTGGTGGAGGCTGAAAACGGCCTGCGAGCTCTCGAAAAATATCAGGAGATCAAGCCGGATCTGGTTTTGATGGATGTGACCATGCCGGAGATGGATGGCCTGACCGCATTAAAATCCATTCGTGCGACTGACACACAGGCACGCGTGATCATGTTGACTGCCCTGGGGCAGGAATCGGTGGTGCTGGATGCAATTAAATCCGGCGCAAAGGATTTTATCGTCAAACCTTTTGAGCAGGAACGCGTATTGGGCGCCATCAAGAAGATCCTTGGATAAGCGAACTCACGATGATCAATGAGACCGGTTTCACACCAGGTTCACCGGCTGCCGCCATCAAAGTGATGGTGGTGGATGATTCTGCCTTTATGCGATATGCCATTTCTCATCACCTGGAAGGCAATCCCCTGATCAAGGTGGTAGGTACGGCCCGTAATGGGGTGGAAGCGCTGGAATTGATCCCCAGGTTGAACCCGGATGTGATCACCATGGATATTGAAATGCCGCAAATGGACGGGCTTACCACCCTGCGGCATGTGATGAAACAATTTCCCCGACCGGTGATCATGTTGAGCAGCCTCACCACTGAAGGTTCGGAGGCTACCATCACTGCGTTGACGATTGGCGCAGTTGATTTTGTCCCAAAACCCACCCAAAAGGCGAGCATCAATGAGGTGATGGCAGAAGTCGCGGCGAAGATCGTTAAGGTTGCCTCAATCCGGGTGAAGGCTGCGCCGGTCATCAGTAAAGAACCGCTGGTGAACGTGCCTGCAAAAACACCTTTGCGTCCCCTGAACCGGTTCGATCCAATTGTGGTCATCGGCAGTTCTACCGGCGGACCGAAAGCGCTTAACACGGTGATCAGCGGTCTGCCCGCCGACCTGCAGGCAGCCGTGGTGATTGTGCAGCATATGCCGGTTGGTTTTACCTTCTCTCTGGCAACCCGGTTGAACACGCAGACGGGTCTGACGGTTCAGGAAGCCAAAGAGGGTGACCGGCTTGAAGTTGGCAAAGCCCTGCTGGCCCCGGGCGGTTACCATATGGTCTTTGATCAACAGGGTGAGGTATCACTGAATCAAAATCCGCAGGTGCACGGAGTCAGACCGGCAGTGGATGTATCTTTGATTTCCCTGGTTCAGAATTACAACAAACGTGTTATCGCCGCCATACTTACCGGCATGGGCAGCGATGGTACCAATGGGGCCAAATTACTGCACAGTATAGGCGGCGGTGTGATTGCAGAGCACGAATCAACCTGTGTGGTGTACGGTATGCCACGCAGCGTCATCGAAGCCGGTGCGGCAAACGAGATTGTTCCGTTGGACAAAATTGCTGAGGCAATCAGCCAGCGGGTGAAAAAGTCATCGAATTAGCGGTTGTGGAAAGAGGTCATCGGTGGATGCAACGGTCTACTCACAGGTAAAAAATTCGGTTAAGAGATTGTTGAACATTGACCTGAATTATTACAAAGAGGAACAGGTGAAACGGAGGCTTGATTCCTGGCTGGCCCGCAATGATGTGCCAAACTGGGATATCTACATCGAGAAGCTCACTCGCGATTCAGTAGAACTCTCACGCTTTCGGGATTACCTGACCATCAACGTGACCGAATTTTTCAGAGATATGCCCTACTGGAAGACGCTTCAAGAACAGGTGCTGCCCATGCTGGTGAAGCAATCGATCGAACGAAAATCACCGCTAAAACTGTGGAGTGCCGGCTGTTCCATTGGCGTGGAAGCATATACCCTGGCCATGGTTATGGATATGGTTGCGCCTCACGCTCCCTGTGAAATTCTGGCATCCGATATGGATCGGGGAGCCTTGCAGAGAGCAAAAGCTCGCGGTCCGTTTTCAGGTGATGAGATCCGCAATCTGACGCCGGAACAAAAAAGTCGCTACATGACCGAACTCAATGGGAAGTTCTTTGTCAAAGAGCAGTATGCCCGCATGATCCGTTTTTTTGAACAGGATTTATTGAGAGATACATTCAATCCAAATATGGATATGATTGTTTGCAGGAATGTGGTGATCTATTTCACCCGTGACGCCAAGGATATGCTGTATCGAAAATTCCACAACGCATTACACCCTGGAGGTATTCTGTTTGTGGGCGGAACTGAACTGCTGGCTCGTCCGGGTGAGTTTGGATTTTCCAGTAAGTGGATGGCATTCTATGCAAAAAACTGAACAACATCGACCAGGGAATGCTTGAGATCACCCTGAGAACTATTGCCGGAGGTATCGGATCGCATGAATGTTGAAATTTTAAAACCTTTTGTCGAAGGCTCTTCGGAGGTTCTGGCCTTGGAGGTAAAGACGAAGGTTGAAAAAGGAAATCTGACCCTTCAAAAGTCAGCGATGACCACCCAGGACGTTACTGTGATGTTGAGCCTGGTGGGTGAAGTGAAAGGCGTGGTGCTGATCAGCCTGTCACAAACGGTAGCGCTGAAAATCATCTCCAGAATCCTGGAGCAGGAATTCACAGAATTTGATTCGATGGCTCAAAGCGGTATCGCTGAACTGGGAAACGTGATTACCGGTCGATCCATCGTTAAGCTGTCTCAGGCTGGTTACCGTGTGGATATCTCGCCGCCTACCGTTATCACCGGAAAAGGTGTGCAGGTTTCGACATTGGATTTTTCGCGTATTGTGGTGCCGTTAATGACTGATCTGGGTCCTATGGAGATCCACCTGGCGATCCGTGAAGTTAAACATGGACAGGCGTCTGTTCCGGATGAATTTGTTCCTCTCACACAACACACAGCAGCATAGCCATATCAGAGGACAGGAAAGGAGATCAAAATGAATGTGAAATACCTGAACCCCTTTGTGGAAGCTGCATATGAGGTGCTCGCCTCTGAAACCGGTGCTGATATTCAGCGAGGTGACTTATCCATGCAAAGTGAGCACTACATTACCGATGATGTCACCGTGATTATCGCCCTGGTAGGATCGGTGGAGGGGAATGTTTTTTACAGTATGACAAAAAACACGGCCATCCAACTGGTTTCACGCATGATGGGTGAAAAATTGACAGAGCTGGATAGCCTGGCGCAAAGCGGGATTGCGGAGCTGGGTAACGTGATCACCGGCCGAGCCAGCATGAAACTTTCATCCGCCGGTTATGAGGCCACCATCTCACCGCCCTCGCTGATCCTGGGTAGAGGCGCTTCAATTTCTACCCTGGATTTTCCCCGTATCAAGGTTCCGTTGAGAACATCAGACGGCGAAATGGTGATTCACCTGGCATTACGGCAGGGTTCACGCAACGATCTGAACACAGCCCAACTGGCTGTTCCAGCGGCTCCGAATACCGCCGTCCGTTGAACCGGCAGACACAGGCCTGAAAAAGGATCAGTCATGCAAAATCAATCAGTGGTTTTTCGTATCGGAAACGAATCCTATGGGGTGGATGTCGATTCGGTCGTCAGCATTATTAAAATGCAGGAAATTACCCGGGTTCCCCATGCACCCGAATTTATTGAGGGGGTCACCAATCTGCGCGGGGCGGTGGTTCCCATTCTTGATTTACGCCGCCGGTTTGGGCTGCCATCCGAAAAACCCGGACCAAACACCCGTATCATGATTATCAATGCCGATGACACCCATGCCGGGCTGGTAGTGGATGCCGTCACGCAGGTGGTGCAGATCCCCGATGATACGATTGAGCCCCCGCCGCAAATGGCGATTACGGCTAATTCGACATTTATTCGCGGCATCGCCAAAGTGGATGGCGCTCTGATCATTCTACTGGATATGAAACGGGTGCTGACCTTTGAAGAGAAGGAACGGGTTGCCGGATAATCGATAATCCAGTATTGACAAAGATTTCACAAGAGGTGTGGACGTACCACACCTCTTGTTGTTTATCTTACTGTGAATACGCAGGTCTTACCGCATCCCTTTTCTGGATCATGGAAACAAACGGAATGCCAATAGAAGTGCATTGGGGAGGATGTATTCACCGGTGGGATTTAACAGAATCTTTACACCCCACGGGCTAAAGAAGGGGATCAACCTGACGAAAACATAACTAGACCAAAGCAATGGAGGCAGGTATAAGGAAATCAGGGAAAGCATACAGGCGGCAAATTCCATTCAGCGGATATGTGGTTCCGGAATCGGTAACCAGGTCGAAAAGAAAACAAATCAACTTTTTTTCAAAATGGGGAAGGATCCCCTGAAACAATCAAACATGGAGGTTTGAAATGGCAGAGATTGATGTAACCCGTATTGCCGGTAATATCGGCGCAATGAATTCGTTGAATTCTTTGAAAGCGATCAACAACAAACTGGCGATCCACCAGACCCGTCTTTCTTCCGGCAAGCGCATCAACAGCGCCGCTGATGATCCGGCTGGCCTGAGCATCGCTACCAAAATGCTCTCCCGGTCTGAAGGCCTGAAAGTTGCCCTCAACAACATCGGCGATACCAAGAACCTGCTGGCTGTTGCCGAATCCGGTTTGGGCAGAATCAATGACATCCTGGTTCAGATGCGTAACAAAGCGGAGACCGCTGCATCCGATACCATGAGCACCACCGAACGCGATGCCATCAAGACGCAACTGGCTGCATATGCCGCCCAGATCGATGACATTGTGGATCAGACCAAGTGGAATGATCAGAAACTGATCGACGGCACCACCGGCACCCTGCGCTTCCAGACCGGCGCCGATTCTGGTGAATTCACCGAGATGAGCGCCATTGCTGACATGCACGCCACCGTGTTGGGTATTGTGGATGGTATCACCACCTCGGCTTCTTCAAGCGTTACCGACGGTACCGTCAATGTGATTGCCTCCACCGCTGAAGGCGCCACCCTGGCCGGTGTAGATGAACTGGCTTCCGGTAATTACACCGCCCATATTGTGGTCGACAACACCGAAGACGCGACCAGCTATATCCAGTTGAAGGATGCATCTGGCAACCTGATGACCATCGATGCTGATGGCACGGCTGGCGGCTTGCTGGGTACCTCCCTCGGTTTTGACGTTACCGCTGACCAGCCAATCAATCTTGGCAACGGCCTCACGATCACTTTGGATGCCGCTATAGCTGATGGAACTCATGATAAAACCGTCACCTATACCCGCGCCGGTGCTTATCAGATCAACGCCAGTGACGCTGCCACCTTCAGCGATTATATGGATAAGATCAACGATGCCATGACCATCGTGAATGAAAACATGGCAACCGTTGGCGCCTTGACAGGCCGCCTGACCTTCAAGGAAGATCAGGTGTCGGCAGCCCAGATCAACGTCGAAGCGGCTTACAACCGTATCATGAACGCCGATATGGCCGAAGAGCAGGTGAATGCCAGCAAGTACCAGATCCTGCAGCAGACGGCCACCGCCATGCTGGCCCAGGCCAACACCGCACCGCAGTTCCTGCTCCAGTTGTTCCGGTAAATTTTCTCAGTCCGCGAATGGTTGATAGCGGGTGGCGCCCTTCACCGGGTGCCCCCGCTCAACTTTACAGAAATCTGCAGGAAAGACTAAAGTCGAACAGGATATTGGCGATAATGAATCAAGAGAATACGAATAGCATTGGAAGGATGGAAACATGTCGTATACATCGTCAATCAGTTCGAGTACGGGGCTCAGCTCGACCTTTCTCAATTTGATCAACAATTTGATGGAGATCGAGAGCCAGCCTCTCACTCGCCTGGAAGAAAAGAAGGATACGATCACCGTTCAAAAGGCGGTGTACACTGATTTAAACAACATGCTGACGGACTTCCAGACTTCTGTAAAGTCGTTGCTTTCGACCGATTCCAGCTATTCCTTTTCTGCAAAAAATACAGTGAGCGTAAACGGCGTGGCTGAAGGATCCACCGTTCTGACGGCCAGCGCCTCATCCAGCGCCATCCCATCCGATTATCAGGTGGCCGTTACATCACTGGCCAAACAGCACCGGGTCAGTTCCGATAAACTGATGTATTCAAATCAGAGATTGGACTATTCCGGTACCTTTATTTTGGGTGGCAATGGCACCGCGGCCGCCACTCTCTCCTCGGGAATTGCCGGCACAATGGAGAGCGTTAATCTGGCCTCTGTGGACAATGACCAGACTGAGCTGGGGAACGGAACCTATTATGTCGAAACCCGTCAGGATTCACAGTACGGATGGCAGTTCCGTCTGGTGGATGCCGAAGGAAACGCAGTAAAGATCCAAAAATCTGATGGTACTTACACCACCGGGTGGCAGGCGATCACCGCCGGAGTGTATGATACCGGTAGAGGATTGACCCTCAATTTTGGCGCTGATCCCGAACAGTACCAGGCGGTCAGCCGGGGTTCGGGCGCGGGTCAAATCCAGTATCAGGCTAAAGGAACCGAGATTACCATCGATGTAGATGATGCCCTGACCGATATCGCCTACAAGATCAACAGCGCCGATTATGCGGAAAATGAAGATGTGGTGGCCACCATCATGGATAACCAGCTCATCCTTTCCCGCAAAATGACAGGCGCAGGCCGAACCATCACCGCCAGTGATAAAACCGGCACCGTGCTTTCACAACTGGGCATACTCGAAAACGGTTCCCTGAAACATGTACTGCAGACCGCCAGCAATGCGGTGTTCACAGTAAACGATATGTCCATTTCCCGCTCAACCAATACCGGGCTTACGGATGTTATCCAGGGTGTCACCCTTAATCTGGCATCCGATGCCGAGGGAAAATCGGCTACGGTGGCGGTCAAATATGACCCGAAGGGGCAGCAGGATGTTCTGGCTGAGTTCACTAAAAAATTCAACTCGCTAACCAAATACCTGACCGCCAAAGTGGCTACCGAAAAGAAGGGTGACGGAACCTACTCGCGCGGAGCATTGTCAGGTGACACCATGTTCCAGAGCTTACGGCTGGATTTACTCCAGGCTGTATCCGGTTCCATCAACAACGGCGGCGAATTCACCGGGTTACGTGAGATCGGCATTACCATGGGTAATGATCTATCGATGAGCATCAGCAGTTCCGCCGATCTGCAGAAAGCGCTGACCAATGACATGCAGGGAGTGACGTCATTACTGGACGGCATCATGACAAAGCTGCAGAACAAACTGGGCCGGTTCCTGGGCACCAGCGGATATATGAGCACCGCCAATCGCGCATTGGAGAGCCAGTTGGATAGTACAAACGATCGAATATCCACGATGGAAGGACGCCTGACATTGCGCGAACAGGCATTGGTCAATCAGTATGCGAATATTCAGGCGCAACTCTATACCATGAGCTATACACAGTCAACACTCGCATCATTCTATAGTTCGTGATGATTTTTGATCAGGTTAATGACAGGAAAGCAAGCGCTCTGAAGGAGGAATAACCATGAGTGAAATGATGTTTTCTTCAGTGTCTTCGGTTGATCATATCAATCGTAAAAACGGCGTGGATAAGTATGCTGTGAGTTCAGGGAGGAGCCACGGGGTGGAAAATTCCTCTGAAGAAATCCGGCAAACTGAACAGCTCGCTCAGGAACATCGCGGATATCCGATCAGCGACGTTCAACTGAAATTTGAATTGAACCAGGAAACCGATCAGTTGACGGTCTTTGTGGTGGATAAGAACTCCAGGAGTGTAATTCGCACCATCCCACCGGAAGAAATTTCGAAAATGGATGTGGGTGAACTGCTCGAGATCGCTGCCTGATCCGGTGCAATTTTACAAAACTTTTATGCAGAAATTCTTTGACCTGTCGAAGATGATTCTATAAGAAACAATCTGGATCAGGTAAGGAGACAGCAATGTATCAATCGTACTACCGCAATCAGGAATACCGTCAGCAGGATGTAATGGGAGCCAGCCCCATGCGATTGATCGTGATGGCATATGATCTGGCAATCCGATCTTGTGATCAGAAAGATTTCGAGAAGGCAGTAAAAACGATTGGTGTGTTACGCGATGCCCTGAATTTTGATTACCCTGAGGTCTCCATGGGCCTGTTCCGGCTCTACCAGTGGTGCCTTGATTGTATTCGTGGCGGAGACTTTGAAACGGCCGGTCGCACCCTGCGTGATCTTCGCGCGGCCTGGCAGGAATCAGAGATGCTGCTGGTCAAACCGGGAAACGTGTTTTCGTCAACGCAGCCGGAATATGTGAATGCGGGGAGATCTGCCTGAGTTAACACTGCCGGATCTGACAAATTAATAAACAAAACGCCATAGAAGGGGGAAATTGGCGTTATTTCATTTCACGCAGAATTTATTCCATCTTCACCCGCCGTTTACAGAATGCGTTTCTTGAATATGCTAACATGCCAGCATATCAAGGAGTCGCAAAAGATGAGTTTTTGGGAAGCTTTACGTATAGGTGCATCAGGGTTAACTGCACAGCGAATGCGTTTGGATCTCATTTCCAACAACATCGCCAACGCCCAGACCACCCGGACTGCCGAAGGCGGACCTTACAAGCGGCAGGATGTGGTTTTTTCAGTGGCGGAAAGTGATTCTTTCCGTCCTGCTTTTATCTCTGCACTGCAGGGAGCGGGTGGACAGACTTCAGGGGGCGTGCGGGTCAGTCAAATTATTACCGATGAAACCGACGGCACTATTGTCTATGATCCTACTCACCCGGATGCCAATGAAGAAGGCTATGTTGAGTATCCCAATGTAGACCCGGTGGTGGAAATGACCAATATGCTCTCGGCCTCCCGTTCATATGAAGCCAATCTCACCATCATCGAAGCGGCCAAAAGTATGGCTCAAAAAGCTCTGGATATCATGGGGTAATGAAGCATGGCAATCACACCTGTCGCAATGAATACGATTCAACAAATCGCCGAACTGAACACGAAGAGTACCCAATCGGTTAGCAGCGCGGTTGATAAGGTCGGCAACACTTTTGAGAATTTACTTTCCGGTCTCAATGAGTCACAACAGAATGCTGACAACCTGGTGAACCAGTTTGTGATGGGTGAGGATGTGGATCTGCACGACGTCATCATCGGCTTGCAGGAAAACGATGTGAATTTCAAAGTGGCCATTTCCATCCGCGACAAGCTAGTTGAGGCGTACCAGGAAATGATGCGGATGCAGGTTTAGTTGAGTTAATCGATCAGGAAGAATCATTATGGCAAATCAACTCCAGGAACAGGCTTCCATCGTCTGGAAAAAAACACCGGTTTCCAAGAAAATCACCCTGGTGGCGCTATTGCTGGTTGCTATCGTGGTGGTGGGGCTGCTGATTGGATGGGCCAATACCCCATCTTTTTCGGTTGCGTACTCGGGGCTGAGTGATGAAGATGCCGGGAAGATCGTCCAGCAACTGGATGAGATGGGCATTACATACCAGCTTAAGGGATCCGGGACCATCATGGTGGAATCCGAAAAGGTGTACGATGTGCGCCTTGCCATGGCGACGGAAGGCCTCCCTGAAAGCAGCACCGTGGGATATGAAATTTTCAGTGAAAGCACCCTGGGAATGACAGAGTTCACTCAAAAGGTGAATTATCAGCGGGCGTTGGAAGGCGAACTGGAACGTACCATTGGCAGTCTGGATGCGGTTGAATCGGTGCGTGTACATGTGGTGACCCCCGAAAAATCACTGCTGACCGGCGATCAATCGCCCACCACCGCATCGGTCATCATCAAGGAAAAATCTGGTGGATATCTCGACGCCGATCAGGTGAAGGCGATTGCCAACCTGGTGGCTTTCAGTGTGGAGGGCTTAAAGCCTGAAAATGTAGTCATTGTAGACGCAAACCGTAATGAACTGGCCAGCGTCTCCGGAAGCGATGATGAAGAGGCCAGTGCTTCGGCATCTGATAATCAAAGAGCCGCTGAAATCGCGGCCGCCTCCGAAATTCAACGCAAGGTACAGAACCTGTTGGATTCGATTTTAGGTCCAAACCGGGCGGCTGTTGAAGCCAATGTGGTCATGGACTGGTCGCAAAAGGAAGTGACCTCCAATCTGTATGATCCCACCCAGACGGTCTTGCGCAGTGAGCAAACCATCTCGGAAGGGTATGGCAGCACGGCCAGCACCGCCGGCGGCGTACCCGGTGCGGCATCCAACCTGCCCACCCCGGCAGCCACCACCACAGCGGCAACATCCACCGCCAACGACTATTACCACACCGAGCAGGTCAACAATTATGAGATCTCGCAGGTGCAGACCCATGAGGTTTTTACCCCGGGTCAGGTGAAGAACATTTCCCTGGCAGTCATGGTCGACTCGGTGACCGATAACGCGCAACTGGAAATGATCAAATCCGCTGTCATCGCCGCCGCCGGTATCGATGCCAACCGTGGGGATACTGTAGCGGTGAATACCATTGCATTCGATCGGACGTATTATGACGAGCAGGAAACTGCCATGGCAGACGATGCGAAGACCGATTTATACATTCAGATCGGCAATTACGTAGCTGCCGGGGCGCTGCTGATCGTTTTGTTCATTTACTTCAGCAAGGTATTGAAGAACTTGCGTATGGCGTCCAAAGCTGCCTGGAAACCCATTCTGATGCCGGTTGGACCGTCACTGGCTCAAGCCGGTTTGACGAGTCCGGTTACTGTTTCTGAGAGCGTCCAGAAGGCATTGAGTGAATCTACCAGCAATCAGGATACAAAAGATACTTCTTCTTCGAACAAACCATTCCCTGAGGATGAGCAGCGGGCACGGATTATTTCGCGCCTGACGGAAGAAAATCCTGCCACTGTGGCAGAAATTATTCAGATCTGGTTGGCTGAAGACGAGAAGGCCCGTGGCTGAAACATACACTCCCAGCGGCATTGAAAAAGCATCCGCGCTCCTGATTGGTTTGGGTGTTGATCTTTCGTCGAAGGTGCTCCAGTACCTCAACGAAGGCGATATGGAACGTGTATTGCTGGAACTGGGGAAGGTGACCCAGATCCCGGCAGAAACACGGCACATCGCGCTGGAAGAGGCCTGTGATTTCAACATGGCGGATAATGCCATACGCGGTGGTGGCCTGGAATACAGCCGCCAGCTTCTTTCCAGAACAGTTGGCCCGCGCCGTGGAGCCGAGATCATGGAAAGGATCTCTGTTCATCAGCAATTATCTTCGTTCGAAATGCTGAAAAATGCTAATCCGGTAGAGGTTGCTACACTTCTGCAGGAAGAAATGCCGCAAACGATCGCGCTGGTACTTTCTTACCTGGAGGCCAAGGTGGCAGCCGATATTTTAACAAGTATGCCCAAAGAACTGCAGATTGAGGTGACGTTGCGGCTGGCTGTGATGGACCGCGTATCGCCCCAGGTTGTGCAGGTGGTGGAAAGAAGTCTGAAGAATAAGCTATCCGGTGTGATCAGCGAGGCCGATTTCAGAGCTACCGGCGGGGTGGATTTTCTGGTGAAGATGCTCAACCAGGTGGATCGCGGGGCGCAGAAAAGTATTTTCGAGGCGCTCGAAACCACTAATCCAAAGCTGGTGGAAGAAATCCGGGCTAATATGTTCACCTTTGATGACCTCATCAAATTGGACGATCGTACCATGCAGCGTGTTCTGCGCGATATCAATAAATCCGATCTGGCATTGGCTCTCAAGGCTGCTTCGGATAACCTACGTCAGAAAGTGTTCAATAATCTTTCCGAACGTGCACGCGACAACCTGAAAGAGGAGATTGAAATCCTCGGTCCACAGCTCGCCAAGAATGTTTACTCCTCACAGCGCAAAGTGGTGGATGCAGTACGGGTACTGGAAGAGGCCGGTGAAATTGTGGTGGGCGGTGGCGGAGATGAATATGAAGTCATCGCTTAATCCCACGAGCTCGCGTTCGAGTGCTGTGGTGGAAATCTGGAAGCCGGATACCATCTTTCCATCGCTCATGTCAGACGATACCAGCTCGATAGCCGAAGAGCTATTGCAATTATTTCAGCCGGCAGAGTTGATTGACGATGAGGGAATACCATCCGGCCAAATGGGTGGAACCACTGTAAAGAATTCCCATGTAAAAGTCTTTGAATTCAGGGATCTGTCTTCTGAAAGCTTTGATACAACAGAGACAGCCGAAGTGCGGCCAAAGATTAGCGGACCTTCAACTGACCTGGGTCCGGATGAAAAGCAACGCCTGATCAATCAGACTCGGAAGCATGCCGAAGAGATCATCTCGGATGCACAGAAGACAGCGGCCAGTTTGCTCGAACAGACCCGATTGGAGGCTGAATCGATCCGCCAGGAGGCGTATGTTAGGGGTCGAGTACAGGCTGAAGACGAGCTTCGCAGAGCGGTGGATACAGCACATATGATCCTTGATGAGATGAGTGTCTGGCGTGAAAAAGCCGTTCAACACAGTGACGAACTGATCATCGACATGATTCAAAAAATCGCTCATCTAATGTTTGATGAGGGTGTGGTACTTTCCAATGTGGCCTTACAGCGCAACCTGAATAAGGTGATGAAAATGGCGCAGGCCATTGGCGATCTGCGCATTTATCTGAATCCAAAAGACCTATCCAATCTGGATCCGGAATGGAAACGTTTCCAGGAATCCCTGATGAGCAAGAAGATTCAGATTATTCCCGCCGATTCGATCCTCCCCGGCGGTTGCTACGTACAGGGCGAAATGGGGGTGGTGGACGCTCAGGTGGAAACGCAACTCGCCGCGATCCTGGAGACCTTTGAACCCGATCCCGATAAAGCGGAGGAATCGCCTGTATGACCGGCACGCTCACCGAATTATCCCGGATCCGTTCAGCCCTGGATTCATTGAATCCCATCCGCATGTCAGGCCGGGTGGTGGCTGTTGTGGGCTTGGTGATTGAGGTCATGGGTCTCAGCAGCCAGATTGGCAGCGTGTGCGAGATCCAGACCGGCAGTGACACTCCGCTGCTGGCAGAGGTCATCGGTTTTCGGAACGATCGTCTGTTGTTGATGGCGATTGGCTCGATGGATGGTTTGAAGCCGGATAGCCCGGTCACCAAAGTGGCCGATTCGTTTATGGCGCCTACCGGCAACTCGCTGTTAGGCAGAGTTTTGAATGGGTTGGGGCAGCCGATAGACGGAAAAGGACCGATCGGAAAGGTGCGTTGGACCTCTACTGCGCAGACCCCGCCGCATCCTATGGAACGTCCTCCCATTGATGAACCGCTGTCCACCGGGGTGCGTGTGATCGACGGGATGCTCACCTGCGGGAAAGGTCAGCGTATGGGCATCTTTGCAGGCAGCGGTGTGGGAAAGAGCACGCTTCTGGGTTCGATCGCCCGTAATTCGAACAGTGACATCAGCGTGATCGCGCTGATCGGCGAGCGCGGACGTGAAGTGAGTGAGTTTATCGAACGGGATTTGGGGCCTGAAGGTCTGAGCCGTTCGGTGGTGGTGGTTTCCACCTCAGATCAGCCTGCCATCATGCGTCTGAAGGCTGCTGTTGGCGCCATGACGATCGCGGAGTTTTTCCGTGATGAAGGCAAAGATGTGACTTTCCTGATGGATTCGGTCACCCGCTTTGCGATGGCACAGCGTGAGATCGGTCTGTCCATCGGTGAACCCCCGGCATCCAAAGGGTATACCCCTTCAGTCTTTACCCTGCTGCCAAAATTGCTGGAACGGGCCGGGCGCAGCGAGAAGGGTTCTATCACAGGCTATTTCACCGTACTGGTGGAAGGTGATGACTTCAACGAACCCATCAGCGATGCGGTACGCGGTATTCTGGACGGGCACATCATCCTCAGCCGTGCCCTGGCAGCCCGCAATCATTACCCATCCATCGACGTATTGAACAGCGTGAGCCGTGTCATGCCCGCAGTCACCACTGCGGAACATCTGCAGCAGGCAGCCTGGATACGTAAAAACATGGCGACTTATGAAAAGGCACGCGATCTGGTGAATATTGGCGCGTATGTGAGCGGGTCAGATCCTGAGATCGATGCTTCTTTAAAGGTTCTGCCCAGCATCACCGAATTTTTACAGCAAGGCAAAAACGAAGTATCTGAATTTAACACCACATTGACGCGGATGGATCAGATCGGCCAGATGGCCGTGAACATGCGTTGAGCAGGAGATTGTTGATGGCCCCGAAGTTTGTTTACCAAAATGTACTCGATATCCGCCATAGCAAGGTGGAGGCAATTGAAATTCAACTCAGCCGTGTCGAAAAAATCCTGGCGGAACTTGAGAACCGCAACGCAGCCCTGAAAAATCTGAAGTTAAGACTGCTCAGTGAAATGCAGGTTCAGATGCAGGGTGAATTGGATATCCACCAACTGGATATGTTGCGTTCCAATGTGATCATTGTTGACGGGGGCATCGTTCGCGTGGAAAAAGAGATCGAAGAAGCTCGCCGTACCCGTCAGCAGGTGCTGAACAGCCTGATCTCCGCAAAACAGGACGAGGAAACACTGGAAGTCCTCAAAGAGAAAGCTGTCGAAAAATTCAATGACGAGATGAAACGTATTGAGAACGTGCAGCAGGATGATATTTACATCTCATTGGCCTTCAAGCAGAGCCAGCAGGGAGTGAGATATGGATAACTCCATCTTTACCAGCACTTTCCAGGCATCCATATACGAGCTGATGTTGAATTTACTCGATAAATATAGCGAATCAGGCTCTCTGGCAAATCTGTTTGGTCTGCCCTCCTCCACCGGTAACGTTTACGCGGATGGTGCAGGCGGTCAGAGTGAGTTTTCTGCTCTGATCAAACAGGCAGCAGAAAAATACGGCGTGAATGAAAACCTGGTGGAAGCTGTCATCCAGACCGAATCTAATTATGACCCATCCGCGGTTTCACCTGCCGGCGCAGAAGGATTGATGCAGCTCATGCCGGCAACCGCTGAAAGCCTGGGTGTGATCAACTCACTCGATCCTGCGCAGAACATCAACGGCGGCACCAAATTGCTGCGATCACTGCTTGACCGATACGACGGGAATGTTACTCTGGCGTTGGCCGCTTACAACGCCGGCCCGGGTGCGGTCGATGAATATGACGGCGTCCCGCCTTATACGGAAACCCAAACGTATGTGCAGCGGGTGATGCAATATTACCGTGCCAATCTGGCAGAAGAAGGATAATCAATATGACCGATAAAATCTTTGGCGATTCTTCCTACATGCTCGCGAGATTGGCTTTGGATGGCCTGAGCAAACGTCAACTGGCCATCAGCAATAATATTGCCAATATCGATACACCCGGGTACACCGCTCAAACGGTTGATTTTCAGAGCACGCTCCGGCAGGCGTATGCCCGCCGTGATGAGATCAATCTGGAAACAACCAGCCCCCTCCATTTGCAATCGACCACTCTCTCCCAAAGCTTCTCAACGTCCATTCGTCCGGGTGGTACCGCGCGAGCAGACGGGAACAATGTGGATATCGATGTAGAGTTGGTAGATATGTCTGAAACCAACATCAACTATCAGGCAATCTCCCAGGCTGTCAGTCTAAAGCTGCAACTGCTGAAAGCAATTGCACAATCGAGGTAATGATGGATCCAATTGCAGTTATCGCAAGTCAAGCACCCCCGACTGCCGTTCAGACGGGGAAGCCGGCCGGGCCTTCACCCCAGCCGGAAGAAACCGGACCCAATTTTAAGGAGGTACTCAACAAAAAGAAACTTGAAGA
>CAZHMZ010000016.1:0-23095 GCA_964532655.1 uncultured Anaerolineaceae bacterium
CTTTTACAGCGTTTACGCCTACCTGTTCATCACCGTGCTGCTGCCGCTGTTTGGGTTTGAAGGCAGTGTGGTGAACATCACCATCGGCGAGATTGCCAAAAGCGTGTTCATCTACCTGGGGATCCCGTTTATCGCCGGCTTTCTCACGCGCTTCCTGCTGATCCGTGCAAAAAGCCGCGAGTGGTATGAGAAAGAATTTGCCTCACGCATCAGCCCTATCACCCTGGTGGCGCTGCTGTTCACCATCATCGTCATGTTCAGCCTGAAGGGTAACCTGATCGTGCAGATCCCGCTGGATGTGGTGCGTATCGCCATCCCGCTGCTGATTTACTTTGTGGTCATGTTTGTGATCAGTTTTCTGCTCAGCAAACGGGTGGGCGCCGATTACGGCAAGAGCACCACGCTCTCCTTCACGGCTGCCAGCAACAACTTTGAACTGGCCATCGCCGTTTCAGTGGCGGTATTCGGGCTCAATTCCGGGCAGGCCTTCGCGGCGGTGATCGGTCCGCTGGTGGAGGTGCCGGTGATGATTGGTCTGGTGAACGTGGCTTACTGGTTCAAAAAGAAACTGTACAAACCTGCTGGTGAAGCGATCCCCGCGCCGCAGGCCAGCAAATCCTGAAAAGAGAAACAGGGAGAAACATGGAAGCTGTTTTACAAACCACTTCAACGCTTACTTTTTCCGACCGGTGGGATCACATCCTCACCCGCATGGGTTACCGGCGCGGGCATCACCGCGTGGCGCCCGGGCTGTATAAACTGGGGAACCCGGATGAGAAATCACCCGTATTTGTGACCGCCAACTATACGCTCAGTTTTGATGCCGTGCGCGAGGCGCTGGCCGGTCAGAACTGCCACGTGTTGGTGCTAGATACGCACGGCGTCAATGTATGGTGCGCCGCCGGCAAAGGCACCTTCTCCACCGATGAACTGGTGTGGAAGATCGAAAGCAGCCGCCTCAAAGAGGTGGTCAGCCATCGTGTGGTGATTCTGCCGCAGCTTGGTGCATCGGGGGTGTCGGCCCATGAGGTGAAAAAGCGCACGCACTTTAAGGTAGAGTACGGCCCCATACGCGCCGCCGATCTGCCTGAATACCTGAAAACCCGCCAGGCTACAGCGAATATGCGCAAGGTCAGCTTTACGCTCAAAGAGCGCATGGTGCTGGCGCCGGTGGAACTGGTGCAGCGTTTCCTGCCCTTCGCGGCGGCCATTCTGGTGCTGTGGCTGTTGATCGGTCCGCTGGCCGGTTGGGCGGCGCTGGCCACCCTGGCGGCCTGCTGCGTTCTGTTCCCGGCTATGCTGCCCTGGCTGCCCACGCGTCAGTTCAGCATCAAGGGCTTTACACTGGGGGCGCTCACGGCGCTGCCCTTCATCATGGCGGCCTTCACCAGCAGTCAGCCGCTCTGGCAGCAGGGCATCCTGGTGCTGGCATTTCTGAGCGGCATTCCGGCGGTGACGGCGTACATCGCGCTCAACTTTACCGGCTCCACACCGCTCACCGGCCCCAGTGAGGTGGCGCGCGAAATGCGCCGCTACATCCGTCCTATGGCCGGGCTGGGCATCATCAGCGCCCTGTGTTTGATTGCATCCATCGCCATCCGGTTTCTCGGTTGACGTTAGAAAATCTTGAATTGACAGGAGTCAAAATGGTAGAAAAAGGATTAACCTGGGTGGAAGTAACAAGTTGCTGCGGGGGCGCAAGTTACGGCATCGAAGAGAATACGCTGCGGTACAACCCGTCGCACTGCATTAACTGCGGCATGTGTCTCATCGTCTGCCCGCATGCCGTATTTGGCGAGGGCAGTGAATCGGTCAGTCTGATCAGCCCGGAGCGCTGTATTGAGTGCGGCGCCTGCCAGCTCAACTGCCCGGCCGGCGCCATCACGGTCAACAGCGGTGTGGGTTGCGCGGCCGCCATGATCAGCGCCGCCCTGCGCGGATCAGATGAAGTGACCTGCGGCTGCGGTGATGAAGGATCAAGCTGCTGCTGTTAGCAGAGCAAACGAAAAGCCGAAAGATGATTTGAATTAATGTACCGAGATCCAGGACAGGATTTCATCCATCACCTGCTCCTTCTCCGGCTCGTTCAACACCTCGTGATACAGACCCTCATAGACCTTGAGGGTCTTATCTTTTGAGGAGGCCTTTTCATACAATAAACGCGCCCCGGCCGGATCAACCAGTTTATCCTCCGAGCCCACCACGATCAGCATGGGCAGGTTGATTTTATCCATATTCGCTTGAATGTACTGCAGCGAGCGGTTGATCTGGTCACCGGTACGCGCGTGCAGCTTGCCGCGGTAGTTGAGCGGATCGGTGTCGTATCGTTCCCGTACCGCCGGATCACGCGAAACGGTGGTGTTGTCCAGCTTCAGCACCGGCAGTTTGGGGGTCAGCGCGCCCAATACACGGGCTGCCTTGAGGAGCGCCGGGGGAACGCTGCTGCCGATCATCACCATTGGCCCGCTCAGGACAGCCCCGTGAATACCTTTCAGATCGCCGTCGATCATATAGCGTGCGACGATCCCGCTGCCCATGCTGTGCCCTAACAGGAACATCGGCCGATCAGGAGCATGCTGTTTCGCCCGATGGATGAAAAAATCAAGATCCTCCAGCAGGCGCGGGAACGAATCGATATACCCCTTTTTTCCGCTGGAGCGACCGTGGCCGATTAAGTCAAAGCTACCCACCCCGTAGCCGTGCCTGCAAAAATACTCGGCTACATGGGCATACCGCCCGCTGTGCTCGGCGATGCCATGCACAATGACGATTATCGCTTTGCTCTCGTTATCGGGCAGCCACCACTGCTCATACAGGGATACGCCTTCACAGGGCTTAAAATTGCCTTCACGGTGCATGCTATACCTCCAGTGATGAATTCGGTTTACCAGGGGAAAATCTTGCAAATCAGAGTAGTTCTCTGTATTATATCCGAATCGATACATCCGTAAGTGGTTTCAGTCACAAATTTCCTTCGTTTTGTATTATCATCAATTTGTGCGAAGATACGAGTATCCATTTTATGCTGACTGGTATGCCATATCACTGCGCTGGCTGGGGCTGGTAGGGGGAGCTATTTCACTGGTTCGGGCCGGATTGTTCAACATCGCGCTGGGGGGCGCCATGCTGGCCGGTGTTTTGTGGAACTTTGTCTGCATCATCCTGGCCGTCGTCAATCGCCGTTTCAGTATCCACCGTGTGATCAACGTGGTAATCGATTTTGCGATCACCACAGTTTTATTCCTGGCCGGCGGTGGACTGTACGGACCGCTGGTCTGGATCGGGTTGCTGGTACTCATTTCCTCTGGTATCTATTTTGGCTGGGTCGGAAGCCTGATCATGGCTGTTATTTTGTCACTCAGCCAACTGCTGGGATCTGTATGGATCCTCGGTCTGTCGCTGCAGTACCCGCAGGCGCTGATGCTTACGGGGTTCAACCTCCTGTGTGGGCTGATTTTTGGGCTGCTATCCTCCAAACTTTACCGGCAATTGCGCGAACGGTATCGGGGCGTGCAGCGCACCCGTCAGCAGGTGGATGAAGAACTCCGTTCTCGCGAACGCCGAAAAATGCAGGGGGTCTTCCAGTTGGTTGAATCGATTAACGCCTCGCTGGATTACATGATCGTGCTGCAAACCGCACTGGATCTTTCCAACGACATTCTGTCCGAGAATGAGGCACAAAACGGAGAGCAGCAGACTGGCGAACCGCTCATCAGCGCGCTGCTTCTGTTTGATGGGGCATACCTGAAACCGGTAGTAGAACATGGTCTGGCCGCGCCCGACCTGCAACGCCGCCTTCCCGCTGAAAATGGCGCCCTGTATCAGACTGTTCAGACCGGTGAGGTGATCCACCTGTCAAACCTGGCCTCCGATCCCGAGTTGTGTACCCTTCAATCTCTGGCCTTATGCAAATCGGCCATTTTACTGCCCTTGCGGCGTGGTCTGGATTCATACGGTGTCATGCTTTTCGCGCATCAACAAAGCGAGTTCTTTGACAACGAACGGGAGGAGATCCTCACCATCATCAGCCAGCAGGCTTCCATCGCCATCCAGAATGCCCTGTTATTTCAGGACCTTGAAGCGGAACGTGACCGGCTGGTGCGCACCCAGGAAGAAGAACGCAAGCTGGTGGCGCGCGATCTGCATGACGGCCCCACCCAATCCGTCACCGGCATTGCCATGCGGGCCGAGTACATCCGGCGTATGGTCAAATCGGGCATGAGCTCGGATGATCTGGATGTCGAACTGGCCCAGATTGAAGCCATGGCGCGCAAGACCACCCAGGAAATTCGCGGCATGCTGTTCAGCCTGCGCCCGCTGGTGCTGGAAAAAGAAGGCCTGCATAACGCGCTCAAAACGCTGACACAGAACATGAAAGAACTTTACCAGCAGAACGTGGTCCTGAAGGTAGACCAGGCCCTGGTGGACCGGTTTGACACCAACAAGCAAAAGGTTCTTTTCCAGATCATCGACGAAGCGGTGAACAATTCGCGTAAACACGCGCATGCCAGCCTGATCCAGATCAACCTGCTGCCCATGCCGCAAACCCCGGATATGGGGCTGCTGGAAGTGATCGACAACGGCGTAGGGTTTGATCTCAAGGCGGTCAGCGGTTCTTATGAAACGCGCGGCAGTCTGGGGATGATCACCCTGCAGGAGCGTTCCGAGCTGATCAACGGCCGTATGAAAATTGAATCCATTCCCGGGAAAGGTACCAGCGTGCAGGTGGCCCTGCCCTTAACCGATCGGGCAACCGATTATCTGCACGGAGGGACTCACATCAAATAACCCTATGCCCCAATCAGACGGTCTCTACTACACCATTTCAGGCGGGGGGGCCTGCAGTTTTCCGCCGGTTCTGCTGATCCACGGTGCGGGTACCAGTTATCAGATCTGGCCGTTTGAGATGCGCCGGTTGACGCGCTATCAGATCATCGCGGTGGATTTACCGGGGCACGGGCGCTCGGAAGGGACGGCCTGCCACACGGTTGAGGCGTATACCGACCGCATCCTGTCGTTTTTGCATTCCCTGAAGATCGTCAAGACAGTACTGGTGGGTCACGATATGGGCGGCGCCATTGCCCTGTCGGCCGCGCTGCGTCCGGCAGGCATCGCCGCCGGCATTGGGCTGATTTCCTCGGGGGCCTTTCTGGGGGGTGAAACCGGCATTGTCAACGAGCTCGCCACCCCGTTTGGCCATTCGTACGGGCTGCAGCTCATCCAGAACCAGTCGTTTGGTTCACAGGCAAAACCAGAGCTGGTGAAAAGCACCATGCAGATGCTGGGAAAGGTTCGCCACGGCGTGCTGTACAGTGATTGGCGCGCCTGCGCCGGTTTTGATTTACGCTCTGAAATCCAACATCTCAAGGCGCCGCTGTGGGCCGCCGTGGGCGATGAAGACGTTCTCACCCCGCCCACTTTTTCACGCTTCCTGGTCGATCAACTGCCTGGGTCGGCGCTGCAGGTGGTGGCAGGGGCCGGGCACATGCTCCCGCTGGAGAACGGGCTGGAGGTGGTGCTGGGTTTGCGAGCCTTCCTGGAGCGGATCGAATTCAGCCGCCGTCAGGCCGGGATTTACGATACGTTTCTCAATGATGAATACAGCAGCAGCCATACCCAGTATGGCATGTTTGGATAGCAGAGCAGAAGGCTGACGGTTCCGGATCTGGAAGCGTGATCGAAACCCCTTGGGCGGATCTCCGCCAGCCGATTCCTCACTTTGCTCGGGATGACAATCAAAATCAGACACCCTCATTTCCGCGTCTCCAGCACGCAGCATTACCCGTTTGTCATCCCGAGCCAGGCGTCCGCGCCGCCGCGAGGGATCGAATATGGGACGATGATAACGGTTTCCAGATATGGAAGCAGGATTGATATGCCCTTGGACGGGCCTCCGTCAGCCGATCCCTCACTTCGTTCGGGATGACACTGAAAATGAATTGTCCTCATTGCCACGCCGCCAGCACGCAGCATTACCCGTTTGTCATCCCGAGCCAGGCGTCCGCGCCGCCGCGAGGGATCGAATATGGGACGATGATAACGGTTTCCAGATATGGAAGCGTGATCGATAACCTCTTAGTCGATCCCTCACTTCGTTCGGGATGACAATATAGAAGTCCTTTTGTTGGATATATGCGGTGAGCACTATCCATGTGACAAAAACGGGCGGAGATTATCCGCCCGTTTTTACCTTCTGAAAACGTTCTCGAATCCGGAAACGTTCCTATCCTACGAAAACAACACGTACTGCTTCAAAAATCGCTCTGTTTTCTGCAAAAAGTCAATGTTCGATTCACTCTTGCGGAACCCGTGCCCCTCACCCGGATACTTCACATAGATATGCGGTACCCCGTTGCGCTGCAAAACCGCCACAATGTCTTCCGACTGGTCCGGCGGCACTACGGGATCCTCGGCGCCCTGGAACACAGCCAGCGGGTCGCGGATTTTGTCAGCATGATAAATAGGCGAAAACTCGCGGTAACGCTCGGCGGTCTCCGGTAACGGACCCACCATGCTGTCTAGATAGCGGCTCTCAAACTTGTGCGTATCGGTAGCCAGGTTGAACAGATTGCTCACCCCGAACAGATCAATACCGGCTTTGAACAGACCCGGATAGTGGATCATCGCGTTGAGCACCAGGTATCCACCGGCGCTGCCGCCCATGATCGCCAGACGGTTCACATCGGCCAGTTTTTGTTCCTTCAGCGCCTGTACCGCGCCGTACATATCCTCGGTATCCACCAGGCCCCATTTTTCACGCATGGAGCGCTGGTAAGCCAGCCCATACCCTGAGCTGCCGCGGTAATCGACATCCAAAAAGGCATATCCGCGCGAGGTGAAGTAGTTGCGCATGCCGCTGAAGGAAGCCGCCGAACCGCCGGTGGGGCCGCCGTGTACATAAATGAGCGCCGGTGGCAGACCGCTGCCGGTGAAATACGGGTTGGCCGGCGGATAGTAGTGACCGTAGGTCTCCATACCATCAGGCGCTTTCCATTTGATCAACTGTTCATCCGGTAGAAACGCGGGATCGATGTTTTCCACGGTGCTGTATGCCACGGTGGATAAAGCACCGTCCCAGCGCACCACACGGGTGGGGATGTGCGGCGCGGAGCCGATAAAGGCGATTTTATTCCCCACCGGCGCCACTGAGAGCTGATTGATGCTGGTGTATTCACCGGTATCTACCTGTGTGAATTTCCCGCTTTCCACATCCACCAGCCAGATGGTGGTACGGCCGGCAAAGATATGCAGCGTGTACAGCTTCTTGCTGTCGGACGTCCAGCCATAAGTATGCGAACCCTGCCCCCAGGCGTTATACGAAAAATCAAAACCTTCACCCACGAAGCGTTTTTCTTTTCCGCTCGCCAGATCCAGCAGAACCAGGTCTTCCCACTCGCCGTTGCTGGCCACATAACTCATCCAGCGGCCATCCGGTGAGAAGCGAGGCCCTTTAACCGGTAAATCCTTCAAATTGACCAGCACCTTTTTCTCAACCAAGCGCGGCGGGGTGCCTTCCAGCCTTCCCGTCATGATGCGAGTTTCATCCCACGGCATATTGGGGTGATCCCATTCCACCCAGGCGATGCGTTTTCCATCCGGATGCCAGACCGGCTGCATGTAAAAATCGGCGCCGCTGCTTAATTTGATCGGCCATTCCTTTCCCTGGGCATCCACCAGCCCCAACAGATCGGTTTTCAGGTCGGAATAGATGAACAGCAGCCATTTGCCGTCCGGTGAGAGGGCCGGTGAGGCTGTGCGTCCGAAGGCGGGCGTGATCGGAACCGGAAGCTCATTCCCCAAACCGCGCCGGTAGATGCGCCCGTCGATTTCCACAAAAAAGACGGTTCCCTGAGCCACGGTAAAGTCACCGCCGCCGTAGCCTACCCAGGCACGCACATTTTCTTCCATGGTCAGGTCGCGGGCAGCCTGGCTGCCGGTGGCGGCTGAGAGCACGCCCTTATCCGACTTGCCGGTATGCCACACCAGGGTCTCGCCATCCGAGTCCCACTGGACATCGCTGAAGCGGTGTCCCTGCCCTACCATATCGGCTGAGATGGGGCTGGGCCAGATACCATACGGCATGTTTTGCTTCTGAACGGTTTCGGTCATGTGTTCCTCCATTAAAGGGATCAATCAAAGAGATAGTTCAGGCTGATGTACGTACTTATCCATTATAGTCACTTCCACCGGCCGGCAGCAGACCCGGCGCAGGAGATACTCCAAAAGAATGAGAGCAGGAGTTGTCTGAAGGCTAGGACAGATAGGGCGTGACAGTGGCTTTGATCTTGTCCGCGCTGGATGAACCGGTCAGCCGTTCGCGGGCTTCTCCGCCCACAAACAGGATCAGCGTGGGCACCGACATCACCCCAAAACCGGCCGCGATATCGGGGCATTCATCCACATCCACCTGCGCAAAATTGATCTTACCTCCCCACTGCTCGGACAAACTCAACAAAATCGGCTCCAGGTTTTTGCACGGCTTGCACCAGGGAGCGCCGAATTCCAGCAGGACCGGCCGCTTTGAAGCCGAAACCTGCCGGGTGAAGTTGGATTGGTTAATTTGAAAAAATGAACTCATGATGCCTCCAGGGGATTGTGGTAAGGTGAAAACGGGGTCACAAACGAAAACAGGAAAACGAAGTCAGTTTTTTGCCAGACTCATGACTGACAGGGTGGTGATGTTACCCCACCCTGTCAGATGTATTGTGATTTTTAAGTCAACGGTTCAATCCGGAGATTCTCCGGTTATTCGCGCGGGATCCAGAGGTTGGCCAGTTCGCCGGTGGTGTCAAAACTCAATTCCTGCCAGTTGTTGATGGGCAGCTTGATGCGCACCACCGAGGCGGTGGGCAGGCTGGTGATCTTGTCGGTCAGGCGCTGGGTCAATCCTTCCAGCCCGGGGTTATGGCCGATAATCATCACCCGCTCCACGTCGGTCAGGTGTTGAAGCACGCGCAGGATCACATCCGGTTCAGCCATGTACAGGGCATCCATATACTCTACCTGCCCCTCAAAACCCAACTCCTCCACCACGATTTCAGCCGTTTGTCTGGCCCGCAAGGCGGTGGAGCACAGAATCAGGTCCGGTTTGAACTTTTTGTTATCCAGAAGCTTGCCCATGCTCTTTGAATCTTTTCGGCCGCGTTTCTTCAACGGGCGTTCACTATCCGCGAGAGCCGGGTCTTTCCAACTGGATTTTCCGTGCCGCATGATCAATAATGTTCTCATTGTCCATCCCTCTGGCGAGGATCGCCCTGCGGTGAACCCAGCGCCATTCTCTGGCGGCAGTCACCTAAATCAGTATATCACGAGGATCCCGCTCAGTATCTTAAAATTGCCCCGATTTTATGTGTTCCATCGAGGGACGGCATATCGTGGATCACCTCCACGTCACCGCCGCTGCGCAACGTGGCAGCGATTGCTTCTTCCACCACATCGGCCAGTTTTTCCACCTGCTCGCCGCATCCTTCACAGTGATCTTTGGGTTGAATAGTCAGGATGCCGCAATCTTTACACCGGTAACCTCCTTCATGATAATCATTCACGCTGATGAGGGTCTTAATGCGCCCCTTCGACACAGCATCCAACACTTCGTCAATGCCGGTCACAGCGCCCTGCCCTTTGGCCGAGCCGGTGGCCAGCGTATCCAGCAGGCGCTGGATTCTCTTTTTATTGGCCGCGCGACCAATTTCAACCACCCGATCGTGAACTTCAGCGTGAGTGGCTGTCATCTGTGCGGGAAAAGTGCCCATCACCAGGCTCTGCCAGGCTTTCGGCAGCATGCTGCGGAACAGGGCAATATTATCGTCCGTTCCACCAATCATGATGCGCCTGACATCATGGCTTTCAAAAAAGGCGATGCTGAAATCAACCGCATCGCGCATATTTCTGTCAATGGTTTCATCCATGGCGCTGGAGTCGTTGGAGCCTCCGCCCTTGCGGCCAAACAAACTGGACGACGCACCGCGTTTGATGCGCTTGACCGTATCACCCATAACGCCATCTTGCTCTTTCAGTTCACCGAGGTGGAACGAAAACAATCTTGCACCCTGCTTGTCCACCAGCGCGACCCCATATCCCCCATAGCTGTCCAGTAAGTTGGCCAGCGGCTTGATGACAGGAGAATCGCTTACCTGAACCATATCACTCATTGGAAATGCGACGGGGTAAGCCCGGAAAAACCCGATTTTTGCGCTTGAAAAAATGGCGATGCTTCGGCCGGTCCAATCGCGTTCCATATTCACGTACTGTTCAACCGTTTCCACATCCTCCGTCAGGCGCACTTTTTTCAGCATGCTCTTCAGCCGAAGTCGGTACGCATCCGCATTCCCAAGTGAAGGGTCCGTATTCAAGTAGATGCTTAATACTGCATCCGGTGCATGAATGTCCAAAAGCTCCCGTAAATCCTTTTCAGTGAACATGATTACCTCCTATTGTTCGCAGTGATAAATGAACCAATCGATGTTAAGGCCGTGTTTCCAGTATGAGTTCCACCTCCATTTCCTCATTCGCTCTGAGAAATGTAATGAGTACCGTATCACCAGGAGATTTTTGGGTCATGAGATAACCCAGAAATTCTCCAAAATTACGAACCGGCTGATCGTCAATTGCAATAATCAGATCGCCGCCAGAATTCAAACCCACATATTCGGTTGGCTGGCTGCCTGCCTGTAAACCGGCTTTATCAGCCGGCCCGCCGTTGACCACCTCCACCACATACGCGCCAGAGGTCTGCGGCAGACCCAACGCCTGCGCTTCGATCAATGTCAACTCCGGGCGGGCCGATATGCCCACATACGGGTAGTCATAGCTGCCCTTGCTGATCAAATCAGGTACAACACGCTTGAGGATATTGACCGAAATGGCAAACCCAATGCCGGTGTTGATGGGCTCACCGGAATTGGTGATGCCGCTCAAGCGGATGGCGCGGTTGATACCGATTACCTCACCGGCAAGGTTGAGCAGCGGACCGCCGGAATTGCCCGGGTTGATGGAAGCATCGGTCTGGATCAGATCGCCAGCGGAGAAAGCCTGCCCTGTATCGGTGGAACGCAGCGAATCCAGCGTGCGGCCCTTGGCCGAAACAATCCCCACCGTCATGGTGCCGGTCAGCCCGTAGGGGTTTCCAATCGCGAACACAGTCTGACCGATTTGCAGGTTATCCGAATCCCCCAGCGGGAGCGGATAAAGCTGGTCGGAGGGCACATCCACTTGAAGTACGGCGATATCCGAATCGATATCAATCCCGATCACTTCACCGAAGACCTTGATGCCGGATGGGAAATCAATTTCAATTTGATCGGCGTCCTGCACTACATGATAGTTGGTGATGACGTGGCCATCCTGATCATACACAAAACCTGAACCCTGAACGCCGCTCTCAGCATTGATAGTCTGCACGGAAACAATCCCCGGGCTTACGCGCTGGTACAACGCAATCTGCAATTGTTCCATATCTGAAAGATTGCTGGTGATCGGCGGAAGCGGCGGGGTGGCGGCCGGCGGAACGGCTCCCAGCGTTTGTGCCGCGGTCGCGTTTGCAGGCGTGCTTTTCGTCTGAATATCCGGGGCGGGGGTCTGACCAAACAACGTGAATCCCCCCTGGCATGCAAGCGTTACAACGGTTAATGCCATAACTACCAATAATGGGCGAAGTCTCTTCATTGGCAAGCCTTTCCGTAACGGCTGTAATTAACTGTTCTTTATTTGTTCAAAAAGTTCCCGTTGTTTCCTGGATAATTGTTTGGGAAGCTGTACTTTGATTCTGGCATATAAATCCCCATGTTCAGCCGGCGTGCGCAGTTTTGGCATCCCCTTTCCAGTGAGTCTGAAGTTCTGTCCCGGCTGCGTGCCCGCAGGAATGGTCAGGACCACTTTTCCATCCGGTGTGGGCACATCTGCCTCGCCGCCCAGTACCGCAGTGTACAGATCAATGCTGACCTCAGTTTGCAGGTCATCGTCTTTTCGTTCGAAACGGTTGTCAGGCAGAACTTCTACAACAAGATACAAGTCTGATGCCTGGTCTGAATTTGGGGTGGAGACCGCGTTGGCCATGCGGATGCGCGTTCCGGTTTTTGATCCGGCCGGTATTTTTACCCGCAGACGGCGTCCATCCATTTGCAGCATCCGCTCGGTGCCGTGAAAGGCCTCCTGCAAACTGATCTCCACCGGCTGCTCATAGCGGGGCCGGGCTGCTGCCCTGCGGGCAGACTGTGAGCTGCGCCCCGTACGCGAGGGGCGCGCGGAGCTGCCGAAAATCATGTTGAAGAAATCGGAAAACCCGCCGAAAACATCGTCCATGTTTTCGGCATCCACACGGGCGTATCCCCGGGGAGCGCCCTGAGACGGACCGCGCGAAAACCAGTCATTCCAGTTGAAATCGCCGCGTCCGCCGCTCTGCTGCCATTGTGAGTAGGAAGCCCCCAACTGATCATACCGGGAACGCTGCTGGTCATCACCCAGCACCTGATATGCTTCGTTGATGTCTTTGAATTTTTCTTCCGCTACTTTGTTCCCCGGGTTATGATCGGGGTGATATTTCATGGCGAGCTTGCGATAGGCCTTTTTAATATCATCCTGGGTTGCCGTCTTCTGAACACCCAGGATATTGTAGTAATCCTTATACTCCATAAACCCATTGTATTCTTATTCGAGATGCTGAGTCAAGCAGTTTAGAGGATGATTAACAAAAATCTTATACGTCCGTGGGTGCATGGGTCAGATGCTATACTTATGAGTCTGGCAGCAACCACATTGACGGCTGCCGTTATCCGCATCTTTCAGTTGGATTCAATTCACCCATGCCAGAAATCATCCGTTTTTCCAATCAAAACATCACATTTACCGGCGAACTGCACCTTCCGCTCGGGCAAGGCCCTTTTCCACTCCTGGTGGTACTGCACCCAGCTTCCAACCCGCTGCGCGGGCACCAGTTTTACCGGCATCTCGCCCGCGGGATACCGGCTCATGACATAGCCGTCTTTGTGTTTGATCGGCGTGGCAGCGGGGATTCAGAGGGCAACTTTGACACTGCCAGCTTTGAGGATCTGGCCGGTGATGCACTGACTGCCGCACATCGCCTGGCAGCTCATCCCCAGATCGACCCGCACGCCATTGGTCTGTATGGAATCAGCCAGGGCGGCTGGCTGGCTCCGCTGGCCGCTGCGCAGGATTCACTCATCAAGTTACTGGTCATCGTCTCCGGCTGCGGGGTATCGCCTGCCGAGCAGATGAATTATGCCGCCCGTTGGACACTGGAAAACGCCGCGTGTCCTCAACCGGCCATCGACACGGCGTTGAATTTGCGCCGCGCGGTGGATGATTATTACCGCGGTCTGCTGACGTACGCCGAGACGACCGCCCTGCTCAAGCGGTATGCACATGAAAGCTGGTATCCGCAGGCCTATTTACCGGACCCTGAGAGGTTGCCCCTGGATGTGCGGACGAGCAAGTGGTTTTATCAGTTCTCGTATGACCCGCTGCCGGTCTGGCAGCGAGTTACCCAACCCAGCTTGTTCTTGTTTGCAGAAAGCGACCGCTGGGTGCCGGTCGATGAGAGCCTCCGGCGTTACCAGCAGGCCACCAGCCACATTTCGGATGTGCGTTTTGAAGTGATCCGGGGAACAAACCATATGATGGAGGATCTCACGCGGGGTACCGAGGATGGCAGCGGGGTCATATCCACGGTATACCAACAGATCCTGATTGACTGGCTGACAGAAGTTGTCAACTGAAGTTGTTAACAGAAGTCGGTAGCCGTTAAGCGCCGGCGAATACCGGTGCCCGGGTGATGAAAAACCGGCAGCCGAATGACTGCCGGTGAGTACCTTGTCCACATCGCGCCGGATTAATGCTGACGGCGCCGGCCGGGCAAATTGCCCAGGTTCTGTTCCAACCGCCAGCTTTGAATATGGCGGTGCAACTCGATGGAGTTATGCGTCAGTTCGGCGGTATCGCTTTCGCCATCGGCGGTTAATTGGGATGCTTTCTCAAGCATATCCTTCATCAACTCTTCATTCGCCCCGCTCGATTGGATGGTTTCAGTCCATCCCTTTTTATCCTCATCGGAAAAGGGCATCTTCTCAACTAACTGGAGGATCAGTTTTTCTTTCGGGCCTACCTTTTGTGCCATAGATACACCTCCTTGCAACTAAACCTGATTTGACAGCCTCACGTAAATTATTCACTACCCGGGCCGTGCCAGCCAAAGCGGTTGAAGTCCACTTTGCCCTGGGCATCAAACACCACCCCTTCATCCATCAGAAGCTGTCTTTGCAGGGTGGTTCCAATTCCGTCACCGTGCTGGCTCACCTTACCCTGGCTGTTGATCACCCGCTGCCAGGGCACATCATCCTGCCGTAAGGCAGACATGGCGTAACCCACCATGCGGGCGGTACACGTTCCCAGGATGCGCGCAATTTGCCCGTAAGATGCCACCCGGCCGGGCGGTATCTGCCGGACCAGATCGTAGATCTGCTCATACATCGGAATGCGATTTTCGGGAAAATCCATATGTCCCTCGTGAAACCCCAGCGCTTTGTCCGGGCTCATTCCAGAATTTGAACTCACAGGTCATGTGCCTTGATAAAGCTGAGAGTGTTCCCCCCAGGCGATCTCCAATTTCAGAATCCTCCTGAGCGGAACACTATCCGGTTCCGTAAATTTGCTCGTAATCCAGCATGGAAGCCTTCACCACCTCAATCGCCTCGGCGCAGCCGTAAACCTTGTCGATCTTGACGGTTTTCTCTTCGCCGGGCATGCGTTTATAGGTGGTAAAGTAATGCACCAGGCGGTCGATCAGCGCTTTGGGGAAATCAGATACATCCCGGACGTCTTCCCACAACCTGTCGTTCACCAGCACGGCGATAATTTTGTCATCGGCCTCACCGTGATCGACCATCTGAATCCCGCCCACCACGCGCGCGCTCAAAATGATCTCAGATTTGGTGATCTGCCGTTCGCTGAACACGCAGATATCCATCGGGTCGCCGTCACCGCCGTGTGAGTTGGGAGATAACGCACCAATCCTGTCACCGCAGAAGGTCTGCGGGATAAACCCGTACAACGTGGGCGGTTGTGATGATGTAGCCTGCGGCCGGTCGACGCGCAGATAGCCGGTTGATTTGTCAATTTCGTATTTGACCGAATCGAACGGCGTGATTTCAATATAAGCATTGACGATCTGCGGCGGATCAATACCCACCGGCAAACCATGCCAGGGGTGCGGACGCCAACGATAAAATGGTTTTGGAAACTGCATACAGGTTTACCAGCTTCTTCTCTTTGATTTATCACTACTTTCTTGATTGTAACAGAATTCAAGCCGACGATTCCGGTGAAGAACCCTGAGTCTTCCCTGTCATCGAACGGTTACAGGAGAAGTCTGTATAGCCGCGGCAATATCAAACAGGGTCCGACGGCCCGTTTGGATCAACCGATCAAACAACGGCGTGGTCCGCCGCCGCCCAACCCGGTCGAGGCTCTCAAACAGATCCAGCCTCAGAGCCTCAGTCAATTCAATCTGGATCCCCTTGCGTAGTCTGCCGCGATTGCACAGATTGCGCGGGCTGATACCGGAGATGTTCTGCTCGCCGCGCTCGGCGGAAAAACCGGCCTGCCTGAATGAGGCAATGAACCAATCCGTCCATTCACGGTGCAACCCACCCACAAAGATGATCTTGCGGCGGCTGCGGCAGCCATGTACCGCCAGAACCACATCGCTTCTTTGCAGCATGCCGGTGGATACAGGCTCGTCAAAACGCGTGCTGGTGATGTGGAGCGGATTATTTCCCTCCATGCGTAGCCCTTCGAAGCAGTACCACGAGAAATCTTCGCCGGCCAGCGCGCGTACGATCTCCGAAGTGCCGGGTTCAATTCCACCGCCGTGCGGCGTATGAATGAGGATATTGGAGATACGCGAATACCACTCAATCCGGTATTCATCTGCTGCAACGTGATGAAATGGGGCTTGAAAACTCCGGCTGTCAACGCTGGTCATAAACATGTCCCTCTGAACAACTGTACTGACATTGTACCAAACCGGTTCCTGTTTCATAACCGGTTCCCCGTGAATTTCAATGCAAATGTTCAATTTCCGGACAGGTTCTGGCATGAAGATTGCTCCCTCTGGCAACAGATATGGGTAGAAAGAATCGGCAGGGTACACGCATGAATGATCGCAGAGTGGTGCGGTTTGTGTGGTTTGGTATCACCATCGTTATCGGGTTGGTGCTGGGTTTACTGGCCGGGTGGTCGAGAACCATCAAGACTTCGGACACGTCATTTGCCGGTCTGCGGCAGGATTATCAGATCGATCTGGTTTTAATGACCTCCGAAATCTACAGTCATGACAAAGATATTGACGCGGCCCAAAAACGACTGGAATCGCTCCAGCCGGAGGATATGGTGAAGTTTGTCCAACAGGCGGCCGCAGATGCCGAGAAGATTGGCTATGCCCCCGCTGATATTAAACTGATCACCCGCCTGGCGAAAGATCTGGATGTGGAACTCAATTCGAGTGCGGGAGGCTCCTGATGGATCAGAACGGCGGAAAGCTCTACCTGATTACTGGCCTTGTGATCGGTCTGGTGCTGGGGCTGGTCATTTCAATAGGGATTGCCCCCAAAAAGTTCAACTATAATGCTCCCCAGTCACTGAGTGATGAGTATAAAGCGGTGTACCGCAGCATGATTGCCCTGGCGTATAACACCAGTCACGACCTGGGCCGGGCGCGCGCTCGTTTAACTTTGCTTGAAGACGTCAATCCGGGCGCAGTGTTTTCAGCCCAGGCGCAAAAACTGCTGGCCAGCGGCGGTGATGTGATGGAGGCCAATGCCCTGTCCATTCTGGGGCAGGCGCTGACAAAAAGCACGAACAATCCTGCTCCCAGCCCTTCACCACAGCCAGGTCCAACCGGTACGCCGTAAATTGATCAGTTGCATCTCACTGTTGTAAAAGTAAAATCCCCGGTTTTCCGGGGATTTGTTTTTCATGGTTGTGCCTGGCTCAGGGCAACTGGTAGGGGCGCAGTTTTTGCGGGGCGGCTTCGCGGATGAGCGCCCGCGCCAGAATGAGGGTGGGATCCAAAAAGATAATGCCGTCTTTCTTCTTCTCGGTGATGGCGAGCGGCAGTTCGGTGCAGCCCAGAATAACCGCCTGGGCGCCTTTTTTCACCAGATGATCCACCGCGGTCAACAGATCGGCGCGCGATTTTTCGGTGCCCGTGCCGGCGGCTTTAATGCCGTACAGACGATCATAAATGGCGGGATGGACCAAATTGAGCTGTACATCTTCATCCGGAGCGATCGCCTGAAGGCCGGCCTGTTCCAGATAAAGCGGATACAGGTTCACGCGGTAGGTGCCGGTGGTAGAAAGAATACCAATGCGCGACAGATCGCCGTGATACTGACGGATATGCGCCACTGTTTCCTGCAGCATGTTCACAAACTGAATTTTCGACCCGGCTTCCTGCAGTTCCGCGTGCATCCTGTCAAAGATGAGCGGGGCGTGGGCTGTATTGCACGGGATGGCCGCCAGCCCGGCGCCGGCTTTTTCCAATGCCAGGGTTTGCACTGCCATGGCATGCCCGGGGTTCACCTTGCTGTTATCCAGCAAAAAACCGGTCCGGTCCGGCAGTTGGCCTGACGCAAACCAGCCGATCACGTTCAGGTGATCGGCGTCGCCGTCAGCGATCGTTTGTTCGAAAATTTTTCTGAGCAGATCCAGACCGGCAAATGGGCCGGCGCCAGCGATAACACCAATTGTTTTCATCATTTCATCGGGTTGTTGTTTGCCCAATCCTCGCCCAGAATGATCACAATATCGGAAGGAGCATCGGGATTATATTGATTGTAGATCCGTGTGGAAGAGACACCGAGCAGCTCCGCCAGATAGGTGATGGTATAAGGTTTACCGTTATAGACAATTAATTCTGAGGCCGAGTGAATCTCAGTGGCGTTGGTTTCTTCCACCACAGTGAGGCCCTGGGCAGTGAAGTATTGCGATGTCTGTGAAGCCAGGCCGCCGGAACTGGTGCCGTTCTGCACCGAGATACGCGCCATTTCTTCCCGAACCAACGCGGCATCGTCACCGGTCAGGGTGGCAGCTACCGGGCTCACCGTTCCGCTGCCCGCAAACACTGAGTCACGGATCATGCGCACTTCATCGGGGATGGGGATCAGAATGGATTGCCCATCAGCAGACATGGACATGGTGACCACATCTTCGGTGATGGTGGCGCGTTTGATACTGTGGAACGGGTCATCAATCTTGGAGACAGTCCAGGCCAATGAGATGGCTTGCTGCAGGGTGAGGTTGGTCTTCACCCCGCTGGAGAGCGTCTGATACAGGGTAGGCGCGTTGGCAACCAGTTTGGGCAGCGAGTAGAAATTGAGCACCTTATCCAGTACTGCCATCACCACCTGCTGCTGCCGGCCGGCGCGGTCAAAGTCACCGCCGTCCGTGTGGCGGGCGCGCGCGTATGCCAGAGCCTGCTCCCCGTTAAAATCGTAGGAGCCCTTTCTCAGGCGGATGGTGTTCCCCTGGCCCAACGGATCAATATCCATGGCATACGGAACTTCAATCTCGATAAATCCCAGTTCGTCAATAAAATCGACAAAAGCCTTAAAGTCGATCTGGGCATAGAAATGGATCGGAATGCCCAGGAACTGCTCGACCGTTTTTACCGCCAGAGCGGGTCCGCCGCCGGGCAGCCTGTTGGCTTCGCCGAGGAAATAGGCGGTATTGATTTTTCCGTAATCAAACCCGGGGATCTCCACCCACATATCGCGCGGAATGGAGAGCATCCCCGCGGACAGGGTGACAGGGTCGAGGGTGAGCACAATCATGGAATCGGTACGGGGGATATCGCCAGCCTGCCAATCGCGGTAGTCGAGACCCATCACCAGCATATTCACACGGCTGGCGCCGTCCCACTCGGCGGCCTGCAGATCACCGGCATCCTGAAGCGGAACCTGGTATTCCTCGCCATCCGGGATATACCCTTCCTGAACAATTTCAGGGTTTTCCGCGGCCACCGCCACACCGGGCAGATCCGTCGAAGTCCATGAGAGAACCAGGTTTTTAACCAGTTTAAACGCCAAAAACCCGGCGGCGATCGCGATCACCACAAATAAACCGCTCAGCCCCAATACCATTGGGCTGACATTTTTTAGATTTGGCCGTGATTTTGAGCGAGCCTTGGTTGGACGCGCTTGTGGTCGCTGGCCTGGAGGAGTTGCCATTCGAATAGGTTGAGACATATCGTTTGCTTTACCTGGCTGTTGAGGTATCCATCATGACAGTGAACTGGTGCAAGATATATACCACAAAAACCAAAAAACGGGGATTCAGAATTTATTTGACCTCAGGAGGGGGGATGGGCAGATCTTTGACCGGGGTCTGGATCCACTTATCGCCTTCATCGATCAGCATGATGGGAATATCATCATTTATGGGGTATTTGCGTCCGCAATCGCGGCATACCAGCCAGGCATCCTGGACCAGATCCAGCAGGCCTTCTTTATCCTGCACACAAACCGGGCAGCGTAAAATATCGAGCAATTCTTGACTGACCATACTTCCTCCACGTAATATGGTGGTTATTGTACCATAAGGGAAAGAACGGAGGTTTTGAGGGTGATGGGGTTCCTGGCATGGGCGTAGTATGCTATATCTCGATGAGAAACCACCCTGTTATTTCAACCGCCGCAGATCTTCTATGGAATTTGCATAGGGTGTGTAGAGGGGTTGGAAATGAAAACCCTTTATCGATTTTTTCTGCCGCCCCGTAACCCACCGACAGCGATTGTCATTCTCTGATCACGGCGCACACTGTGCCCCGCTACGTATGGGATAGGCGCTGGTGAATTAACAGCCCACACGTGAGAATGCCTCCATTCTGTCATCCCGACGGAGCGGCGTCCGCGCCGCGACGAGGGATCGGCTATGGTTTTGTCTTCGCTCGTTTCCATATCTGGAGGCATTATCTCCCGGTCAAGGCGGGCGGATGTTATCCGCCCCTACCCAAAAACCATCATGCGATGCTCTACACCACGGCGCACACTGTGCGCCGCTACGTACACAATAAAAAGTCGTTACTGCATGGACCGTCTACCCTAAGATCTACCTTCATTGTCATTTCGCAGGGTCAGACAGCGTTTTTTGTCTGACCCGGAGAAATCCGCCCGAGAGAAAATATCCGCGCGTTTCCTTATCTGGAAGTGTTAATGCATACCCTTGGGCGGATCTCTGCGCGAAAACTGCGTCTTCGCTACGAGATGACACAAAGGGCTGGTTGGCGCATGAACAGCACCTCCAACTGCTATCGTTTTTTATCCTCCAACCAGAGCAAAGGCGGGCAGATGATATCTGCCCCTACCCAAAAACCATCAGGCGATGTGGTCTCTTGCACCACCATGCAGTGCCCTGCACCACGGCGCACACTGGCGCCGCTACGTACACAGACGATGGGGTGGTCGCATGAACAGTCTGTGCGAAGATTCACCTGAACTGTCATTTCGCAGAGTCTGGCGCAGCCAGACGCGGAGAAATCCGCCCGGGGGTAAATATCTGGGTGGTTCCATATCTGGAAACGTCAATCAATAGATCTCGGGCGATCTGCCGCGCCGGGTTAGCCCTCCATTACCTTCGGCGCATGCCAATATTTCTGCATTACAATCTATCTGTTCCGCATCCCCTCCAGGAGATCCTCCATGTCAAAGGCACAACCGTTTTCAAAAGACATTCTGTATGATTTTTCCCTGCAAAAAACTTACACCGGTCGCGACGCGCTACAAATCGCCATGCCGTTGGGCGGCATCGGCGCGGGCTGTGTGTGTATCAACGGACAGGGCGGCCTGCAGGATTTTTCCATCCGCCACAAACCCGATACCACCGCGCTGCCGGATGAATACCAGGACCGAGTCAACACCGATGCAGCCTTTGCGCTGCTGTACCTGCCGACAAAGGGGATCACCCGATTGTTGGAAGGCCCCATGCCCCCCGAAAAGATGTACGATCAAAGCCTGAAAAGCCAGGGATACCGCTCCGGCGGGCATGAAGGGCTGCCTCGTTTTCGAAACTGCACCTTCCGGGGCGAGTTCCCGTTTGCTTACGTGACTCTCTCGGATCCCGCCATCTCGCTGGGCGTAGAGATCACCGCCTTCAACCCGTTCATCCCGCTGGATGATCAGAACTCCGGGCTCCCGTGCGCCATCCTCGAATACCGGCTCACCAACCCCACCAACGAAAGTGTGCCGTACGAATTCTCGTATCACCTCTCCCACCTGGCCCCCGGACAGGATGAACTCTCGCAACACACCACGCGCAATACAGTCATCCCCGGCGGCGTCTTCATGGATAACCACGAGCCGGACGGTTCGGCTTTTCACGGAAGCTGCGCGCTGGGCGTGATCGGGCATGACCCGCTGGTGAAGGCCATGTGGTTCCGCGGCGGCTGGTTTGATTCCATCTCGGCCCTGTGGCGCGAGGTCTCCACGGGAACATTTGAGCCCAACCCCGGTTCCACAGACGCGGACGATCAGGCTTCAGAAGGTCATTACCGTGATGACCGCAAACGCCGCAATGGCGGTTCCATTCTGATGAAAGGATCGCTCGCCCCGGGTGAATCGGTCTGTTATCCCATCGTGATCGCCTGGCACTTCCCCAACGTAGATTACGCCTTTGGCGGCCCCAAAGACCCCTCCGGCACCGAGGCCGCTCCGGCGGGCTGCGGCTGCAAAGGCGGCGCGTGTGAACCCAAACCGCGCTGGCGACCGTATTACGCCGGTCAATGGGCCGATGCGCGTGCTGTGTTTGCCTATGTGCAGCAGCAGTATGACCGGCTGCGCGGACGCACCCAACATTTTCACGACGCGTTGTTTGAATCAACGCTGCCTGCTTATGTCCTGGACGCCATATCCGCCAACCTGGCGATTCTAAAATCGCCCACCGTGCTGCGTCAGGAAAACGGCAATGTGTGGGCATGGGAAGGCTGTTACTGTGATAAAGGCTGCTGCTCCGGAAGCTGCACCCACGTGTGGAACTACGCCCAGGCCATGCCGCATCTCTTCCCGCAATTGGAGCGCACTCTGCGCGAGCAGGAACTGCTGCGATCCATGGACGAACAGGGGCATGTCAACTTTCGCGCGGCGCTACCGGACGGCCCCGCCACGCACTCCTTCCACGCCGCCGCCGACGGCCAGTTGGGCGGCATCCTTAAACTGCACCGCGAGTATCAAATCAGCGGGGATGTGGAATGGCTGAAAAAGCTCTACCCGGCGGCCAAACGCAGCCTGGATTATTGCATCGCCATCTGGGACCCCGATCACAAAGGTGTGCTGGCGGAGCCGCATCACAATACCTATGACATCGAGTTCTGGGGTCCGGATGGCATGTGCTCCAGCTTCTATCTATCCGCGCTGACCGCGCTAGCCGTCATGGCGCGCGAGACCGGCAACCCGGCTGATGCGCCCTTCTACGAGATGCTGGCGCAAAAGGGCGCGACTTTTCTGGATGAACAGCTCTTCAACGGCGAGTACTATGAACAACGGGTGGATTATAAAAATCTGCGCAGCCAGGCCTTTGCGCAATATCTGTCTGACCTCAAAAAGCCGTACAACGCCGAAGACCGGTTGCTCCTGCAGGAAGGCCCTAAATACCAGTACGGCTCGGGCTGCATCTCGGATGGGGTGATCGGTGTATGGATGGCCGGTCTGTGCGGTGTGAAAAGTCCGCAAAACCCGGCCCACGTGCGGCAGAATCTGGGCTCCATCTTTGCATATAACTTCCGTCCCAGCCTGTGGGAGCATGCCAACCCGCAGCGCCCGGGTTATGCCTGGGGTGACGAGCCGGGTTTGCTGCTGTGCACCTGGCCGCGCGGCGGCAAACCCACCCTGCCGTTCGTCTATTCCGATGAGGTGTGGACCGGCATCGAGTCTCAGACCGCTTCGCACATGATCGTAAACGGGCTGGTGGATGAGGGGTTAACCATTGTAAAGGCGCTGCGCAGCCGATTTAACGGGCACGTGCGAAATCCATGGAATGAATACGAGTGCGGCAGTTATTATGCGCGCGCCATGGCCAGTTACGCCCTGCT
>CAZHMZ010000016.1:23195-37667 GCA_964532655.1 uncultured Anaerolineaceae bacterium
ATGAATACGAGTGCGGCAGTTATTATGCGCGCGCCATGGCCAGTTACGCCCTGCTTGGCGCTCTGAGCGGGTTCCGTTACTCAGCCGCGCAGAAAACGCTCTGGTTGGCTCCCCGGCTGGAGCTGGATACTTTTGAAACCTTTTTCTCCACCGCCAGTGGATGGGGCACCCTGCGGCTGTCAGATAACCGTTTGACCATCGATGTATGTGAAGGCAGCCTGCAGGTGGATCAGCTCCAGGTGGAGTGGCAGGGGCAAAGGGTTGATTTACAGCCTGGGCTGAAAGTCACGGCCGGTCGCCCTGAGGCAATTGAGTTATTCTGACGCGTCTGGAATGAGACGTAGGGGCACGGCATGCCATACCCCAGTTTTTTTATATCTCCCACTTGGCAAAGGCGGACGGATATCATCCGCGCGGATAATATCCGCCCCTACCACCATACAGGCCAGCGCAGGGATAGGGGTGATCTGTGATCGCCCGGTTCGGCGCACACTGTGCGCCGCTACAGACACAATAAAGAGTCGTTACTGCATGGACCGTCTACCCTAAGATCTACCTATATTGTCATTTCGCAGGGTCAGACAGCGTTTTGTGCCGTCTGACGCGGAGAAATCCACCCAAGGACACTTCTTCGCATGTTTCCATATCTGGAACCGTGATGTAATGGCTCTCGGGCGGTCCTCCGCACGCGGATCTCTGTGTGAAGGCGAAGCCTTCACGACAAGATGACACAATAGGTGGGTGATGCAGGAACAGGTTTGCTATCCGTCATCGCCCTCTCTGTCATCCCGACGAAGTGGCGTCTGCGCCGCGACGAGGGATCGGATAAGGGAAAACCTCCGAACGTTTCCATATCTGGAACCGATATCATGCGCTCACTTCCTCGGCGCACACTGTGCGCCGCTACGGATGATATAGGCCGGGTGACCCATGAACGGCTCTTCCTGTCCGCCTGCCTCGTCAAAAACAACCCCCTGTTCCCCCATCCAATCAAACAGACTGTTGTATAGTTATCAACAGGTGTAATCCTCCCTGCTTCTCAACGAGTTTTGGGTAAATAAATCACATACCCCTCCTGTCCATGACTCATAGAAAGGACATAATGGAAACAGACTCCACCGCCGAATTACGCTCGTGGAAAACGCTCAGCCGCAGGTTGGTCCACGATCACGGTAAATTTCTCAAAGTTGAAAACCATGTTGTCGAACTACCGGACGGCCGCATCATCGACGATTGGGCCTGGGTGATTATCCAGGACGCAGTCATCGTTCTAGCCAGAACTGCAGATAACAAATTCCTTTGTTTTCACCAGACCAAATATGCCGTTCAGGGTCCCTTTTACGCACCGGTTGGCGGTTTGATGGAAGCAGGAGAAGATCCGTTATCCGCAGCTCAGCGTGAACTTCGTGAGGAAACCGGTTATTCCACCTCAAACTGGGTATCCCTGGGCAGTTATGCGCTTGATTCCAACAGGGGCGGAAATACGACCCACTTCTTCCTTGCTCTGAATGCAGAAATGACCCATGAGACGGTTCAGGATGATCTGGAGGATCAAAAGTTGATGTTTTTATCGCTCGAGGAACTTGAAACAGCCTATTTTCAAGGAAAGTTCAAAATCCTTCCGCTGGCGGCTGTTATCGCTTTTTCTTTGACCTATTTACGTTCACTGAATGTGATACCATAGCAGCATGCCAGAAGACACCCCACTCCGCCCCTGGAAGACACTCGACCGCCGGTTGGTGTATGATCATGGCAAATTCCTGCGGGTCGAAAACCATATCGTTGAGCTGCCTGACGGCCGCATCATCGACGATTGGGCCTGGGTGAAGATCCCGGATGCCGCCATTGTGATGGCTCGTACCCTGAACGGTCAGTTTTTATGTTTCCGGCAGACCAAATACGCCATCGAAGGCATTACCTATGCGCCGGTAGGCGGTATGCTGGAGCCCGGCGAAGACCCGCTGGCGGCCGCCAGACGCGAACTGCTGGAAGAGACCGGCTACACCGCTCCGGTCTGGAAGTCACTGGGCAGCTATGTGCTGGATCCCAACCGGGGCGTGGCCGTCATGCACCTGTACCTGGCATTGGATGCCGTACCGGCCGCCGAGCCTATCCGCGACGACCTGGAAGATCAGCAGTTGCTGCTGCTATCACAGGAGGAGATCCAACAGATCACCGAACAGGGCGGGTTCAAGGATATCGCCTGGGCAGCGGCAGCGTCGCTGACATTGAACTATCTTATCTCTCAATCCCCAAACAGGAGCTGAAACATGAACACCATGGAAACCATTCTCCAACGCAGAAGCATCCGCGCCTTCAAACCCGATCCGATCCCCGATGAGATGATCCGGCAAATGATTCAAGCCGGCATCCTGGCCCCTTCGGGCAGCAATCGCCAGCCCTGGCATTTTTATGTGGTGAAAGAAAATCGGCGCGGCGAGATGATGGCGTGCATGGAAAAAGGCATTGAGGCGGCGCGTCAGAGTGGCGGCCGATTGGGCAGCAGTGAGAACTCAGCCCGAATTATGTCCCAGGCTCCCGTCACCGTGTTCATCTTTAACATGCAGCAGGAAAATAAACCGGGGCCTTATGGACCGGGTGATTTGCTGCGCAACTCGGTCGATGTGCAATCAATCGGCGCCTGCATCGAGAATATGCTGCTGACGGCGGTGGATTTGGGTCTGGGCGGTTTATGGATCTGTGATGTGTTTATGGCGTACAACGAGCTGTGCGAGTTGCTGGGTGAAACTCACCAAATGGTGGCGGCTGTCTCCTTCGGTTACCCCGATGAAAGCCCGAACGCCCGCCCGCGCAAAACGCTGGACGAAGTCACCACCTGGCTGTAGGGAGGACATCGATCTTATCCCCGCCCCTTGAGGGGCGGGGACAAAGGGGTGGGGTGTATTTACCCCTTATTTCCAGAACACCACTTTCTTCCCGCGCACCGATTCCAACTCCACCGGCAAGCCATACAGACGGCTCAGGGTTTCGGGCGTCAGCATCTCCTCCACCGGCCCAGCCGCCAGCGGACATCCCTTCTCCACCAGCACCAGATGTGTGCATAACAGTGATGCCATTTCAGGGTCGTGCGTGGTCAGTAAAATGGTCACACCCTGCTCATTCAGCGAGCGCAGAATGCTCACCAGGCGGGCCTTGTTGCCTAGATCCAAGTGCGCGGTGGGTTCATCCAGCAGCAGGAGATCCGGCTGCTGGGCGAGTGAACGGGCAGTCAGCGCAAGCTGACGCTCGCCGCCGCTGATCTCCAGCATCGACCGCTCAGCCAGGCTGGCAATTCCCACCCGGTCCAGGGCATGCAGCGCAGCCGATACATCTTCCGGCCCGGGCATTTCCAGAGGCGGCAGATATGGCGCCCGCCCCAGCAACACATATTCCAGCACGCTGTAATCAAAAGCAATGTTCTCGCTTTGCGGAACCAGACCCATCCGGCGGCCCAGTTCCTGCCGCCCATACGTTCCCAGCGGTCGGCCGTCCAGTTCCACCCGCCCGGCGGTGGGACGCAGCCATCCCAGCGCCAGATGCAGCAGGGTGGTCTTTCCCGCCCCGTTGGGCCCCAGTAAACCCGTCACCGACCCGGGCTGGATTACCAGCGATACATCTTCCAGCACCTGCGCACCGGCGCGGTAGCCAAACGTCAGGTGATTAAAGGAAAGCGCGGCGTTCAACGCTGCACTCGTATACGCGCCATCAGCGCCAGGAAAATAGCCGCACCCAGCAGAGAGGTGAGGATCCCCAGCGGGATCTCGCCGGCCAGCAGCATGCGCGCCAGATCATCACAGATCACGGTGAAGATGCCCCCCAGCAGCATGGCGCCCGGCAGGGCAAAGCGAGCGTCCGCTCCAAAGATTTGCCGTGCGATGTGCGGCATGATTAACCCCACCCAGCCCACAATCCCGGCCGCGGAGATCACCGCCGCGGTGGGCAACACAGCCGCCGCCAGCAGCAAGGCACGCTCGCGGCTTACCGAAGCCCCCAGCGAATGCGCGGCTGTATCGCCTAATGAAAGCAGGTTCAAACGCCAGCGCATGGCCAGGCTCACCAGCAATCCACCGGCTGCCAGTGGGATCACCGCCAGCGCCTTGCCCCATTGGATGTTGGAAAGACCGCCCAGCAGCCAAAAGGTGATCTCCGGGAGCTGACTGAGCGGATCAGCCAGATACTTGAGCACACCCACCCCGGCGCTGAACAAAGCCGAAACGGCGATGCCACTCAGCACCAGCCGCAGCACCCAGCCGCCATAACGGACCCGCCGTGCCAGCAGATACGATATCCCCAACCCGGCCACGGCAAACACCGCCGCGAACCCCTGCACCAGCCAGACCGAGCTGCCAAAGAACACAATGCACAGCGCCGCTCCAAAGGCCGCCCCCTGTGAGACGCCCAGGAAGCCCGGCTCTACCAGCGGGTTGCCGAACAACATCTGAAAAATGGTCCCCGCCGCGGAGAGTGACATGCCCAGCAGGACAGCGGTGATGAGGCGCGGCAGACGCAGGTTCCACACCAGCCGCCCGGCAACCGGGTCATCTGCCAGCGCCTGCGGGCTTAACAACCGGACGGATGGATATCGGCCTGCCAACAGCGAGACCGCCGTGACCAGCAGCAAAATTGCCAGCAGAATCCACAACAGACGGCGACGTTTTAGAACGCTCGCCGTCTGAACGGCAGCGGGGTGATCCACAACGGTTTCAGCAGCGGAAACAGGCAGGCTCAGGGTAGATCTCCTTTAAAGAGGGGTCGGATGTTCTGCTCAAAGAAATCTGCATCCAGACCGTAGAAATCGGCATAGAAACGCTGCGCTTCCTGAAACATATCCACATCCGCAAAGCGGTCCGGGTGCAGCTTGCCGGCTGCCCACTGCAGACCCAGGATCCAGCGCGTGTCCGGTTGATCCCAACTGAACAGATCATAAGCAAACGCATACAAGCGGTCTTCCTGCACCGCTCGCAGCACCTGCCAGTTGGGATCATTTTTCATGGGCGCCGTCACTTCAGACGGATCCGACTGATACGACACCACAAAAATGGTATCGGGGTCCCAGGCCGCGATCTGCTCCAGGCTGACGGTAGCCCACCCACCCCCGGGGTTGGCTTCCTGCCAGACCGGTGCGCCGCCGGCCAGCTCTACCAGGCGGGTCTGCATCCAGCCCATGGGCGGCACATTGTATGCCACACTGCCATCCTCGTTGGATGCGTACAGCAGCAGCGTGCGCGGTTGGTCTGCGGGATCCAAACCCTCCAGCTTTTGCGCCACCGCGTCCAGCCGCTCCTGGTACTGAGCGGTCAGTTCGGCAGCGCGGGCTTCATCCTGCAGCAGCGTGCCCAATATTTGCAGATCGCGGGTGTACTGTTCGGGTGTCTCAAAGTCGATGTACACCACGGGGATGTCCAGCGCCTCCAGCGAGCTGCCCAGCGTCTCTGCCAGCGCACTTTTCAGAATGACCGCGTCCGGCTGCAGCGGTGCGATCTGTTCGGCCCCGGCTTCCCGATCGAGCACCGCTTTGGCTTCGTAATCGGGGTCGATCAATGAGATGAAGTTCCCGGAGCCCTGATTGGTTTGCCCCAGGCCACTGATCCGCTGACCGGCTTCGGGGAACAAATAAATGGCATCTGCTACCATAAACAGGGCCCGCCCGGCCAGCACAATCCGGCTGGGGACTTGATCAAATTGGACTTCACGCCCCAACGCGTCTTCCACGGTATACCCCGTGGGTTGTTCCTCCACCGTTGGTGCGGTGGTGGATAAAGGTGTTTCGACAGCCGGTTGGCTTTCCAGCACGGCCGGTGCGGATGACTGAACACCGCTCGTCGCGCAGCCTGTCAGTAATGCGATCAAAACCAAAACCGGAATGGTGACCATACCGATACGTTTTGTTAAGGACATTTTTTCTCCCCTCATGATTCTTGTTCCACAAAAGAAGCCCGCACAGCGATCAGCCATTCTTGCATGGCCTGAATTTGTCCCAGTCTGAAGTGCAGCACCTGCCGCTCAAAAGCGGCTCCGGTTGGCAGCCTCTCCAGTTGAATCTGCAAATCCTTCTGCCAGCGCTGGCACGCTTCCATTTGACGGCTGATCAGCTCTATGCTCGCCACGGTATCCTGCAGCCTGGTACCCTGCATGGCAAAATACAACCTCGCCAGAAACTCCTGCCGCATGCGGTGCGGGGCGCTCACCGGCCGGTTCATCCAATCTTGAAAAACCTGTTCACCGGTGGGGGTGATGCGGTAGGTCTTGCGCGGCAGGAACCCATCGCCGGTCTGCAAATTCGATTCAAGCCATCCCATCTGTTCCTGCTTATCCAGCAGCGCGTACAGTTGGGCCGGTTTTACCTGCCAGATCATGCCAATACCTTCATCACGGTGCAGAGAGTGAAACATCTCATAGCCGTGGGATGGATGCAGGCGGATCAGGCCAAGCAGAACATATTCGAGCGCGGGTGGGTCAGCTTTTCTGGGTGACATACTGTTTACTCATTGATCATATAGTCATTAAATGACTAAGTCATTCGATGGCTATATTGTAGCACAGGCTGTCACCAATCTGAGTTTGGGATTTATTCTTTCTGAAGGAGAACCTGTCTGCAAAACGGTTTGAATTGCTGTGATGTGCCCCCTTGCCCGGCCATATCGGCGATGCGGAGCGGATCTTCCACCAGCGTACCGGCCAGCACATCCACGCCGTGATCAAATAAAACCGTTGAAAGCGGCGTGCTAGGCCCCAGCAGCATCACGCGGGCACTCGGGCGGCACAGTTTTCGTATTCCATCAAACGTATGATTGATCAGCGTGGTGGCTGTGACGGCCACCACATCGGCGTCCGGAAGAATACGCGGAGCTTCCTGTGCCGGAAAATCACCCGGCTGCGGATCCAGCTCGAGCACCCACAGGTTTTGCACATTCTGTTTGAGCTGTTCGATAAAATGAAAATGACCGATCATGGCCACATTTTTTCCGGCTCCCTGTTCAATCAGCCAGTCAGATGCCTCTCGGACCAGGTATCGCTCCGAACTGCGGGGCAGCAGTGCGTTGACCGCTGCCATGCCGATGGACGCCTCGGTGTGGCTTTCAGAGGTAACCAGGGCCGCCAGATCGCGCGCCAGCAGATGCGTGAGTTGACCGGGGTTGTTCACCAGCGGGATGCGGGTATGTTCGTACTCAGGGTTTTGCAGCGTGGCTGCCAATCCGCCCTGCAGCCGGCCTTCCACCTCTGCCACGACTGCCGTCCACATCACGCCAACAGAAACCTGCCGGATTACACCATCCGGCAGGCTGTTGATCAAATCATCATAAAGCGGGGTATGGTTCATCCCCCTGATTTTACCTGAGATCAGGCTGTAGAGGGCAAAGTCTGCCTCCGGCGCGGTTTACAGCCAATCACGATGCCAGAAGAAGACTGCCACACCCACCGCCATCAATAACGAACCCACCAGCGTGATGTAAAACGCGGCCGGATGAGATTCAAACGGCAGGTTGAAGTTCATACCAAAGAAACTGGCTACCATGGTGGGCATGCTGATGATAATGGTGACCGAGGCCAGAAATTTCATGACGCTGTTCAGATTGTTGGAGATGATGGAGGCAAAGGCATCCATCATGCCGGATAAAATGTTGCTCTGAATGTTGGTCATCTCAATCGCCTGCTGAGTTTCCGTCAGCACATCTTCCAGCAGATCTTCATCTTCCGGGAATTTTTTGAACACCGGGTTGCTCTGCAGGCGCTTCATCATCAGTTCATTGGATTTCAACGCTGTGGTGAAGTGGGTGAGCGATTTTTGATACTTCAGCAGGCCCAGCACCTCTTTATTCCGGGTCGATTTCTCCAGGCTATCTTCCAGTGAATCGACCTTCCGGGTGATCTGCCGCAGGTACTGCAAATACGTGTTGGCGGTGAGCAGCAAAATCTGCAGCACAAACCGGTAAAACTTGGCGGTGGAGAAGCCTTTATAAGAGCCCGATGCAAAGCGGTCCATAATATCATGCGGCTGCTTGCAGATGGTCACCATGAATTGTTCGGTGATGATGATGCCCATGGTGATGGTGGTAAACGGAATATCTTCCGCCTCACCCACAAAGTAGGGGATTCTCAACAGGATGAGCAGATGGCCGTCTTTTTCGATACGCGCCCTTTCATCCGGGTCAAGAGAATAAACCAGATAGTCCTCGTTGATATCAAGATTTTTCAGAAACGCCTTTTCAGTTGCAGTGGGATCGATCACTTTGATCCAGCAGCCGGTTTCTGGTGTCTGAATTTCCTGCAGTCCGTTCTCGCTGTTCTTGAAGATCTTGATCATTGCGTATCTCCTTTTAAATAAATTTCCCGGAAGGCCCAGCTCCCGGGAAAGAAACAGCAAAAACTGAATCCCTCGGTCAGGTCCTCCAGCAGATACCCTGTATACGTTTTAATGATTCAATCCCTGCAATATGACTTGCAGGGTCTGCTTCACCCTCGTCCTGTCCGGACAGGGATGATTCGGTAAGTGTATTCATGGTCTCCATAATCATAATCATCAACTTACAGGCCAATGCGCTGTAATCCAGGTGCAGTATAGCACCGGGCAGGTTTTCATACAAGGGGGCACCTCTGGCAGCTTACAGATTCATTTTAAACAAACTGGAGAGGGGCAGGTTTTACTCCTGGCACATCCGGGTGAGAGAAACCGTATTGTCTGGGTGGTCATACGACCATTTAACCGTCTTGCTGAAATGGTTCTTGTATCTTGATCAGCCACGTGCGGTTATTTGAACGCTCTGTTGCATTGAACGTTTGTTCCTGTTATAATAATAAATAGCACAAATGGTCGATTAATGACCTTGAAAGGAAGGAGCCGTACGATGCCAAGAAAAAGCGCCGGACTGGGGGAGCGTCACCAAAAAATCATGGAGTTTTTAGCCAGCTTTCAGGATGAAAACGGGTATTCACCGTCAATCCGTGAAATTGGTGAGAACATTGGCGTGAATTCCACATCCTTGGTTGATTATTACCTGAGACAACTGGTTGATAAAGGTTTTATCGAGCGGAATGACCACATCTCGCGCAGTATCCGTATTCTGCAGCCGCTGGCAATTTTACCGGAAAAGGTTCGCAATACCTTCAGACAGGTGAGCGAAGTGGTGGATTTTTTCACCATCCCCATTTTAGGCCGGATTGTGGCCAGTGAGCCGATCCCGATCCCCAACTCGGATCCCAGCGTTTCCTATTTTGACCCGGAAAGCACGGTAGAAATTGCGCGCAGCATGTTGCCTAAAAAAGAACGCATCGAAGATCTGTTTGCCCTGGAAGTACAGGGTGATTCGATGATCGATGCGATGGTGAATGACGGCGATATTGTGATCATGAAAACCGTACAGGGCAAGGAAACCCGCAATGGTGAGATGGTGGCGGTCTGGCTGGACAACAACGATGAAACCACGTTGAAGTACTTTTATCAGGAGAAAAATCGCATCCGCCTGCAACCCGCCAACCCCACCATGGCGCCCATTTACGTGGAAGATCCGCGCCAGGTGCGTGTGCTGGGCAAGGTGGTGATGGTGATTCGTCAGATCAGGGCAGCCGCCTGATCGTTGTGTGATTCTCGCTTTTTATCCCTGCTCCGTTTGGAGCGGGGAGTTTTTTATATAGTGAATTATTCAATCAAAAATCCGACTGCATACGTTGGGTGAAAAGGGGCATTGTGTGCTGTGATCCAGGTTGATTGTCTGCTCGGAAACCACCGGTATGCATAATGTTGATCGGCGAATTTCGGATTTACTTACAAGCGAAAGTTATACCCCATACCCCCTGCCCCTTTCCCCAAGGGGAAAGAGGGGAAATCAATTTATGAGAAGCGCTGTGCAGCAGACTGCACAGCGCTTCTCATACGCAATGAAAAATCGATCAATTATCCCTGACGATTACGCTGAATATCCGTAAACATCCACTTGCATAGGATGGGTGGAGAGCGGCATGCAGACTCGTGATTCAGGGTAACTGTCCGCTCGGAACCCACCGGGATGCATGATGTTGACCAGTGGATTTCGATTTTCATTACCGGCGTTACCAGTCTAGAATCCTCTAGCAGACCATTCCCCTCCGCTGGAGGGGTGGCGCGCAGCGCCGGGGTGGTCTCTCAATAGGCCCTTTATCATAAGTCAATTTATCGTAAATGAAGAATCGATGAGAATCGCTGGCATAGGGTGGGTGGAGAGCGGCATGTGGGCTTGTGATCCAGTGTGATTTTCCGCTCGGAACCCACCGACAATTAATGCAACAGGCTATCGTGACGTCGGTGGGTTGCGGGGCAGGTGGCCGTTGGGTCAATTAACGCTCTTGTGCCCCTCCACCTACCCTACGCCGTGCTGTTTTACCTGCAAATAATTCCCCTCCCTGAAGGGGTGGCGCGCAGCGCCGGGGTGGTTACGATTAAAAAAGGCTGTCCTTTTGGGGGACAGCCTTTCGGGTTTATACCCTGAAAAACGGTGTTAACTAGGCAACCACAACTTCTGCGCCGGCTTCGACCAGTTTTTTCTTGGCGTCTTCGGCAGCGTCTTTGCTGACGGCGGTCAAAACCTTGGAATCAGCAGTTTCGGCCATGGTCTTGGCTTCCACAAGGCCCAGGTTGGTGAGCTGGCGGATGACCTTGATGGTCTCAATTTTCTTGGGGCCGGCGTTCTTGATGATGACATCGAACTCGGTCTTTTCTTCAACTTCTTCAGCGGCGGCAGCGGGGCCGGCGACGGCGGCTACTGCAACAGGGGCAGCGGCAGAGACGCCCCATTTTTCTTCCAATGCTTTCACCAGTTCGGCAGCTTCCAAAACAGTCAGGGCGCTCAACTGCTCGATCAATTTCTCCATATCAGCCATTTCAAAATCTCCTTCAAAAATCTTTCTTTTGTTATTTTTTTGTTTTTTGTCTAACCAATCAAATTACGTGGCCAACCAACATTAGGCCGGTACGGCTTCTTTTTCTGACCGAGCCTTGATAACTGCCGCGATCTGACGGCCGGGTTCGGCAAGTGTGCGAACCAGTTTGCTGGCAGGAGCCATGATGGTTCCCAGCAGGGTGGCGCGCATGACGGGCAGGGGCGGCAGTTCAGCCAACGCTTTCACCTGGCTGGCATTGATAGCCTGTCCATCCAGATAACCCATCTTGACTTTGAAAACTTCTTCCTTAGTCTCTTTGATGATATCCTGCATGACCTTCGCCATCGCGGGGGCATCATCAAATGCAAAGGCGCACAGCGTGGTTCCGGCGGGTGAAACAATACCCTTGTAACCGGCTTTATGCAATGCCTTTTCCAGCAGAGTGTTCTTGGCAACGTGCAGCTCACCGCCAATTTCGCGGGCTCTGGCGCGCATACCATCGATGGTTTTCATATCCAGCTTCTTGTAATCCAACAAAACGATTGCACGGCTGTTCTTCAACCATACCTCATACTGGTCCAACATTTTTTGTTTTTCTTCTTTTGTAAAAGCCAAAGGACTATACCTCCTTTCCTCAGATATTCGCCTGGAACCTTCGCGAAAAGGATCCAATTAAGATAAAAAGTCTTTGCCTTCTTTACTCAGGCAAAGACTTCCCTCATCCTTCGCATGGGTTTCCCCATGATTTCAGACGAATACCTTTCGGCGGCAAGTCCTCACCTCGGCTGGAAACTATTATGCCTTTCGGCTCCGGCTTTCACTGGTGAAGGCGGTGACCAGTTATCTTACGAAACGATTTTACTCCTTCGTATCCAATCCCTGGGCCATGTTGGTATCAATCCGGATGCCAGGGCCCATGGTAGTGGTGACGGTGACCTTACGAACGTAAGATCCCTTTGCGCCTGACGGTTTTGCCTTGCGAATGGCAGACATCAGGGCTACGAAGTTCTCATACAGTTTATCCGCGCTGAAGGATGCTTTCCCAATCGGAACATGCAGATTGGCGGTTTTATCCAGGCGGAACTCAACACGACCGGCCTTTGATTCGTTGATGACGCGGGCCAGGTCGCTGGCGGGAACCACGGTACCGGCTTTGGGGTTCGGCATCAAACCGCGTGGGCCTAAAACACGGCCCAGACGGCCAGCTTTACCCATCATATCGGGCGTGGCGATGGCAACATCAAAATCGGTGAAACCGTTCTGAATCTTCTGGATCCACTCGTCGGTATCGGCCACATAGTCAGCGCCGGCTGCCTGAGCGGCTGCCGCACCTTCACCCTGGGCGAAGACGAGGACACGCACGGTTTTGCCCAATCCGTTGGGCAGAACCACTACATCACGCACCTGCTGATCCGCCTGGCGGGGGTCGAGACCCATGCGCAGGTGAACTTCAACGGTGCCGTCAAACTTTGTAATAGAAGTCTCTCGTACCAGTTCGATGGCGGCCCTGGGCTCGTACTTCCTGTCGCGCTCTACTTTAGCAAGAGCTTCCAGATATTTCTTTCCGTGACTTGACATTCCAATCTCCTTTGTGGTGATGTCGGGTAAAAACCGCTGGCGGGCTGTTCAGGCCTGGGGCCGTTTACCCTCCCACGAATTTCTCTCAGTCCTCAACAATCGTAATACCCATATTGCGGGCAGTGCCTTCAAGCTGGCGCATGGCGCCTTCAATATTGATGGCGTTCATATCTTTCATCTTGACTTCAGCAATCTCGCGCAGTTGGGTACGGGTTACCTTGCCAACCTTATTACGGTTGGGTTCAGCAGATCCATGTTCAACACCGGCCGCTTTGCGAAGCATCACTGCCGCGGGCGGAGATTTGAGGATGAAGGTGAATGAGCCGTCAGTATAGATGGTGATTTCCGCAGGAATGATATCGCCAACACGGTTCTGGGTGCGGGCATTGTATTCCTTGCAGAAGGCCATGATGTTGATCCCGTGACCAGCCAGTGCAGGACCAATTGGGGGCGCCGGATTTGCTTTGCCGGCCGCGATCTGTAAACGAACTGTTGCTTTATACTTTTTTGCCACTTTTTACTCCTTTGTGGTTCTAGCGGGTGTAGAACGTGTGTGTCTGATCTTGCTCAAAACGACCGCCGTTCACCCTCCCACCAAAATCAACCTCTATCCATTCCTTAAGATTTTTCCACCTGCAGGAAGTCAAGCTCTACAGGGGTTTCACGACCGAAAAAGTTTACCATAACACGCACTTTTGTGCGTTCCATATCGATTTCCGAAACAGTACCTCGAAAATCGTGAAATGGACCATCGACGATGCGGACACGCTCGCCCACGCGGAAGGTAACCTTGATGTGCGGAGCCTCGGCTTCCATACGCCGTAGAATGTGAGAAACCTCTTCCGGGCGCAAGGGGGTGGGATCGTTGCCCATACCCACAAAACCGGTCACACCAGGCGTATTGCGAACCACGTACCATGATTCCTCGGTGAGGATCATGTTCACCAGCACGTAGCCGGGGAAAACGTGACGTTCTACCACACGCCGCTTGCCGTCTTTTACCTCGATCTCTTCCTGGGTGGGAATAACAACATCGAAGATCTTGTCTTTGACACCCATGGTATCGATACGCTGCTCGAGGTTGTAGCGCACTTTGTTTTCATAACCAGAATAGCAATGGATGACATACCAGGCCCGGCGGTCATCCTCACCTTCCATTTGCGAAGAAACACCAGGTTCAGCAGAGGTCTCAAAACCTGAATCCCTGTCAGTCCCCTGCGCTTCATCCTGCGAGCGGTCATTCGGAAAACTGTCCTCCGACCTGGATTCTCCTTTTTGATCAAAATCCTCTTGCATCATCATAACCAATCCTTATACCAGGGCCTGTACGGTCTCAGGCTAGGAGTAAAGCAGTCCAATCAGACGAGAAAAAACAAAATCAAAGGCGCCCAAAAGAATACTCATGAAAAACATTACAATCACGACAATCCGTGTCAGATGCAATGCTTCCTGGGTTGTCGGCCAGCTCACCTTGCGAAGCTCGCCTAAAGTCTCGCGCCACAGCTTAACCAGCGAAATGGGCTTGCGAGCCTTCGGAACAACCATTTTTTTCTTTTCAGTTTCTTTTTCTTTCACTTTTTCTGCCATGGTTCTTTCCTCATTTTATGGCTAAAACGCCGCCTTTCAAAGCGGCGTTGCCGATCATCAGGCAGGCGAGGCAGGAGTTGAACCCGCAACCTACGGTTTTGGAGACCGTTGCTCTGCCAATTGAGCTACTCGCCTTTGAAATGTTACGGGGTGCCCAAACCATCACACCCCGTAACCGGCCATTTCGTTATTTGGTCTCGCGGTGCAGAGTATGCTTCTTGCACCGGCAGCAGTACTTTTGCAATTCAATGCGGCCAGGATCGTTGCGGCGATTCTTTTCGGTCGTGTAATTGCGTTCTTTGCACTCGCTGCATGCGAGTGTGATCACTGGTCGAATGTCTTTCTTTTTTGAAGCCATTGTTTATGCCTTACCCGTAAAACAGAATTATTTGACGATCTCTGTAATCACGCCGGCGCCCACAGTCAGGCCGCCCTCGCGGATAGCGAACTGAG
>CAZHMZ010000017.1:0-29334 GCA_964532655.1 uncultured Anaerolineaceae bacterium
GTATCTCAACTATGCAGATGTTCACTCGTTCTTTAATGTCACCCGTTCCCGGCGCAAACCCACCGTGCCGGAGGAGTTGCCAGACGATCATGAATGAGTTTGAACTGCTGCGACGTTTTGAACCAGTATTGCGCTTCACACGCGGTGAAAAATTCTATCCCATCGATACGAAAGCCTATCTGCAGGAAAGCAGTTTGTGGGTTCAGGAACCTGACCGGCCGGCGCGCTGCCTGATTTCCGAACAGGATCTGACGCTTGAAAATCTGGGCGAGTTATCCCTCAACGGGCAGGACGGGATTTACTTTTTGCAGTTTATCGAACCGCTGGATATCTCTGCCCTGGCATCGTATCTGGTGAAGAACACGCTGAAGAAAAAGAACCCGCAGGATGTATTTCGCAGCGGGCGCGGGCGTCTTTCACGGGTGGGTTACAGTTCCCGCATATTGGACAGCCTGTTTTCGATTTCTTTGCTGGCACGCGGGCGGCTGCCCGGTGACCGCGCCCTGGCGGCCTGGATCACCTACCAGCGGATGTGCGAATCATCGCCTGGCCACCGGTATTACGGCAGGGTCATCCGCCAATCCGGCTGGATTGTGCTGCAATACTGGTTCTTCTATGTGTATAACAACTGGCGTTCGGGCTATTACGGCGCAAACGATCACGAAGCGGATTGGGAAATGATCAACGTGTATCTGTATGAAGATACCGACGGCGAAGTTCATCCGGAGTGGGCCGCTTATGCCAGCCATGAATTCGCGGGGGATGATTTCCGCCGGCGTTGGGATGACCCCGAACTGCAAAAGGTGGGTGATCACCCGGTGGTGTACGTGGGCATCGGTTCACACGCCAGCTATTTTTCACAGGGTGATTACCTGACTGAAATTGAAATCCCATTTTTGGCATCCATCGGTCGTTTCTTCAAACGGACGTCCAAACTCTGGCGCCGATTTTTACGCAGAACCATCGGTGAAGAGGTCGGCGGAGAATCATCGTCATCGGTGAGCGTTTTTACAGTTCCATTTGTGGATTATGCGCGCGGGGACGGTCTGTCGATTGGCGAAGACAGCCAGGTAGCCTGGGATGACCCGGTGGTTCTGAACCCGGTACCCGATTGGGTGACCAATTACCGTGGTTTGTGGGGTTTTTATGCGCATGATCCGTTTGCCGGTGAAAATGCACCTTCCGGGATGAAATACAACCGCAACGGTGAAGTACGGCGCGCCTGGTATGATCCGCTGGGGTGGGCCGGCCTTCACAAGGTACCGCCTCCCAACCAGCAACTGCCCATGATCACCCGGCGAAAGCTGGATCTGGATACGGAGAATCAGGCCCTCAGGCTGCAGATGACCGAAAAGCAAAACCAGCTATCGATCCTCGATATCGAAACCAACGCGATCCGCGGTCTGCCGTATCTGATCTCCACCTACAACCAGCACCAGGCTCAAATGACCGCTCTTTCCGAGGAGGTACAAAATCTCTGCAAGAAAATGACCTGGAATGAAACCATGATCGGGACGTTGACCGAATATGAAGCTCGTTTGAAGATGGGCTTGAAAGAATCGCCCAGAGCTCATCTGAATCGGCCATCGATCCCTGAACCCGAATCCGCTTTGCGGCTGGGCTGGCTGGCCGAGATCTGGTCGGCCCTCAGTATCGGGTTGATGCTGATCGCGTCGGTTGCACTGGCGTTGTTTGCACGCAAGTATCTGTACTTTGGATTATTGTCCATAATGGTTTCGATCGTTTTTCTGGAGGCCGGGTTCAGGCGAAAACTTTCCAACCTGATCAACACCCTGGCCATTCTCCTGGCGGTGATCAGCGCGCTGATCCTGGTATACGAATACTTCTGGATCATGCTCCTGACGGTGGTGGTCATTGCCAGTATTTATATTTTGTGGCAGAACATAAGGGAGATGTGGAGCTGAACCGATACGATCAAGTGTGTGGAATCAGGATGAAAGTAAACAATTTATGTGACGAATATGAAAAACCCGCAGGGTGATTGAGGTTACAATTGCCCCGGTATAAGTGGAAATATACTCAATTTGACGAGGGAATGATGGCTGAAATAGATCCCAGGATAATAGAATTACGCAAGCGAAGAGAAAAAGCGGCTTTGGGTGGCGGTGAAGATCGAATCGCCAAACAACATGCCAAAGGAAAACTGACTGCTCGCGAGAGACTGAACCTGTTACTGGATCCCGGTACATTTATGGAATTGGATCCTTTTGTTCTGGCCCAGCGTGATGAATTGGGTCTTTCAGATGAACGTCTGCCCGGCGACGGTGTGGTGATCGGCTTCGGCAAGATCGACGGCCGCACCGTGTATGCCTATGCTCAGGACTTTACCGTGATGGGCGGCGCATTGGGTGAAATGCACGGCCGGAAAATCTGCCAGGTGATGGATATGGCAGCCGCGTCCGGAGCCCCAATCGTCGGGATGATCGATTCCGGTGGCGCTCGTATTCAGGAAGGTGTACGTGGTCTGGGTGGTTATGCCGAGGTCTTCAAGCGCAACGCGCAGTATTCCGGTGTCATCCCGCAAATCAGCCTGATCCTCGGCCCCTGCGCCGGCGGAGCGGCTTATTCACCGGCAGTCACCGATGTGGTCATCATGGTCGAGAAACAATCCTATATGTTCCTGACCGGCCCCAATGTCATCAAATCGGTCACCGGTGAGGTGATTGATTCCGAGGGTCTGGGCGGCGCAAAGGTTCACCTGGGCATCAGCGGCACCGCGCATCTGACCACCCCCAATGAACAGGATGCCATCGCGTTGACCCGCCGACTGCTGGGCTACTTCCCATCCAACAACGTGGATAATGCCCCGGTCATCCCGCAGGGTGACGACCCTAACCGCATGGATCCGGCGCTGAACAGCCTGGTTCCGCTGGATCCCTCCGAACCGTACAGCATGCGCGACGCCATCGAGATGATTGTGGATCAGGGTACCTTCATTCCCTTCCAGGATGAATTCGCCCGCAATGCCCTGACCGGTTTTGCCCGTATGGACGGTATGAGCGTAGGGATCGTTTCACAGGAACCGTATGTGATGGCCGGTGTGCTCGACATCGATTCAGCTGATAAAATTGCCCGTTTTGTACGTACCTGTGACGCCTTCAATATCCCGATCGTCACCTTCATCGATTCTCCGGGTTTCCTGCCGGGTGTGGATCAGGAACATCGCGGGGTGATTCGGCACGGAGCCAAAGTATTGTATGCGTACGCTGAATCGACCGTCCCCAAGGTGAGCATTGTCACCCGCAAGGCCTACGGCGGCGCGTATGTGGTGATGAGCAGCAAGTACATGGGCACCGATGTGACCTATGCCTGGCCGAGCGCTGAAATTGCGGTGATGGGCGGCGATGGCGCCGTGAACATTCTGTACCGCAAACAACTTGACGCAGCGGCTGATCCGGCGGAAGAGCGTAAAAAAGTTACCCAGCAGTACAAAGAACAGTTCCTCAACCCGTATGCGGCAGCAGAAGCCGGCTACATTGATGAGGTGATCGAACCTGCTGAAACCCGCTCACGTGTGATTGCCGCTTTGCACGCCCTGCGTGACAAAAATGTCCAAACACCCTTGAAGAAGCACGGGAACATCCCGTTGTAAGGTAAATAATCCCGGTCCTGCCGCGAAGTGACTCGTCCGGCAGGACCGATGATTAAAAACACGAAAAAAGGACGCCATGACAAATGTACTTTTAATCACCGCAATCGGGATGGGTCTGGTCTTTGTTGTTATCATCCTGCTGTGGGGAATGATGGAACTGCTGGTGCGCTTGTTGGCAGACAAATCGGCGAAAGAGGAGACAGAAGCTGCTCCTTCACTGGTTGAAGCAGAACCGGTTGAACCCGAGCCGCAGGTTGCCGGTACGCATCGGCAAAAAGCTGCCGCCGTAGCAGTTACCGCCGCGTTGCAGATCCGTCGCCGGCAAGCTGCGGTAGAAGCTGTTCGGCTGGCTCTGGCCTCTGTTAACCAACCCATGCTGAATCCTGCTGAAGCCGGCCAGGCATCAAACTGGCAGGCTGTCATGCGCGCTGTACAGCGCCAGAACCAAACGAAATTCTTTACCCGTACACCCAGGAATGTACGGTAACTTTTGAGGAGAAACAAGATGAAGCTGCGTGTACAAATCGAAAATGAAACATATGAAGTAGAAGTGGGCGATCTCACTCAGCGTCCCATCCTCGCGGTTGTGGACGGAGAGACGTTTGAAGTTTACCCTGAGGAAACTCAGGCAGTCGTTTCAGCCGCTCCGGCAGCCCCCGTGCAGAAACCGGCTCCCCGCCCGGCTGCGCAACCTGCCCCGGCTGTCGTAAAGACCCCTCCGCCTTCTTCAACCTCCGCCTCCTCAAACTCGATCACCGCTCCCATCCCGGGTGTCATTCTCTCGGTGGCAGTTAAAGTGGGTGATGTAGTGGCTCCCGACCAGGAGATCTGCGTTCTGGAAGCCATGAAGATGAAGAATACCATCCGCGCCGACCGCGCCGGAAAAATCACCACCGTTTATATCTCCAATGGTGACACAGTAAAACACGGACAGCCGTTGGTTGACTTTTAGGTTTTAGAGGAAGAAGCCACTGCATGGATTACAGCGAACTCATCCGAGAAATATCCCGCGGTTTTGCTAATTTTTATTGGGGCAACGCGGTGATGATTATTGTAGGGCTCATTCTCATTGCTCTGGCAATTTTTAAAGAGTATGAACCAGTTTTACTTCTCCCGATTGGTTTTGGAGCCATCCTGGCCAACCTGGGAATGTCAGCGGATACAGGCGTGTTTAAAGTCATCTATGACGCCGGTATCGCCACCGAACTTTTCCCACTGCTGGTGTTCATCGGCGTGGGAACCATGATTGATTTTCGCCCCCTGCTGGCAATGCCCTACCTGGTGTTGCTGGGGGCCGCCGGTCAGTTTGGCATTTACGGCACCCTGATTTTGGCCACGCTCCTGCAGTTCCCACTACCGCAGGCGGCTTCCATCGGCGTAATTGGCGCCATCGATGGCCCGACGGCCATTTATGTGGCGTCCAAGTTGGCTCCTGAGATGCTGGGGCCCATCGCCGTGGCGGCTTATTCGTATATGAGCCTGGTGCCCATCATCCAACCCCCGGTGATGCGACTGATGACCACCAAAGCGGAACGAAAAATCCGCATGGACTACACCGCCCGCCCGGTTTCTCAAACCGCGGTGATGATTTTCCCCATCGCAGTGACGGTTGTGGTGAGCCTGATCGCCCCTGACGCGGCTCCCCTGATCGCCACCCTGATGTTGGGAAACCTGCTGAAGGAAAGCGGTGTGGTTGACCGGTTGAGCAAATCGGCCAGCAATGAAATTATCAATGTGTCAACCCTCTTCCTGGGTCTGGCCATTGGCACAACCATGACGGCGCAGAGCTTTATCAACCTGCAGACCCTGTTCATCCTGGGTCTGGGTTTACTGGCCTTTGTTCTCGATACGGTAGCCGGCTTGCTGTTTGGCAAACTGATGTGCGCCGTCACCCGCGGAAAGGTCAACCCGTTGATCGGGGCATGTGGCATCAGCGCTTTCCCCATGGCCGGGCGTTTATCGGCTCAAATGGCGCAAAAGGAAGATCCGCACAACTTCATTCTCATGCATGCTATGGGATCCAATACAGCCGGTCAATTGGGCAGCGTGGTGGCGGGTGGTTTGCTGCTGGCGCTGGTGACAGGTATGATTTAAGTCTGAGAACTTGATTTTTGGCCCTGGCGAATATCTGCCAGGGCTTTTTTTTTCCGGGTGATTTGAACGAGATACGTACGCACCCACCCCTTTATCCCCGCCCCTCAAGGGGCGGGGAAAGAAAGTAAGCTGTCGGGATTTGCCGTCAGAACGGCAAATCCCGACAGCTTGGAGGGAGAATGAAGAGTAGCCTGATTTTTTGTGGGTAACGAAATACATACATACGCCTTTCTCTGTCATCCTGAAGGGATTTGCTGGCGCTGGCTTGTTCGGAGATGTGGGTTAAATGTAGCCATATAATGCAAAGCGACCACCCCGCCCTTGCGGGCACCCCTCCAAGGAGAAGAATTTGTTGTGTTCCAGGAATGGCAATAATTAGAAGAGACGTCTTTTGGTGTGCGAAGGGCTGCTATTTTTGTCATCCCTCAGGAATCTGCTGGCGGAGGTCCACCCGAGAGTGCGTCTCTGTATGTATCTTGATCTGGAAACGCGTGAAGATCAGCCCATAGCCGATTCTTCGCGGCGCTTGCCTGCCGGATAAGGTAGCGTTTTGATCGGTGCGCTTGCTCAGAATGACAGAGAGGCGGGGTGTGATATTTGAGCGTCATTGCGCCGCAGCAATTCCCCTCCTTTGGAGGGGTGGCGCGAAGCGCGCGGCACCGTGTGCCGGGGTGGTCGATTGTTGGGTTTCGGGCTGCGCCCTCAACCCAACCTGCTGGTAATCATCAATAACAAGCTGGCCCATATCTTGCATATTGTTTCACGGAAATACTCGGTGATGGCATCCGGTCGCAGATCGGGTTTCCCATTTCATGCTATCTGAATGAATAGCTTCACAAGAAAAGTACTTCACATGACAGGTTCGGGAGAGATGCCCTTGTTCGAAATTTATTATCTGCCGATGAATGTTGAAATGGGTGCGGAGCAGCCGGAAATCCCCACCATGCTGGTCAGCCTGCCGCCCCGGCGTGTTCAGCGCAGCCGGTCACAGGATGTAACCGGGATTTTCCTGACCGTGGTGGAAGGCCGTACCCTTCCCATCCGCTTCCTGGAAGGTTTGTTGGATGAGGCGATTTCCGCGTATTACACCAGCCCCGGTTCTACCACCAACGGCCTGAAAACCGCCGCGGATCAACTGAACAAACTGCTTGCAGAATACAACGCCGGTTTGTCCATCGATCAAAAGGGCCAGCCAGTGATGGCAGCGGTCAACATGGTTGTGGTGAAAGGCAATCTGCTCTCTATCATGCATGCTGGATCTTCTCACACCTGGCTGCTGCAACCCAATCAATTGCAGGATTTTGAGAGCGACGCCGAACAGGGCAAAGGGCTCGGGAAAGCCGGCAGCGTGCCGGTGAGGTTTTTCCAGACCCAACTGGATCCGGAAGCGATGGTGTTATTCTGCACGCAGCCTCCAGCGGATTGGACGGAAACCAGCCTGACACACGGACAGCGCCTTACCATCAATTCCCTGCGCCGCCGGCTGCTTGGCAGCGCGGACAGTTTCCAGGCCGGCCTGATGCAACTCAAACCATCCGATGCGATGGCGGTCAAACATCTGCGTTTACGTTCCGTATCGCTGACCGAACTGGTTGACCCTTCTGCTGCAAATATGCCTGCAAATATGCCAGCGAATTCACCGGCGATTTCACCAGCGAATTCACCGATATCCGAAAAAACAACAGACAGCCCGGTTGTCTCTGAGCTGAAACCGGCAATCATTATTTCGCAGCCGGATGGTAATCCGGAAGAACCGCCGGTTGATGACATTGCGAAACGCCCGCCGGTCATGTCTCGCCGGGTTCAGCCTGGCACCGAGACCTCGTACAAAAAACCATCTGCGTCTGTAGCTCAACCAGCTCGGTCCACAGAGCAGGTGACCTTTACCTCGGTTCCCAGCCGGGCTGCTGCAGCGCGGGAGCGGGCGCTGGCCAATTCACGTGTATCTGCTCAGGCTGTCCCTGTCGCGCCAGAAGCTGACAGGCTGGCCCCTGACGCAAAGGCACCAGAGCATGCATCTCAACCGCAGCCGGATTCTGAGAGAGAGTTAGAACGCGCCGCCCGCCAGCAGGCAAATCGTAAGATGCTGGCTTCTGCCTGGCAATGGCTTCACGGCCGGCAGAAGAAAACCGGTCAGGCCGCGGGACAACTGCTCACACGGCTGGTACCCGGAAGCAACGAGGAAACCTCCGGATTTTCGAAAGGATTTTACCTGCTGATTGCCATCCTGATTCCGTTGCTGGTGGTGCTGGCAGCCGTCAGCATCTATTTCCAGCAGGGGCGTGATGAGCAGCATCAGATGTATCTGAACCAGGCCGGTGTCTACGCCGCCCAGGCCCGTGAAGCCGAGGATGCGACTGTCATCCGAAATCACTGGGAACAGTCGCTTTACTGGCTGGATCTGGCCGAAGAATACTCCCGCAGCGAGGCTTCGCAGCGATTACGCCGGGAAGCTAACGCAACCCTGGACGCGCTGGAAGGGGTGGCGCGTTTGAATTTTAAGGATTTGTATCCGTACGGTTTTGACAGCAAGATGAATTTCACCCAGATCGCGGTGAATGATACCGATGTCTACCTGCTGGATTCAGAAAGTGGAGGGATTGAGCGGCTGGTGATGACCGGAAAAGGCTATGAGCTGGATGAGAACTTCTCCTGCAAGCCCGGCATCTCCGGAACACTGGTTCTGGGAAATTTTGTTGATTTGGCAGCGCTGCCTGCCGGAAGCCCAAACAAAGCATCCGTCATGGCAATTGATTCAGGTGGGAATGTCGCCTATTGCATCCCGGGGCAGGCCGCTCCGTTTACGGCCCAGCTACCCGCTCCCGAAAAGGGCTGGGGAAAAATCGCTGCCGTCACGCTTTATCAGGGCACACTGTATGTTCTGGATATCGAAAACAGCCAGGTGTACTACTTTACCGGTTTTACCTCCGGTTACGGCGAAGAGGCAAAGAGCTTTTTTGATGCCGAGCGGGATCCTGTCATCCCCGAAATGACGAATATGATCGATCTGGCAGTCAACGGTGAAGACATGTACCTTCTGAACCGCAACGGCACCATGGCTCACTGTACCTCGGGCATCTGGGAGATCAATCAGACTCGCTGCGATGATCCGGCTTCTTTTGGCGATATGCGCCTGATCCAGTCTGACAATACCCTGCTGTTCGAAGAGACGCTTTTCACGCAAATGCAGACCTCCAGTCAACCCGAGCCGTCGGTGTATCTGCTGGATCCCCAATCCTCGTCCATTTTCCGGTTCAGTCTGCAATTGAACCTGGATCGTCTGTTCAGGCCGGATACTGCGACCGATGTGGAGATCCCCAAGACACCGGTCACCGCCTTTGCTATCACCCCCACGCGTGAGGTATTCATCGCCTACGGTGCCCAGGTGTTCTACGCCGCCCAGCAGAATTAAGCGGCCGCATAACGGCAGGGGCGTACGGATAGTACTTGCTGAAAGCCTGAAATGGCCTGTGCACGGATCAGATTCTTCTGTCTCCGGGTCGGGTTTTTCCGGGAGGGGCAATCCGAATACGTTCATCCAACAAAAAAAGAGGCTGCCATATAGGCAGCCTCTTATCATCTCTGGTGATCGACTAATTGTTTGTAAACCAATTGTAGCTGCTGTAAACACCATTGGCGCTGTCAAGCCGGATGGAAATGGCGGAAAAATCAGCATAATCGGCCGGGATGTCAAAGGTCAGCTCAAAAGCGCCGCCCTCACCGGATTGGATGGTTCCTGCATCGATACCGTCCACGCCTCGGGTGCCCATCGGGCCCATCTTAACTGCAAAATCAAGGTTGGGAGGAAAGTTGTCTGTCAGAATTGTAACGGTTTCATTTTTGACCACGCTGGTGATCGAAAAGGTGGGGATACCGGTATAGGTGACCTCTTCAACCGGGGTGGTTTCATTGAAGAACCAGTTATAGGCAAAGAAGCCGCTTTCACTTTCCAGGCGGATGGCGATGATCTGCGTATCCACCAGTTCTTCCGGGATGGTGAAGGTCTGTGCTTCCACACCGGCCGTACCCGCGGTGATGGTGCCCACTTCCAGCCCGTCAATGCCGCGGGTTCCGAATGCGCCCATATATACGGTGAAGGTGTCATTCAACGGCAGGTTTTCAGGCTGGATGGTGACGCTGACACCGCCCTCCACACTGGTGACTGATAGACCCGGGACGCCCTCATATCCGGTTTCGGCGGGGGCTTCGGTGGCTTCAGGGGCAGGGGTGGTTGCTGTTTCTTCAGCAGCCGGTTCGGTTGCTTCTACCGTGGTGGAGGCGTTGTAAAACCAGTTGTAGCTGTAATAAAACCCATCGCTGCTGTCCATGCGGATGGCGATCGCGCCTTCGGCGGCCAGGCTTTCCGGAATGGTGTAGGTGGCCTCGAATGCGCCGGTTTCACCGGAGTTGGTGGTGCCGGCTTCCACGCCGCCCATCGCCTGGGTGCCGTACAATCCTATCAGGACGGTAAAATCAATGTTGGGCGGGAAGTTTTCAGCGCTGACGGTGACTGATTTTCCGGGTTCAACCGACACAATGGTGAAGGACGGAATGCCGGTATAAGCCGGTTCAGTCGCTGGGGCCTCGGTAGCCTCAACCGGGGCCTGGGTAGGCTCTGGTGTGGAAGCGGGGGTTTCCTGTACGACCGGTTCTTCCGTTGCCGCCATGTCTGCGTTGGTAAACCAGTTATAACTGTAATAGCCGCTTTCACTTTCCAGCCGGATGGCGATCAACTCGGAGCCCTTGAGATCCTCGGGAATGTCGTAGGTCAATTCCAGTGTTCCGCCGGTTCCGGTTTCGGTGGTGGCTACCTCGATGCCGTCAACTCCCATGGTGCCGATCGGGCCCATGAAGACAGTAAACGTCTCGTCGGCCGGGAAATTGCTGGTCTCGATGGTCACAGTGGTATCTTTTATCACATCGATGATGATGAATGTCGGTATTCCCGTTTCAGCAGCAACCGGTTGGGCGGCAGGCATCAGAATGGCCGCAAGCAGCGCCAGAATGACGAGCCACTTGCCCCCGGTCTGAAGCCAGCGGGATGAAACGATATTGGACAACGAAAATGACATTTTTTCCTCCATGTTGATCGAAAGATGATTGCAGAAACGACCAACTGTTTGCCTGAATAAGCGGCTGTAACGGGTGCTATACAGGAAAGTATAGCCAATCCAGCGGCTGATGCATAGTTTGCATATATCATGCCATCTCAAACTATTTTCGGATGATTTTCTTAAAAATTAAGGAGTGAAAAATGAGTGCTGGCTGGGAGAAACCAGCCGGCACCAGAAGCCCTGTCTGTCGGGGTAGGTTAGCAGCGCGACTTCCTTACCGCTGACAACAAGCTGTTGACAACAAGCTGCTGACAGCGCGCCGCTGACAGGGTCATGTGATCAAAACCGAATTTCCTCCACAACAGCGATCAGTTTTTCGTTTTGTTCTTCCACCAAATTTTGGTCTTCAAACACAAAGCTATCCAGCTCAAGGTTGGATGGGTACTGTGCCAGTGATTCGATACAGCTTTTTCCGCGCAGCAGACCGTGGAACATTTGCAGAAATACGCCATGCGAGATCACCAGGATCTCTTTGCCGGCGTGGTGTTTGAACAAATACCGTTTGAACCGGATGGCTCTCTGCCAGACGTTTTCAAACGGCTCGGCGCCGGGCGGGTTGACGGTATGCAGGTCGTTACCGACGTTGATCATCAAAATGGGCGGTTCAAATTTCTGGATGTCATCCCAGGTCAGGCCCTCCATCACGCCAAATTTCCGTTCATTGCATAGGGATGATTGCACCAGCGGGATTTTTGAATCGAGCAAATACCGGGCGGTCTGAATGGAGCGCTGCATTTTGGAGGTGACCACCACATCAAATGAATGCCGTGCCAGGCTGGGGGCTGCTTTCAGGCAGTCTTCAACACCCTTTTCACTCAACGGGATGTCGATCGAACCGGCATAGCGTTTCTCGGCATTGAAGTGGGTATGCCCGTGCCGAAGGGTATGGATGGCGGTTCTAGGCGACATGGTAACCGTCCGTCAGACGGATGATCTCATTCAGCCGCACTACCGATGAATAGTCGCTTTGGAGCGGGCCAATCTTGATATACGGCGCGCCAAACAGACAGGTGAGCAGCGACAGGAAGGTGGATTCTGTGCTGATGGAGCGGTGAGAGGTGATGGGGATCTGCCCGGCGCTCAGCGCTGCATCCACAGCTTTGCGAGCTGCGGTGATCGTGCCGGCCTGGTTGAGTTTGATCACCGCTCCGTGGGTGAGCTGTTTCTCGGCACCCTCGGCGATGCGCGCTTCATCAGATGAATACAGGTTGTCGCCGATGATGAGGGTTTTCTGCTGGGCGGTGGTGAGAGCTTGCCAGCTCTGATAATCCTGTTCATGGAACGGATCCTCCAGAAAACGCAGCGGATACTGCCGGATGATGTCCAGCCAGTATTCGGTGAACTGCTCAGGCGAACAGGCCTGACCACCGGTCACATCCAGCGCGTAATGGCTACCGCCCCACAGATCGCTGGCAGACGCATCGATCATCAGATCATATTTTCCGGATAATCCCACCTTTTCTACGGTATTCAGCAAAAACTCAATCGGTGACTGGTTATCGCAGCGATCAAAACGGTTAACCGGGTTTCCGGAGATGACGGTTTTGCTCTGTTGAAGCTGATGCTTGTGCACGGCGTGCTGGATTTCATTGTGTTCGCCGATCACCTCGTTCGCATCGCTGCTGCGGGCTACCAGCATGATCTCCGGAAAATCGCATAATACCGGGTTGGTATAAGCATGCCAGCCGCCATTCAGAATATTCAAACACAAGCGCGGTGGGTTCATCTTTTGCTCTGGGATGCCAAATATCTCAAAGGGTGACTGACTGCGGCTTTGCGCATTAAAAAAGGCCTCAGACAGCGCAAAGGTGTTGTTTCGTCCGAACTGCCTCGTGTGCTGCTGAAGAAAATCATCAAACTGCTCCTGATTGATATCTTTCCCCGTCAGACCGTTATTGGATATGGCCTGGATGATGCTTTGCGGATCACTGGAAGGCTTTTTATCTTCATAGATGCTGATGGTTTCGCCCTGCGGTGAAGCCGCGTGGCCGCTGGATCCATCCGCCAGCCGGATGACAAATTCATTGGTGAATTTGACGTGCGAATTCAACACTTTACGATAACTGATCGATTGAATAACTGACATAATAATCCCCCGTAACAGATAAATAAAAACGAAACACGGATTATTCCTGGCTCGTATGATTGGTTTGCAATTTCACTGGCGTATGGATGGTTCAGGTATCAATGACACTGTTCCAGACCGTTTCCATCGCATTTCCCCCGTCATTTTGAATGGAATCCTTCGTCTGATTTTATGATAACGAACCGAAATTCAATCGTCAACCCGTCTGGAGGCTGGTTTTCAGAAAAAGAACACAGCGGGGTCACCGCTGCGCTTTTTACTTGTCTCTATGATCCTCTTCAGATCATCAATACAGGTTGTGACTTTTAACTGTTGCGATGTTACCGGATAATCCTTGGAGACAGCCAGAATACCTTATCGTCTTTGCTGGAGCCGTTGTTCTCCACCCGCAGAATAAAACGCACCTTTTCTCCGGCCAGATCGCTCAAATCGAGATTGATTTGGGTCCACTCACCATCGTACACCTCGTCCCAGCTACCCAGGGTGAGCAGCGTGTTGTCTTCGGTGCGGGCGCGGATCTCGAAGGTGACGTTGCATTTCGGTTTTTCGCTGGAACAACCCGCCAGCGCGGTCAGAATGTCACCATCTTCCACGTTCATCGCTGGATACCGGCCTGAAATGTATCCATCCTCGCCGGATCCCGGGATCATCATCAAAGCCAGTTCATCATCCACCCGGTTCTTTTCCATTTGAGGTTTTTTGGTGGAGTACACGGTCCCGTTGGTGTAATCATCCTCATTTGATGGCTCGCCTTCCGAACTGGTCCAGTCGGCTGCCTTGTAAGAAGCGGCGAAGTTCAACGGCTCATCCGGGTCCAGCACCACCACGTCTTCCGGCACCTCAATCAGGGCGAAAAAGGGACTGTTTTGATCGACGCCCAGACCAAACACCACACCGGTATCAGAGCGGAGTTTCCAGTTGCTCTTGTACTCGCCTTCATCCTCAGGGGCAATAAAATCCACCGAGACGTCGACGGTTTCACCAGGCTGGACGTTTTCAGGAAAATCGACCGCCGCATCGCTGTCCATGGCGTTGCCGCTCACGAAAACCAGATCAAAACCGGTATTCCATGAACACGCGCCGATATTCTTCAGCCGCCAGGTTTTGGTAAATGGATCGCCTGCGTCGATTTCAGTTCCATCCGGAATAGTGACATCCTTGACGAACTGGGCCCAATAGCAAGGGGTGGGTTTGGCAGTGGGCGGTTGGGCTGTGGCGGTGGGCGGCTGGGGTGTATTGGTAGCCGGAGCCACTGTCTGGGTGGGCGTGGCATCCTGCTGCGATGAACCCGGCTCGCTGGTGTTTGTGGCGTTGTTGCCGCCGCTCTGCTCACCGCTGACGCGGGTGAGCTCGGCCTGCAATGTACCGATCCAAACCTGTGTTTCGATGGCCTGCAGGGTCTGGGCTGCCGCGGTAGCGGCCTGACTGCCGTCAGACTGCTGGTTCGCGTTGATAAAGCCCGGGATGCAGGCAGATAATATCATCATAAAAATGACGGTGAATGCCGCGGGGTAAAATACCTTTTTATTCATGGATGCAACTCCTTAATGTCTACCATAATCGCGCATTGTCTTCAATGCCATTGAACATCATTCATTACCAATGACATAGACATTAACGATTTTCAGGCTGGAAAAGTTCCATATCAAGCCATACAACATCCTGATCGATGCAATAAAAATACCCGATTCTACATCAAGTGACCAGATCTCGATTGATTGGCGTATCCGTAAATCCTGTCCCTCAGCCGTGAGCCGATTTAGTATAATGGTACTGCCATGACCAACGAAACCATCCCCGCAGGACTGCATCTGCCAACAGGTGACTTGCGCTATCCGGCTTATCTGCCGGACGGCACTTACGGCGTTGTCCGCTCGGTGGACGCGCAGGATCTGGCAGATTGCGGCATGCAGGCGCTCATGATGAACAGTTTTCACCTCATGCAGCGACCGGGCTCGCTCACCATTCAATCGATGGGCGGGCTGCATCGTTTCAGCGGCTGGCAAGGGCCCATCTTCACCGATTCGGGCGGATTTCAGGCGTATTCGCTCATCCGGCAGGATCCCAAATTTGGCGTGATCCAGGAACGCGGGCTCTCATTTCAACCCGAAGGAGCCAAACGGAAGTTTTTACTGACCCCTGAAAAAAGCGTGCAGTTACAGGCGAGTTATGCCTCGGATGTGATCATCTGTCTGGATGATTGCACCCATGTGGATACCGGCGTTGAAGAGCAGCGTAAAGCCGTGCGACGCACGGTCGATTGGGCCGCCCGCAGCAAAAAGGAATACCAGCGCATCGCGGCGCAAAAAGGTTGGACTGAAGAAACCCGCCCGCGTATGTTCGCCGTGATCCAGGGCGGGGGTAGTGAGGAGTTGCGGCGCGAGTGCGCCTCGGATCTGCTGGAGATCGGGTTCGACGGATTTGGTTTTGGCGGTTGGCCGTTGGATTCAGAGGGACGGCTGCTGACAGACATTCTCACCCTCACGCGCAGTCTGGTTCCACGCCGTTTTCCCATGCATGCGCTGGGTGTGGGGCACCCGCAAAATGTGGCTGACTGCACCGCCATGGGCTACGATATTTTTGACAGCGCCATGCCCACCCGCGACGCCCGTCATGCCCGCCTGTACGTCTATGCCAAACCGCTCGATCAGATCCAGTTCACCCAGGGCGAAACCTGGATGCGTTATCTGTATGTGAATGACGAGAAGCACATCCGAACACAGGAGCCCATCTCACCGTACTGCGACTGCCACACCTGCCGTAACTACTCAATGGGGTATCTGCGCCACCTGTTCAAGCTCAACGATACTCTGTTCCAGCGCCTGGCCACCATCCATAACCTGCGTTTTATGACGCAACTCACCGGTTTGCTGCGTGAAAAATATTATGCCGCCTGAACCGCCCGCTGTTGTACCCGAAATCGATGACACCCTGGAAACGCTGGTCGAAGCTGTACGCAGCGGGCCGGACTACCGGAATATCAGCACGGATCTGATCCGTTGGGTGGGGCGACAGGAACTTCCGAAATTTCACAAGCTGAAAGACGCGGTGAAATCTACCCGCTCCAGGCTGCATCAAACCGCGGCGGCCTATCAGGATGCGCGCATGGAATACGACCGCTGGCTGGAAGAACTCTCGAGATTGCCGCGCGAGATCCGTCACCCGCAGGTGATGGATTTTTGTCGCCGGATCATGGCCCGCCATGCGTCCACCCGCGAGCGGCTGCCCATTCTGGAAACGTTTTTTTCCACCACGCTGGCCGCCGCCGAACCGCTGCACAGCCTGCTGGATATTGGCTGCGGGATAAACCCTCTCGCCATCCCGTGGATGCCTGCGGCGGATGATTTTTCGTATACCGGGCTGGATATTTTTGCCGACCAGGCTGACTTTCTGAACGCGTTTCTGGATCACCTGAGGATACCGGGCGAGGTGCGGGTGCATAACATCCTCAACGGTCTGCCGCAGGGATTGCCGCGGCCTCAGACGGTTTTGCTTCTAAAAACACTTTCGTGTCTGGAGCAACTGGATAAAACCATTTCGCGCCGGCTGCTGCCGGAAATCCAGGCGGATTTTGTGTTGATTTCGTATCCGCTGCACAGCCTGGGCGGTCACTCAAAAGGCATGCGGGAAAACTATCAGACGCATTTCGAGGCACTATCAGGCGAGTTGGGCTGGACATCAGAACGATTTGAGTTCAAAACAGAACTGGCATTTATTGTAAAATTGTGAAACAACCATAGCAAATCCCCGGTAATGAGGAGGTAGTCAATGTCTGATTTTCTATCCGGTTTGAAGACGGTCTTGAATCCCGTACACGGTTCAGGTGTAATGACGGAAGAAACACGACCCCTTGAGAGCCTGCACGGCGTGGTGCTTGAGATGTCGGGCGATCTGGCCATTCAGTTTGGCGAGCACGAACAGCTCGTTTTACGCGGTGAGGACAACATATTGCCGTTGATCGAGACGCCGGTGAAAGACGGCCGGTTGAAAATTCGCTACAAGCTGAATACCTCAATATCCACTCATCGTCACGTGCAATTTGTTCTCACGGTAAAAGAACTGGATTGGGTGGAAACCACCTCGGCCGGCGACATCGACGTGCCGGCTGTTCAGGCTTCCGCCCTGTCGCTCACGACAAAGGGCTCCGGGCGTATCGATACCGGAAAGCTGACCGTGGAAACCATGCAAACCGAGCAGACCAGTTCGGGTGGAATAGAAATTGAGCAGGCGGACGCCCACCTAATGAAGGCCCATCTCAGCGGCTCCGGCAATTTGCAAATTAAAAACGGTAGCGCGCAGCAAGTGGATTTGCGCTGCACCAGTTCCGGCGCGATCAATGCCCCCGCAGTGTTGGCCGGTACAGCACCAGCCGAGGTCGCCAAAATCGAAATCATCGGCTCGGGGGATGTTGAGCTGGGCAGCCTGCACGCCGCAGAAGCCAGCTTCAGGCTGACCAGCTCCGGTAAGCTGACCGTTCACGAGCTCCAGGTTGATTTGGTCAACGCCCGGATCAGCGGTTCCGGGGATGTAAAAATCCTGGCCGGCAGCGCCCGCTGCCAGCAGCTTGATCTTTCCAGCTCCGGCAAATACCTGGCCGGTGATTTGAATGCAGGAACGCAGCCTGCCGAAGAATCTTTGGTCAAACTCTCGGGCTCCGGGAGCGCCTATCCGGGTGAGTTGAACGTGGACCGGCTGAACCTTGTCCTCTCGAGCGCCGGAAGCCTGATCGCACGCCGTCTGCAATGTAAAGATTTGAGAGCGGAACTGAAAGGTTCCGGCAACGTCTCGGTGGAAGAGGGTCAGGCCGAAAATGTGGAAGTAACCCTCACCAGCGGTGGCAACTGGACCTTCCGCCAGATGCAACCGGGTACTGACCCGGCAGAGCATGCTCTGGTGAAGGTGAGCGGTTCCGGGAATGCCCGCATGGGTAGCCTGAATGCTCGAACGGTGGAGCTGATCATCAGCAGTTCCGGCGATATCCGCCTGGAAGCACTGCAGGCTGGAACTCTGCTGGCGGATATCAAAGGCTCCGGTTGTGTACACATCCGCCAGGGCAGCGCACCGACGGCCAATATCCACATCTTCAGCGCCGGTGACTTTATGGCGCTGGATCTGCAAACGGTTACCGCCAACATCCGTTCATCCGGTTCGGGTGAGGTCAGGCTTTCCGTTCAGGACCGGATGGACGCGGTGATCAGCAGCGCCGGCGATATCACCTACCGCGGCAAGCCGATTATTTCGTACTCAAAAGACGGCTCAGGAGAGATCAAACGGGCAAAAAGCTAGATTTTGATACGCTGGTTCGCGAGATCCAGCGTGCCCCCAAATATCAGGCCATGGGTATACCGGACGAGACTGTGCTCGATCTGCTGGTGCAGGAATCGGTGCGCTATCCGGAACGCCGTGAGTTGGTCAAGATCGTACGGCGCAAGCTGCACAACATCATGGCCCCGTATCTCGAGGAGCTGAGTTACACGGAAGCCTCAAGCTGGATTGACGCGCTGGACCCGCATGATGCAACCGCTGTGCGCGAGATATGCGCACGCATCCTTTTATCGCACGCCTCCAGCCGCGAGCGCTTGCCGTTGTTGGAGGATTTTTACCGCCGGATTTTTGAAGTGGTCGGTACACCTGTCTCCATCATGGATCTCGCCTGCGGGTTTCATCCCTTTTCTCTGCCGTGGATGGGACTGCCGGTTGAGGTGCAGTTTTTTGCCTATGATATCCATCAACCGCGTGTGGATCTAATCAATCTTTTCTTCCGGAAAATGGGTCTACAGCCGCTGGCCGAGGTGCGCGATGTGTTGGTGAACCCGCCGCAGCAGCAGGCTGATGTGGCTTTGATCTTCAAGGAAGCACATCGAATGGAGAAGCGTAAACCCGGCTGCAGCCGCCCGTTCTGGCAGGCATTGCAGACGCGTTGGCTGCTGGTCTCGCTGCCGTCCACCGATCTGAGCGGTTCGCATGATCTGGCCGGCAAGCATCGCGATCTGGTGGCCGGTATTGTGGATGGTCTGCCGTGGACGGTGGAGGAAATCGTTTTCCCCAACGAAATTGTATTTGTGATCGATAAGGGCGAGGCGGCATGAGCAAGGCCCGTAAACAGCCCCCAACAGGCGGAGCTGCCGCCGTGGAAGAGGCGCTGCAGCGCTTTAAGCCGCTGCTGTCTGAGAGCGATTTTGCTCTGCTGCTGGATGAACTGGCGCATCCGCTCCAGCAGGCGCTGCGGGTGAACACGTTGAAAAACCCCGATCCGGAGGAAGCTATCGCACACTGGGCCGGGTGGTACGGCTGGGAGGTTCAACCGGTACCATACTGTGCAACCGGCTGGCAGGTGAGCCGCTCCGGTACCGCTATCAGCCAGACCATCGAGCACCGCATGGGATATTACTATATCCAGGATGCGGCCTCCATGCTGCCAGTTTCGCTGTTTGAGATGCAACTCGTGGATCGCCCGCTGATACTGGATATGGCCGCTTCACCGGGCGGGAAAACCACTCACCTGGTAGACCGCTCCGGCGACCTGGGGTTTGTGCTGGCCAATGACCCAGGCCGCGACCGCATCACCATGCTGAGGTTGGTGCTGCAGAACTGGGGCGCCATGAACACCGCTGTGGTGCGCTTTCCAGGCGAGAAGTTTGGGCAGTGGTACCCTGAGACGTTTGACCGTGTGCTGCTGGATGCGCCCTGCAGCATGCAAAACCTGCGTTCCACCGAGGCGCGCCCCATGCAATCCATCTCGCGCCGCGAACTGCAGACGCTGTCAGGCAGGCAGAAAAACCTGTTGTGGAGCGCCTTGCGGGCTGTCAAGGTGGGCGGTCAGGTGGTCTACTCAACCTGTTCCCTGGACCCGGAAGAAGATGAACTGGTGCTGGACGCGGTTTTGCAGCGGGCCGGTGCGGCGGTGAAGGTGCAAACCGCCGGCGATCTCATCCCACCGGAGGCGGCTGGGTTGACTTCACCAGTTATCGAGGGCGAACTCCGCACACTGGATCCCCAGGTGAGAAATGCCGTGCGTCTGTGGCCGCATGTCCTCAAAACATCCGGCTTTTTTGCAGCGGTCTTCACAAAAGTAGCCCCGCTGCCCGGTGAAACCGATGTACCCCCGGGCGTGATCAGCTCTGCCGATCTGGCGCCGCTCAATAGCCGTGAAACTCGCTCGCTTTTGGAGCAGATCAACGACCGGTACGGATTTGATTTTCAACCGGTGCTGGAACAGCATGAAAGCCGCCTGTGGCAGCGCCAGAATGTGGTATACGCTATCCCGGAGGCCTGGTGGAGACATTTCAACCGCCTGCCTTTTCAGTCGGTGGGGATGCGCATAGCCGAATTTGACAACGGATTGGTACCCTCGCATGAATGGGCCGCCCGTTTTGGGGATCAATTTCACAAGGGCATCTTCGTTCTGGCCGAGGATCAAATCACAACCTGGCTGCGCGGGCAGGATTTGCCCGTTCCCGCCCTGACCGGTCAGAACGGCGAGGTGGTCATCGTTCGGGATTCGATCGGGCGATCCTACGGGCGTGGACGCATCACCTCGGCCCGTCTGCGCAATCTGCTTCCCAACCGGTTGGTAACCGCATGAACACAAAAACCTGCCCTGCCTGTGGCGCCGATGTGCCCGCCGATACCCTGCAATGCCCGTTTTGTGGCAGCTCGCAGGTTCCGGTATCTCTGTCTCATGAACAGCGCGAGCAGACGCTGGAGTTCATCCGCCATCAAAACGCCCGGCTGTTGGAGACACGCAAATCCGTGTTGCGTAAGGTGGATTTACTCGGTGCCCTGGCGGCTCTGGGCGGGATGACAATCCTCTGGCTGGGTATGCTGGCCTTTGACCTCAGCAACAGCAAAACCTGGCTGGTGATCTACCTGGCGGCGATATTGACCGGCTGGTGGCTGCTGCGGCGCAAACGCCTGGTGAGTGGGTTGATCACTTTTTACCGGCAGGACGTTGATCCGCAAATGGCTGAATATTCCAATCGTATCGGCTTTCCGCGCTGGCAATTGGATCAAATGACAGCGCGCGAGCTGCCGCCGGGCGCTCCTTTACGCCGATTCATGTTCTCCCGATCCGGTGATCACGAATAAACCCGCCTGCCAGGTGCCGGATGACCGGCAAGAGAGTGACTTGCAAGGTCAACAGGTTCTGTTATACTCAAATTATTACAGGCCAGGTTTTGAACAACCGATTTTTCCTGCTTGAACTTTCTCCAACCTGGTTGTTCATCTTTACAGAAAGAAGAAAGGACTGATTGTGATGGAATTTACCGTGCGTGACTGGATGAATGAGCTGGTTGTTTTCATCGATCCAAAGAAAACGGTCAGCGATGCATTGGCACTCATGCGCCGGCGCTACATTCACAGCCTGATCGTCAACAAATCAGCGGATAATCCCGATTACGGAATTTTGACCTCCACCGATATCTGTGACAAAATCATTGCCCAGAATCGGAATCCGTCTCGGACGCGGGTGGAAGAAATCATGAACACACCGCTCCTCACTGTGGTACAAAACGAAAGCATCCAGGAATGCGCCATCCTCATGCAAAAGCACAAAATTCACCACCTGCCGGTGATCAATGAAGACAACATTCTGGTCGGGATGATCTCCGATGCCGACTTTCTGATTGTCGCTGAAGCCATGGGGCAGGGCGACGGAGAACGCATTATTTAGCTTTCGGTTACGGTAAAAAAGTCACTTACAATTGGTTTTATGAATTTCAAAATTGCACGGATCCTTGCCGCTTGTTTGCTGGCGGTTCCAGTACTGCTTCATTTCGACGTACAATCCGTTCAGGCACAAACCGCATCCTGTTCGCAGGTCATTCAGGCTGTTAATCAAATACGCTCGGCCTACGGCCTGACTGCCTATGAAACATCCTCAAGCTGGTCCGATGTAGCGCAGGAACAGTCCGAGTACCAGGCTTCGGTGGGTGAGTTGACCCATTTGCGCGCAGATGGCACCGGTCCCGGAGATCACAGCATCACTTCGGAGAACATTGGCGGTGGGACGGCTGTTTCAGCGGATGGCTTGATGTATCAATGGGCCGATTACTGGCATGCCTTCACCCTGGTGGGTTTTTCCAGCGGTCTGGTGGGCTGCGGTGTGGCTTTGGGTGAAAACGGGTTTTACTACTATACCCTGGTGGTGAAAAACACAGGTAAGCTAACCGGAATTCCGCCGGAAGGTTCTTCGCTGGATCTCAGCGGCCCTGGAGCTGACACCACGCCGGGAGAAGCCGGTGATATCCCACTGGTGACCGCGCTGCCCAACCAGAATAATTCGTCCGGCGGCAGCGGAACACGGCTGCCCAGCATCACCTCCACTCCCCAGGAAGACGGTTCGGTAAGCCACGTCATCTCCTCCGGTGAAACGGTGTGGAGCATCTCGGAGTTGTACGATATCCCCGTCAATGAGTTGATCGCTTTGAATTATCTGGATGCCGAAAACCCGCTCATCTACGCCGGTCAGACTCTCAAAATCCGGGCCGGCTTTACTGCCACCCCCACATCCACCATCACCCGCACCCCGCTGCCGCCCACCCGCACTCTGCGCCCCTCGCGTACCCCGCAGCCTTCCCGGACGCTTCGCTCCACCCAACCGGCAGGAACCGGCACGCCATTCTCGCTGGTGCCACAGGGGATGATCAACCGCAGCAGCGTCAACACATTGGGGGTTGTTACCCTCGTGCTGGCCTGTATCGGCGGCGCTGCCCTGGGCTTTGGTCGCCTGTGGACCCGGCGAAAACGGTAGAGGGATGTCTCAGGTATAATTGCTCTTTCTGACAATCCTATGAAAAAACTTTTTCCTGTTTTTTTCCTGTTATGCTTTTTCGTCCTGCTGATCCTGCCCGTAGTGCCGGTGTTTCAAGCCAGAGCGCAAACCGGAACCGTGTATGATCTGATCGCGGCGGTCAATTATTTGCGCAGCTCGCAGGGGATTTCCACCCTGGAAACGGACGCGTCACTGATGTCCATCGCGCAGACCCACAGCGATTATCAGGCTTCACTGGGAACCTGGACTCACCAGGGCCCGGACGGCAGCAGCCCCAGAGATCGGGCCGCGGCAGCCGGTTACGGCAGCGGAGCTACAGTATATATTTCTGAAAATGTGGCGGTGGTCAATACATCTTCGTCATTTGAAACGCTGATTTACACCATCTGGTCAGATTCGCTGCACTGGAATACCATGACCAACCCCAGCTACACCCATGTGGGCGCCGGCATGACGGTTTCAGGCGATGAGGTGTATTACACGCTGGATGTGGGCTATGTGGCCGGCAATCCGGGCAGTTATGTACCGGGTGCTTCCACATTCACACCTGCTGCCGATGACAGTACCGCGGGGACCGAGGCAGTCCAGGATGTGGTGGAGCCGGTAATTACCTCCACACCCAACCCGGACGGATCCGTCATTCACCCGGTGGATCTGGGCCAGTCTTTGTGGAGCATTGCCATTGCCTACAACACCACCATCAACGACATCATCTTTTTGAATAATCTGGATCCCACCGCTCCGGCGATCTGGCCCGGCAATCAACTGGTGATCAAGCCATCCTCCATGCCATCCAGCACGGTGCCGGCCACCGAGACTCAGGTTCCGCCCACCCGAACACCGCGCCCCACGCACACCCCGCGGCCGGTGTTACCCACCCGTACCGCCACCATTGAGCCCACGCCTACCAAAGCACCGTTGGTTCAACTGCCCTCTCTACAGTCGATTGACCGGAAAGGGCTGGGGATTGGCATCATTGCTTTCTGCGCTGTCGGTTTGCTGGTAGTTGGCCTGACCGGTTTTCGCCCGAATAAATAATCCGAATAGATGACTTTCGAGTAAATCAAGAGCCCGCCGGTTTTCCGGCGGGCTCTTTTGTGTCAGATCGTGAAGTCTTCTTCGTGCCAGACGTCCGGCACACCGGCCAGGGCCAGGGTGTGCGCCCCATTCCCGTTTTTGGATGGTTTTCCGCCCCCAAAAATGGTTTGCAGATCCTGCGCCTTCTCCAGTTCATCCATTCGCTTGGTGAGGGATTTGATGGCGGCTTGAATGGTATCCGGCAGGCGGTCATGATGCAGGTCGGATTCCTGCTCGAGGGGGATAGCCCGTTTGATGATGTGACCGGGTACGCCCACCACAATGGATTGGGCCGGTACGGATTTAACCACCACCGCGTTGGCCCCAATACGGCTGCCGGTACCGATCTCGATGGCCCCCAGCACCTTGGCGCCTGCCCCAATGACCACATTGTTGCCGATGGTGGGGTGGCGTTTGCCCTTATCAATGTTCACACCCCCCAGCGTCACGCCGTGATACAGCGTCACGTTATCGCCTACTTCAGCCGTTTCGCCGATCACCACCCCCATGCCATGATCAATAAAGAAACCTTTCCCAATGGTGGCGCCCGGATGGATTTCGATGCCGGTGATAAACCGGCTGGTTTGCGAGATGAAGCGCCCGAGAAATCGAAGGTCATGGGTCCAGAACCAGTGGGCCGCCCTGTGCATCCACAGCGCGTGCAGACCCGAATATAGCAATCCCACTTCCCAGCGATTGCGGGCTGCCGGGTCGCGCAGAAGGGCTGCGTCAAGGTCTGCCTTAATGGTTCTGAAAATTTTTCGGAACATATTCTCCTCTTTCAGATTAGCAGTTGAAAGAAGCGGAATTTGCTTCTTTCAACTGACATCATTTATCTTTTACGATACTTTGGCTGGCTCTTTTGCATCCGCCAAATCGGCAAACAACGGCGTGCTGAGATAACGCTCGCCAAAGGATGGGATGATCACCACGATGAGCTTGCCTTTGTTTTCCGGTCGTTTGGCTACCTGTAAAGCGGCGTGGACGGCCGCGCCGGATGAAATACCCACCAAGAGTCCTTCCAGACGGGGCATCAGGCGGGCGGTTTTGAGCGCGTCGTCTGAGCTCACCTGCACAATTTCGTCGTAGACCTGGGTATTCAACACCTTGGGGATAAAACCCGCGCCCAGACCCTGGATTTTGTGCGGGCCCTTCTGCCCGCCGGACAATACTGCCGATTCGGCCGGTTCCACCGCGATGATGCGAACACCCGGTTTGCGCGATTTGAGCACCTCGCCGACGCCGGTGATGGTACCGCCCGTACCCACGCCGCTGACCACGATATCCACCTGACCATCGGTATCACGCCAGATTTCTTCTGCGGTAGTCTTGCGATGTATTTCAGGGTTGGCCGGGTTTTCAAACTGCTGCGGGATGAAGTATCGCGGATCCGATGCGGCCAGTTCTTCTGTTTTTCGGATAGCGCCTGCCATTCCCTCACTGCCTGGTGTCAGGATCAATTCCGCGCCGAAAGCGCGCAACAGCATGCGTCGTTCATTGCTCATGGTGTCAGGCATCACAATGGTGAGGTGATATCCGCGTGCGGCGCACACCATGGCCAGACCAATACCGGTGTTACCGCTGGTGGGCTCGATGATGATGGTATCCTGCTTGATCATCCCGGCTTCCTCTGCCGCGTCGATCATGGCCATCGCGATGCGATCTTTGACGCTGTGAGCAGGGTTGTAGTATTCCAGTTTGACGGCGATATCAGCCAGGCTGCCTTCAGCGATACGATTCAAACGGACCAGCGGAGTATTTCCTACCAGTTCGACGACATTATTTGCGATTTTCATACAATACCTCTCCTGTGAGTATGGTCTTTCTTTGAATAGGATGAATAGAAAAAGCCGAACCCAACAAAAAAGCAGCGGATGCAACCATCGCTACGAAAGCGTATGCGGGGTGGCTGACCACTGCCTGGGTCCGGCTGTACTTTTTTCGATCAGGCGGTGGTTACAGGCCCCGCCCTTGACACATGCAAATGAAAAGTTTTTTCTCCATTTTTTATCCCATTTATCATGTTTATTATAAGTAGTGAATTTTGTTTGTCAATTACCGCCCCGGTCACCATGCAATTTTCTAATACTCTACTTAAATATATAAAAAGGAATATTGCGTATCCAAATGAGGTTTACAGGGTTGGATCATTAATTCTGACGATAGAAGAGTCAAATATATTCAAATATGACCAGGAAAAAAGCAATAAAATCAATATTGTTATAAAGAATATTGAATTGTGATTACAATCCTGCTATAATCAGTGTGCAACCAATATATTCCAATTTGCGTATATGGAATGATTCAAGAAGGAGGTTCAAATGCGTGCAGGTAAAGTTTTCTGGGGTTTGATTATTTTGTTTGTGGGTCTGGTACTCTTACTGGAGCCGCTTGGTATTATTCCGCCCAACACCAACCTCTGGCGTTTCATCTGGCCGGGTGTGCTGATTTTTCTGGGTGTCTGGCTGCTGGTAGTGCCCATGATGTTCAAAGGGAAAAAACTGGATACCGAAAGTATTTCCATTCCGTTGGGGAATGCCTCGGATGCGCGCTTGCGCTTGAAGCACGGAGCGGGCAGGTTGGATGTAGCCGCACTGGATTCAGCCGATACCTTTTTAACCGGCGAGTTTGGCGGCGGGGTGGATCAAAGCGTTCACCAGGACGGTTCTTCGCTGCGCATCAAGCTGCGCACCCCTTCTTTTGATTTCCCCATCGGTGTCCATTTTGAAGGCCTGAACTGGCTGGTAAAGATGAACAAAAACATCCCTACCCGTCTGGATATCGATTCGGGTGCGAGCGAGACCAACCTGCATTTGCAGGATCTTAAGGTCACCGAGTTGAATATTGATACCGGGGCCAGTTCCACCACCATTGACCTGCCTTCGCAGGCCGGTTTTACCCGCGTGAGCGTAGAATCAGGCGCCGCTGCGGTGGTGATCCGCGTGCCGGAAAACGTTGCAGCTCGTATCCAGGTGGAGAGCGGTCTGGCTGGTATTTCCATCAACCCATCCCGCTTCCCGCGCATGGGCAGTTACTATGAGAGCGCAGGCTATGCCGATGCGGTGAACAAAGCCGACATTTTCGTCAAAACTGGCGTCGGTTCGCTTGAAGTACGATAAAGAAAATTGTAAGATACTTGAGAAGGAGAATTTATGAAACCCATTAATTGGAGAGCAATCGCAGGGATTGGCCTGCTGCTTTTTGGAGGCCTTTTCCTATTGCAAACGCTTGAAATCCTGCCCGAGGGCGGGTGGTTGTGGTCGCTCCCGTTCGCTTTGGGCGGCGTAGCCTTTCTGGCTGTGCTGTCACGCGGTCGTCAAAACTGGTGGGCAGCCATTCCCGGCGTTATTCTGGTATCACTCGGAGCGGTCATTGCAGTGGCGGAACTGGCCCCTGAGTTCGGTGATCGGTTCGGCGGCTCGATTTTCCTGTTCGGTATCGCACTCGCCTTTCTGATCGTCTATCTGATGGATCGGCGTTTCTGGTGGGCCATTATCCCCATGGGCGTCATGGGCACCTTGACGGCGGTGACCATCCTCGAAGAAGCCTCCGCGTTTGAAGGCGGTGCGGTGTTCTTCCTGGGTCTGGCTGGCACCTTTGCCCTGGTCGCGCTGCTGCCCAATGGCGGTGAACCCATGCGCTGGCCGTGGATCCCTGCGTTGGTGCTGCTCGTTTTGGGCGCTCTGATTTCAATCGGCGCCGATAATATGATGGTGTTCATCTTCCCGGTTGTGCTCATTCTGGTTGGTGTATATCTGTTGTTTGGAACAGCCCGGCGGCGATAAGCGAGCTGGCAGCCGGTTTGGAGTCTTTGTGTAAGGAAAAGCGTGATATGAATCTGCATCGAATTACTTCTGAAGCCTGGTTGGGCGGTGTTTGCGCCGGTCTGGCGTTTTACCTGGGCATCCCGGTCTCGATTGTCCGCCTGATTTTTGTGGTGCTGGTGTTTGTCCCGGGGATCGGCATCTTGTTGTATGCTCTGCTGTGGTTCCTGCTTCCCAATGAGAACACCGTTCGCACGCCAATGGGATACACATCGCGCGACTGGTCCATGCGCGGGCAGCAGTTCAGCCAGGAAATCAGCGATGCATTCAACCGCCGCAGAGAAAATACTCTCCGTTTGATTGGCGGTGGCCTGGTGTTGATGGGTATCCTGGCCGTGATCCGCATTTTTGTACCTCGTGTTTTTACCTGGATTGACCGTCTCAACGGCCCGTTATTATTGATTGTATTGGGAGCCATCCTTCTTTTTCTGGCATTCAGAGGAAATCGTAAATGAACGAAAATAACGAAAAAACTTTCTGGGAGCACAGACCGCAAAGCCTATTTTTCCCCCTGCTGCTGATCGGCGTGGGTGTGGTGCTGCTGCTCAAAACCCTGGGGTTGATTACCGGGGATGTATGGCAGATGTTTTTGGTCGGCTGGCCGGTTCTGCTGATTGTCAGCGGGCTTGACAGCATCTATCGGCGGGACGGTATTGTGGGCGGCGTGGTATGGGCCGGTTTGGGCGTAATCCTGCTGCTCTCCAACCTGGGCTACCTGCCGCGTGTGTACTGGGACGTCATCGCACGCATCTGGCCGTTCGCGCTGGTGGTGTGGGGCCTGGATCTGCTGCTGGGGCACCGCTCATGGTGGACAGCCGGATTGGGGTTCCTGGCCGGTCTGGTGATGGTGGCGCTGCTCTACTGGGTGATGATGGCCTCACCGGTCAACCGCTCGGTGGAAACCAAAGTCTTTGAGGTTCCGACAGGCACCGCTCAACAAGCTGATGTGAAGGTGGAAGTTGTGGCTGGAAGTCTGTCGCTTCAGGATGGCGCCGCTCAGGGAAACCTGGCAGATGGACAGGCAGAGTTGCTGAATGGTGAAGACCTCAACGCAGATTATGCTGTGTCCGGTGATACCGGCACCCTGACCCTGCAAAAGGAGTCCGACAATGATGTGCAGTACTGGCTGCCGGGCGCCAGCAACAACTATGACTGGCAGGTCAATCTGACTGACAGTCTGCCGATGGATGTGACATCCCATGTGGTGATGGGTGAACAGATCGCGGATCTGAGTGCTCTGCAGCTCGATGATGTGGAGTTGGAGCTGGTGATGGGCCGCAATGTGGTCACATTGCCTGCTCAGGCCGATGGGCTGGTGAATGTCAGCATGGTGATGGGTGAGACGATTGTCTATGTTCCGCAGGATACCCCGGTTTCCATCGAACTCGATACGGTCATCACCGCGCTGTCTTACCCGGATGACTTTACCCGCAGCGGAGATACGCTGCTCTCGCCCAACGGCGATGAGGCCGGGGCGCTCCAGGTGAAACTGGAGAACGTCATGGGCAGCCTGCAAATTCGATATATGGAATAAAAAGAAAAAATGGCGGATTGCCTCAGGCAATCCGCCAAAGACAAATTGCCTCAGGCAATTTGTCTCAGCGGTCATCCGCAAGCGTTCCTCCGCTAAGGTACGATAAAAGCAATATGGTTATGTGAACGCCCCAATAAGGCGGGGCAAATCTGAAAGGGGAATAAGCATGTCAGATCAGAATGTCAATCGTGAGGAGTTTCGCGTCAAAGGGGAAGAC
>CAZHMZ010000017.1:29434-33927 GCA_964532655.1 uncultured Anaerolineaceae bacterium
AAGCATGTCAGATCAGAATGTCAATCGTGAGGAGTTTCGCGTCAAAGGGGAAGACCTGGTGGCGCGCGTAAAAGAGCTGGTGCACGAAGGCAACATCCGCCGCATCATCATCAAGAATGATGAAGGCGTCAGTCTGCTGGAAGTACCGCTGACTCTGGGGGTGGTGGGGGCCGTCCTGCTGCCGGTGTGGGCCGCTCTGGGCGCTCTGGCTGCGCTGGCCACATCCTGTACCATCGTCATCGAACGGAACGTGCCGCCGAAAACAACGGCGTCGTCTGTGGATGATAGCGAGGTAATCTAGCTAATCACCGGTTTCAGCGTCTGATGAATGCCACCGCGTCGATGGCCACCTCACCGATGGTTTCGCGGGGGATTTGAACCTTCAAACTCAGTTTGGCAAATCCATTATCCGATACAACATCCCAGGTACCCAGTGAAACCCACTGCCCGCCTGGGATGATTTGCGTGTTGGCAATTACCGTGCTGGGGCTGTCTTCACCGTCAATGACAGGTGTAAAGACGAGATCAGAGTCTCCATTGATTTCCGGCACCCACACCCAGATATCGTAGTTACCGGCAGGCACCTGACCGGGGATATCCCATGTGATGGTGCTGTTGTACTGCGGGTTGATCACCACCTGGCAGGCATCCCCCCACGCGGGCAAATCGGTGCGGGTGAACCAGGATGCGCTTGATTCAATCTGCGCGGCAGTATCATCGATGACATATTTGGGCATATTGGCGGGCAATTGTTGAAGGAAGGTACGCAGGCTGTCCTGACGCTTCACAATCATCACCCGGTCAATCGCCACGATGGTCGACATGTCACGGGCTTCCCAGGCGGTCATCACCGAGAGAAGATCCGGGCTGTCGAGATCAAACATGCCCAGATACGCCCACTCATCCGAGAGCTGGGCCGGCATCCCGGATTGCAAGCGATACTGCAGATGCTGGTTACCCAACAACGGGCTCAGTTCACGATCTCCCAGCAGAACGCGGAAATCCAGTCCGCCCGCCGAGCTGTAAACGGTATCGAGCACATAGATTTCATATAATCCCGGCTGCAGGGGTTTGTCCATTTTCCAGACCACGGCACCGGCGCTGGTGGTGGCAAAAAACGGCTCGTTGATGACGCGGCCGATCTGTTCAGCAATGGTTTGCGAGCTGTACCAGCCTAACTGGTCAAAACCCGGGTCGGCGGTGACGCTGGTATCCTCATTGAGGATGATCACGTTGTCGCCCTGGCCGGGCAGTTTGGGATCCAGCATGTTCGCTTCGCGCTGATACGCTGAAGTGGGCAGCAGGGTGGCGGTTGGCTGGCTGGTGGGTTGAGGGATGGATGTTTCGGTGGGCGGTGGCGGTAAAGTGGGGGTTTCGGTAGCCAGAAGGGCAGTGGGGGTGGATGTGCCCTGCACGGCTTCCTGAATGGCCGGAAAATACATCCACGCCAGCAAGGCGGCAGCCAGAATGAGCAATGGCAGAATCAATCCCTTCAGGAACCTGGCCGGTCGCGAGGGTTTGTGGGGTGGTGTGTCATTGCGGGGTGTGATTTCGTCGCTCATCCTGAATTCCTGAAAAGACCGCCGTTAGTATGCCAGTATCTGGTGACAACTGCAGTTGTCTTCAACCGCTCGCCTGGAAAATCACCAGGCGTTGTTGGCAAACTTCGTTTGTCTTCAACCGCTCGCCTGGAAAATCGCCAGGCGTTGTTGTACTCAATCGCCGTTTGTCTGCAAACGCTCGATTGTACCCAACCGCCGTTTGTCTTCAAACGCGATGATACCATACTCTCCCTGTTTTTTTCAGTGTATACTGTGATGAACCCATGCGTACTACATATCTCTCAGCTTGGAAACAGGTTCATCCACTGATCGCCGTTCTGGCGGCAGTTGGCTTATTGTTTTCGGCCTGCGCGAGGCCTTCTCCGCAGGCTGAACCGGTAGCTCCCATCGTTGAGACGCCGAAAAATGAAAACCTCCCGCAACCCGGTCAGGCCTCTTTCACCCCTGAGCCGGTCTACGCTGTCAGCGGCGGGGTGGAAATGACGCTGCCGGTTGACCGCTGCATGGATTTGGATAACGGCAGCACGGCTGAGTTGGAAGATACGGCCTGTGATTTTGGCATCTCCCTCTCCACCGATGAGAACACCCCTGGTTTGATCTTTATCCCGTTGACTTTTGCTTCTTATGATTTTACAGATGTATTCTGGGAGCTCCCTGATGCAGACACCTGCAGCCTGACAGCCTCTTACTCCTCCGGGCCGGTACAGCTCAACCCGGATGAGGGTTATTATGTGTGCTATCAGACCAACCAGGGCCACTGGGGGATGCTCAACTTTCGCTCACTGGGCGAGGATGATTTGACCTTTTACTGGATCACCTATCAGGATCAGGCCGGTCTGATTTCCCGCGAACCGGCGGTGTATCCGGGTCTGCAGAGCGTAGAACCCACCCCTGCGCCTTCCCGCACCCCCACGCCGGATCCCGTTCTCAGCCAGGCCAGCGGGATGTGGGTCAAGGTGGATCAGGGCGTGGATCTGGACAGTGGCACCATCCGCTTGGGCTGGAACGGGGAAGGTGATCTGGTGGTATCCGCCGGTGAGGTGAACGCGGATGGCAGGCTGATCAGTTTGCTGCTGCAGCCGGCGGGTAACGCCTCACTGCAAACTGGCCCTGGGCTGGAACAGCCGCCGCATCCGGCTGACTGCAAAGGGGCGGACTCGTACTCCACTCAACCGTTTACGCTGACGGAGATGTACCGCTACCGTTGTTTTCAGACCTCGCAGGGTCGCCAGGGATACATTTATGTACATGAGTCCAACCCCGGGGTAGGTGTGCGGCTGGATTGGGTCACCTGGCCGGATGTGTTGGACTTGGCCGCGGAACCGGCAGCTTCTCCCACCGCGCTGGAAAGTGGAGCCGCACTCAAGTTGGTCACCTTACCTCAGGCGGATGGCGTAAAAACCTATATACCGGGTCGGCAGATTTCATTTACCTGGCAGTTGACCAATACCGGTAAAGTCACCTGGAATACCCGCTATGCGTTGGTTCTGGCGCGCGGCACCGCTCTGGGCGGACCGGAGAAGAAACGCATCCCATACCCCATCACCAACGGTAATACCATCCGACTGGCATTGACCCTCACCGTTCCACGGGAGCCGGGCACCTATCTGGCCGAATACTGGCTGGAGGATGACGCCGGTCGGCGATTTGGCACCGGTGAAAACGGTTCGCGCCCGCTGCAGTTGATCATCAATTCCGGCGAGCCCGGGATCACGCTGGCGGAGGGACAGTTAGTCACGTTGGCTCCGGGCGCCTGTTTCGACCTGGACACCGGCTATCAGGCTATCGACGACCCGGCCTGTGATTTCACGGTTAATCCCGCGGCAGACAGCGATGCACTGCAGATCCTCAGCAATCAGACCGCCTTTGACTTTATCACCCCGCTGGAGATGGCTCCCACTTTAGGGCGCTGTAAACTGGCAAATCTATCCAGCGGCGTGCGGACGGTGAGCATTGAGAACTGGTATGTCTGTTTCAAAACGCAACAGGGCCGCTACGGGTGGCTGAAAATCCTGGATGTTTCATCACAGGAATTGCTGTTTGATTGGAAAACATACCGGTAAATAAAAAACGCCCGGAAAGGTCTCCGGGCGTGTATGCATTCTTCCATTTGAACTAATTGGTTGGGGTCTGTTCATCCAGACCGATACGAGATTTGATCCTGCCGGCATCCCATTGTGCGTCGGCGGCTCTTTTGAGCATTTCCTCACGCCTGGCCTGTAAAATCGCGTGCACGCGCGCCGAATCTTTTGGGTAGGTGAAGTAAAACAGGGTGAATACGATCGCGCATAGTACCCACGGGAAAGGCACTGTCCATAGCATCGCGTTGGTGAGCCCGATTTTGTCGGCCAGGGCGCCGGCGATCAGACCGGAAAAGGCGGAGAGACCGCCCTCAATGAAATTAACCACGGAATAGGCGCTGGAGCGGATTTCAGGCAGAACCACAGCCTGCATCATGGGCTCTTTGGCGCCGCGGCCTGGCCAGGTGATCATCAAAGCGATGAAGAAGGCAAACAGCAACATCTGCACCGCGCTCATGTTCTGGCCCTGGGTGAACAGAATGTAGGTGAGCGGGATACCCACAATGACGGAGAACTGCCCGATGATGGTGCGTCCGTATTTACTGTTTTTCTTGTCAGCGAAATCGCCAATCACACCGCCCAGGTAATTGCCGATGGCGCTGCCGACGATGATGGCAGCAAAGGTGAGCGGAGCGCTGCCGCGCGGGTGATCGAACACGATCCCGTTGGAAAAGCCGAGATAATTGACCATCCAATTGATCAGGTACGAGCCCATCACCACCCATGGCATGGTGCCGGTGACGCCTTGAGCAATGGCTACCCAGATGGTGGGGATACGCAACACGCTGAACACATCCTTCCAGTTGATCTGATACTGGGGCGCGTTGATGTCACCTACCAGGCCGGCGAT
>CAZHMZ010000017.1:34027-37030 GCA_964532655.1 uncultured Anaerolineaceae bacterium
GCCGGCATAAACGCTCCCAACCCCAGCCCTGACAGTACCCGGATCACCAGGATGCCGTTGAAGGTGGGCATCAATCCCACTGCGATGGTCCACAACCCCCAGATGCCGGTGCCAAACAGTAGTACCTTTTTACGTGAGAAACGATCGGCGGCATAGCCCCAAAAGGGAGCGCTGATCGTTTGTGCGATGGTTCGCAGTGTGGTCATCAATCCCAGCATGTAATAGTTGATGCCGAACACCGCCTGGATCACCGGCGATAACACACCCATAGCCTGTTCTTCGCTCCGGTCAATCAAGTATCCGGCGCCCAACGCGAACAGCGTTCTGCCGCTTTTCTTTTTCTCTGTCATAGGGGGAATCCTTTGAGAGGTTTTGGCCTATTGTAAGAAAAACCAGTTCGATTGTCCAGTGACAAGTTTCCGGTTCATACTCACATGTGAGGCTTTTGGCTGGGTGATGGGGTGGATTACACTGCGCAGATCATGCCTCCACCCACCCAATGCAAGTATCTCCCCGTACAATGTCATTTCGAGCGAAGCGAGAAATCGGACAGGAGCCAATTGTTAACGTTTCCAGATATGGAAACGGGCGAAGATTCACCCTTAGCCGATCCCTCACTACGGCGCGGACGCCGGTTCGGGATGACAAAAGGGGGCGTTGTGCAGACCATATTGTGATCTCATGGAAATACCGCCACAGCGCACGGTCATGCCAATTCTGTCATCTCGGAGTGAAGGCAAAGCCTTCACACAGAGATGACAGGGGATTATGTAGACCATACTGTCTTCTCATTTCAATCGCGCAGGAACAATACTGCCTGTTATGTCATTTCGAAGAGTCAGACGGCCGCAGGCTGTCTGACTCGAAGAAATCCGCCCGGGGGCGTATGATCGATGGTTCCAGATATGGAATAGTGCGAAGATTGCCCCTTAGCCGATCCCTCACGACGGCGCGGACGCCGGTTCGGGATGACAAAGGGGGGCACTGTGCAGACCACATATATCGTAATCAAGCCACCACACCCGTGTCATTCCGAGACGGCAGCGTCTGCGCTGCGGCGAGGAATCGGACAGAAGTCGATTGTTTATGGTTCCAGATATGGAAACGTGAGGAGATTTATCCTTTGCCGATCCCTCACGACGGCGCGGACGCCTGTTCGGGATGACAAACGGGGCGTTGTGCAGACCTTAAGTGTCGTGATCAAGTTCATGAACCTCCCCCTACAACGAAGGGCAGGACGCCTTCTACGGATATCCTGGTGAGAAGGGGGGTAATGTGCAGAACCCACGGATAATCCCAACCCTGCAATCTTCTTGGATGGGTCAACCAGCATCGGGTATAATTGATTAGTTAATCATGCACGCAGTTAATTAATGGAATGAGGTCAGCTTCAGGAATGGAAATTGGTCAAGTTAAGTCGATAGACATTGATCGTGAAATGCGTTCCGCTTACATCGATTATGCGATGAGCGTGATAGTTTCGCGTGCCATACCGGACGCGCGTGACGGGTTGAAACCCGTCCACCGGCGCATCCTGTATGCCATGTACGACATGGGCAACCGTTCCAATGTGCCCTACAAGAAATCTGCCCGTATCGTCGGTGAAGTGTTGGGTAAATATCACCCGCATGGCGATTCAGCCGTATACGATGCCATGGCGCGTATGGCTCAGGATTTCTCCATGCGCTATACCCTGGTGGATGGGCAGGGTAACTTTGGTTCCATTGACGGCGACTCGCCAGCCGCCATGCGTTATACCGAAGCCCGTCTGGGGCAGATGGCCGAAGAAATGCTGGTGGATATCGATAAAAACACCATCGATTTCACCGACAATTTTGACGGAACCCTGAAAGAACCGGTCGTTCTGCCATCACGATTGCCCAATTTGCTGCTGAACGGCTCCTCCGGCATCGCAGTGGGAATGGCGACCAACATCCCTCCGCACAACCTGCGTGAGCTGGTAAATGCTCTCAACTACATGATCGACCGCTATGACGAGATGGCGGATATCAGCGTCAACGATTTGATGCGTTTTGTCAGCGGCCCTGATTTTCCGACCGGCGGCGTGCTGGTGGGGCTGGAAAGCATCCGTCAGGCCTACACCACCGGAAGCGGACGTCTGATTCTGCGCGGCGCGGCCACCATCGAGGAGATGAAGGGTGGGCGGTATGCCATCGTCATCACCGAAATCCCTTATCAGCTCAGCAAATCTGCGCTGATTGAGCGCATCGCTGAACTGGCCCGCTCCGAGCGGATTGTGGGCATCTCCGATCTGCGTGATGAATCGGACCGGCGCGGCATGTCGATCGTGATCGAACTGCGCAGAGGCGCTCAGCCCCAAAAGGTTTTGAATCAGTTATTCAAATACACTGCGCTGCAATCTACTTTCAGCATGCGCACCCTGGCGCTGGTACAGGGCGAGCCGCGTATCCTGTCACTTAAGCGGGCCTTGCAGATTTACCTGGAACATCGCCAGGAAGTGATCACACGCCGTTCAGCATACGAGCTGGATAAAGCCCGTCAGCGTGCCCACATTTTGGATGGTTTGCTGATCGCGCTCGCCAACCTGGATGACGTCATCCAGACCATCCGTCAGGCCCCAGATGTGGAAACCGCTCGCGACCGGTTGATGAGCCGTTTCAACCTCACCGAGGTGCAGGCTCAAGCCATCCTCGATATGCAGTTGCGCCGCCTGGCAGCTTTGGAACGTCAGAAGATTGAGGACGAACATCGCCAGATACTGGAGCGGATCGCTTTCCTGGAGGATTTACTGGAACATCCCAAGAAGATCTTGGATGTGATCCGTGAAGATCTGGATGAACTGGCTGAAAAGTACGGTGATGAACGCCGCACGCGGATTGCTGCCGAGGCAGGCGCAGATTTCAGCGAGGAAGATCTGATTGCCGATCAGCCCATGCTGATCACCCTGACGGTGCGCGGGTATGTGAAACGTACATCGGTCACCGCCTTCCGCACGCTGGGACGCGGGCGCAAGGGCGTTAC
>CAZHMZ010000018.1:0-2127 GCA_964532655.1 uncultured Anaerolineaceae bacterium
GAGTTCAAACATGGGCCGCTGTCGGCAGTGAGCGACGGTTATCCCATTTTGTTCGCGGCCGGGAAAGATGATGTGCCCCTGATTGTGAGCGGCCTGAATGAGGTTACCTGCCGCGGCGCGTATGCCATCGCCATCGGCGAACCGGACAACCGCCTGATCGCCAATGCCAGCGCTGTGATCGAGATCCCGTCCGCTTCAGCGGAAATCAACGCTCTGTTGAGCGTTCTGCCTTTACAGCTTCTCTCATATAAACTGAGCCTGGAACGCGGGTTCGACCCTGACTTCCCGCGCAACCTCAGCAAAACTCTCACCGTGGATTAGAAACTGTCATGATTCTGTATCTGGTTCGGCACGCACAATCGAGAAACAATGCTTTGTGGCTGGAAACCAACAGCCATATCGGACGTCATCCGGATCCGCTTTTATCTGATACCGGACGTCAACAGGCCAAACACCTGGCCGATTTTCTGCAAAACACCTGCGAGCCTGAAGGCGAAATGTGGAGCCCTCCCCACGAACGAAAGGGGTTCGGAATCACACACCTGTACAGCAGCCTGATGCTGCGAGCTGTGGAGACTGGCTTGATGGTTTCCAAAGCCGTGGGTGTGCCGTTGAATGGCTGGATTGACATCCATGAAACCGGCGGGATCGTATCGGGTGACGGGGAAGAAGTACCGTTTGAGGGACAACCTGGCAGTACAGCCAGTTTCCTGCAACGGCACTATCCTGATCTGATCTTCAGCGGCCAGTTTGGCGAGCAGGGTTGGTGGAACCGCCCTCGTGAAGAGGATGCCGAGAAACGCCCGCGCGCCCATAAAGCGATCGAAACGCTGTTGGAAAAGCATGGGCACAGCGAAGACCGCGTATTGATGATCACACATGGCTCATTTTATATCCATCTCATGCGCGAGTTGATGGAGATCCATGACTCAAATGTCTATTTTGAGCTGAGTAACACCGCCATCACGCGCTGGGAGATCTACCCGAACGCAAAAGAGCAGGACCGGTGGGTGCGCATGCTGGTATATATGAACCGCGTGGATCACCTGCCGCGAGAGTTGGTGACGATCTAAAAAAAACGGAGCTGTCAGCAAAAGACAGCTCCATTTTTTCTTTTCTTTCTCCGGCAGAAGAACTAGTCTTCCTCGTGCATGTGGCCATCGTCATGGACGTGACCGTGATCCAGCTCCTCGGCGGTGGCGGGGCGCAGATCCATAATCTCGACCTCGAAATACAGGTCTTTGCCGGCCAGCGGTTCATTGAAATCCAGTTTGACGGTATCTTTATCGACCGATGAAATCACCGCGAAAATAGTTTCTCCGTCTTCATCTTTCATTTCCAGTTCAATTCCGGGCTCCAGCGGAATGTCCGCAGGGAACTCGTCGCGAGAGACTTCCTGGAACGCATCCGGATCGATCAGGCCATAGCCTTCTTCAGGGGGAACGTGTACCGATTTGGTTTCGCCGACCTTCATGTTGTAGATCGCCTTTTCCAAACCCGGGATGATATCCTGCTGTCCCTGGATGAATACAATCGGTTCATCGTTATCGGATGAATCGATGACCTCACCATCCACGGTCAGCTCGTAACGCAAGGTTACTACAACATTATCTTCAACTTGCTGGGGTTTAGCTTGCTCGTTCATTCTATTTACCTTTTTTGTTATTAATCAGTACCCAGACCCACCCCGTATTTGCGATAGTTCTGAATAGTCTGTTCAGGGAAGGTGCCGTTGTGCCATTCTTCACATACGGATGTGATCTGGTCAACAGCGAATTGCATCTCTTCTTCATTGACGATCAGCGGCGGATGCAGGCGCATGACCTCGTTTTTGGATCCGAAATAACCCGGATAGAGACCTTTTTCGGCACAGCGGAACGCGAACAGACCGCCCAACGGCAGGTTTTTGTTGTCATCAAAAACCTCAAATCCCATGTGCAGCCCGCGTCCGCGTACTTCTTTGGCGAAGGGGTAACGGTCAACCAGTTTCTGCAGACCGGCGCGAAGCTGTTCACCGCGCGCGACCGCGTTCTGGATCAAATTTTCCTGTTCAATAATTTCGAATACCTTCATGGCTACGGCTGCCGATGGTGGATGCCCTGAGAAGGTGAACAGATGCTGGGCTTT
>CAZHMZ010000018.1:2227-7158 GCA_964532655.1 uncultured Anaerolineaceae bacterium
GTCAGGGCTTTTTCCGCGGCCTGATCGGTGCGCGGAAAATCGACCATCATGAAATCGCTGCTGATGAACAACCCCTTCTGTAAACCGGCAAACCCGTTCGCAGAAAGAGAGAAGCCTGTAGCGCCGTGATAGCCGCCCTTAAAAGAGATGATGCCGGGTTTTCCGGTGTAGCGGCGGGCAATCTTGATGGCCGCATCCACGCCATCGGAGCCGGTCATCCCAAACAGCACTCTTTTCTCAAAATCACCGGGGCTCACCTGGATCAGTTTTTTGGCAAACTGCATCGCCTCTTCATTGGGCGAGTAGGGGAAGCACGAGTGCTGGATCTTGAGAGCCGTTTTCGCATATACATCGATGATATCCTGGCGGCCGTACCCAACCGACACCGCTGAGGCGCCCGCAAGAAAATCCAAAAAGGTATTTCCGTCCGCGTCGGTGATGTACGCGTCCTTACCGGCCGTTATGGCGATGCCGAACACACCGGCATACTGTGCTTTTGCAATGACTTCCATCGCGCGATTGACCATTTCCTGCGATTTTGGTCCCGGGATGGCGGTTTGAACTTTTACAGGTATCATAACAGCTCCTCTGCAATAGATGGGTTGATTATAACGTATCCTGAATGAGGATGACCGGAAATTTAGCCTGCCTTTATCTACAGCATGAGTATTTCCTTTGATATTATCTAAAAACAGGGCTGTCAATTATCGGAATAAGGTAGAATTACTGCCAAGCCAACACCAGCGGGGACACAGGCAATTCAATAAGGAGAATGTATCGTGGACATTGTCATTAAGAATGGTCTCTTAATTGATGGCAGCGGGGCACCCGGCAAAAAGGCGGATGTGCTGATTGAAAACGGCTCCATCAAGGATATCGGCTCCTTCCCCAACGCGGAAGCTGAAATGGTAATCGATGCGCAGGGGAAAGCAGTTGCCCCCGGTTTTATCGACATGCATTCGCATGCCGACCATTCGCTGCCCTTTGCTCCCTACGCGGAAAGCATGGCGTACCAGGGTGTTACCACGCTGGTCACCGGGCAATGCGGTTCATCCCCGGCCCCGCTTTCTCCTGTCAGCAAACCACAATTTATTGAAGAACTGGGTGATCTGAAAAACCAGGTGGATTTTGAGAAGATCGACTCATTCGGCGATTTCCTCAATTTGATCCGTACCCAGGGCATATCCGTCAACATGGCTCCCCTTGTAGGGCATGGGGCCATCCGCGCCGCGGTGATGGCTTACAGCAGCGCCCGGCCGAACGAAGAGCAGATGGAAGCCATGGTGAAATATGCTGAAGAAGCCATGGATGCAGGCGCATTTGGCCTGTCCACCGGTCTCATTTATCCGCCTGGATATTACGCCACCACCGAGGAATTGATTGAACTGACCCGCCCGGTTGCAAAAAAAGGCGGTATGTACTTCAGCCACGTCCGCGATGAAAACGGTGGCCTGCTGCAGGCAATTGAAGAAGAGCACAAGATTGCCCAGGCGACCGGTGTAGCGGTCCAGCACAGTCACTATAAAGCCTCCGGTTTCCCCAATTGGCATCTTTCACCGCTCGGCCTGGAAGCGATTGAGAAAATTCGCGCTGAGGGCATCGATATGACCGCCGACATGTATCCATACACCGGCTCATCCAACGGATTGATCGATTCTCTGCCGGATTGGTCGCGGGAAGGCGGCAACGATGCCTGTATGGCCCGCCTCAAGGATCCTGCCACCCGGGCAAAAATTCGGGCCGGTTTTTACCTGGAGCACAACTGGGACAAAATCATGATCTCCAGTTCACCCAACCCGGGGCATGTGGGCAAGTTCTGCTCTGAGTTGATCGAGGAATCCGGAAAAGAAGGGCTGGAATGGTTCTTTGATGTCCTGCTCGAGACACGCGGCAGCATGAGCCGCATCAACTTTGGCATGTCTGAAGACAACAAGAAAAACGAGATGCAGGTACCGTGGATGATGATTGGCTCTGACGGCTACGGTTTGCCACCCAGCGGGCCGCTGGCCGAAGGAGCTCCGCATCCGCGCAGTTATGGCACCTTCCCGCGCGTGCTGGCAAAATACTCACGCGATTACGGGCTGTTCAGCCTGGAAACCGGTGTCAACAAAATGACCGGTCTGACGGCCTCCAAACTGGGCCTCAAAGACCGTGGTTTGCTTAAAAACGGATACAAGGCTGATGTAGTGGTGTTTGATCCGGCGAAAATCGCCGATACGGCCACCTTCACCGATCCAAAACAGTACCCGCAGGGCATTGAACAGGTGATCGTGAACGGTAAATTTGTGATCCGCAATAGCCAGCATACCCATGCTCTGGCCGGCGAGATCCTTAATCGAAAATAATCTAGTTAAATATTTCGTGAGATTACAGGAGAAATAATGGCAGACAAAATTTTTCGTAATGGCGAGATTATCGATGGAACCGGTACTTCACGCGTAAAAGCCGATCTGGCGGTACAGGGCGATAAAATCGTCGCGGTAGGCGATCTGAAAGACATGCGCGCCGCGGAAGAAATTGATATTACCGGTAAAGTACTGGCTCCCGGGTTCATCGATATGCACTCGCATACCGATATGTCGATCGCATACATTCCTGAAGCAGACAGCCTGTTGTACCAGGGCATCACTACGGCGGTCACCGGGCACTGCGGCGTATCTCCCGCGCCGATCACCGATAAGAACCGGGCCGAATTCCGCAACCCTGAGGAATACAAAGACATTGATCTGCCCTGGGAACGCATGGATACGATGGGCGGCTGGCTCAAATATCTGGAAGAGATCGGCACCAGCCTGAATATCACCCCCATTGTGGGGCAGGGCTTGATCCGTTCAGCCGTGGTGGGTCTGTCGATGGACCGGCCGACCGAGGATCAGATGGAAGAAATGCAGCGCCTGGTGGAAGTGGCCATGGACGAGGGCGCAATCGGTATTTCGACCGGGTTGATCTATCCCCCCGGATCGTACGCTTCCACCGAGGAGTTGATCGAGGTTACCAAACCGGTCGGTCGACGCGGCGGCATCTACTTCAGCCACATCCGCGATGAGGGCTTCCGGTTGATCGAATCCACCAAAGAAGAAATTGAAATCGGTCGCAAGACCGGCGCTGCTCTGCATCACAGCCACTTCAAAGCAGCCGGCCGCGATAATTGGGAAAAAGCCGAACCCGCTTTGAAACTGATTGATGAAGCCATTGCTGAGGGTATTGATATGACCTCAGATATGTACCCCTACACCGCAGGCGCAACCAGCCTAGTTGCCATTCTGCCCGAGTGGGCTCAGGAGGGCGGTTGGGAAGATATCGCCAAACGGCTGGTCGACAAAGCTACCCGTGTCAAAATGGAACAGTCCATGAAGACCGAAGGCTTCTTCTCCGTGGCCGAATGGGACAAGGTCCTGATCGCCGGTTCTGCCAACCCGGAACACTCCGGCAAGTACATCTCCGAGTTGTCCGGCGCTGCCGGAAAGACTGCCTATGACTGGATCTTCGATGCTCTGCTGGAGACTAAAGGGCAGATCGGCATGATTTTGTTTATGATGTCGGAAGACAATGTGAAGATGCAGTTCCACCGGCCGTGGATGATGGTTGGCACGGATGCGAGCGGCATGCCGTTTGAAGGCCCGTTTGCCCAGGGCGGTCATCCGCGCGCGTTTGGCACTTTCCCGCGTTTTTTGGGAAAATATGTGCGAGAAGAGGGCGTGATGCCGCTGACCGAAGCTGTGTACCGCATCACCGGTATGCCGGCCAAAAAATTGGGTTTCAAGGACCGCGGTTTGATCAAAGCGGGTTACCAGGCTGATCTGGTAGTGTTTGATCCGGCTGCCATTCTGGATAAATCAGATTTCATCAACACAGTCCAGAAACCGGTTGGGATTGACTACGTCTTCGTCAACGGGCAGCTTGTGGTAAAGAACAACGTTCACACACACGCCCGGCCCGGTGTGGTTACTACCCATTAATGCACTGTCTTCTTATACGTCATTGACGGAGGAATCTGCATGGAATACACATTGATCCGCAACGGCCTGATGATTGATGGCACCGACGTGCAGCCGGTTGAGAAAGCAGCCGTTCTGATTGGGGATAATAAAATCCTGGATGCCGGTCCTGAGGCGAAGATCAAACTGCCAGGCGGCGAGGTCACCGAGATTGATGCCCGCGGCGGAACGATTTTGCCCGGATTCATCGACACGCACGTGCATCTGATGATGGAAAAATATGACATGATGGATGCCGTCAGCACGCCGTTCTCGTACAATTTTTACCGCGCGATCGAATACTTTCGCCGGACGATCATGGGCGGTGTGACCACCGTACGGGACGCGGGCGGCATGGATCTGGGCACCAAACTGGCTATTGAAAAAGGGCTGGTGATGGGGCCGCGTGTGAAAATCAGCGTGACGGGGTTGTCGATCACCGGCGGGCATGGTGACAGTTGGTCGCCATCGGGTGTCAATTTGGACCCGGGCGGTTATCCGGGCATGCCCAGCGCCATTTGTGACGGCGTGAGCGATGTGCGCAAGAAAGTGCGTGAAGTGCTGCGCTCCGGCGCGGAAGTGATCAAGATCTGCTCCACCGGTGGCGTATTAAGCCCCACCGACCGACCGGAATACACGCAGTTCTCCCCTGATGAACTGGCAGCCATTGTGCAGGAAGCTCACTTCCACGGCGGTGTCAAGGTGATGTCACACGCACAGGGTTATGAAGGCGTGCGGCAGGCTGTGCTGGCCGGCATTCACTCGATTGAACACGGTATTTGCCTGGATGACGAGATCATCCAATTGATGCTGGAACGCGGCACCTTCCTGGTACCCACGCTGTTTGCGCCTATCTCTATCATCGAAGACCCTGAGATGAAGGAAAAACTGCCGCCGTTCCTGTTCCAGAAAGCCTGCCATGTGGCGGAAATTCACAAAGCGAGCATTGCCAAA
>CAZHMZ010000018.1:7168-36801 GCA_964532655.1 uncultured Anaerolineaceae bacterium
TCTGGAAGAACGTCGAGGGCACCTACGGCAACGTCGGCGCCAAAGCCTACAAGGCCGGGGTAAAGATTGCTGCCGGTACTGATTCAGGCGTGATGGCGCATGGCAGAAACCTGCGTGAACTTGAGCTGTTATGCGGAATTGGCATGAGCCCCATGGAAGCCATTCTGGCCGGTACGAGAGTTGCGGCGGAATGTTTGGAATGGCAGGATCGCCTGGGCACGTTGGAAAAAGGTAAGCTGGCCGATGTGGTGATCGCGCGCACCAACCCGCTGGACGATATTCACTCGCTGACCGATTCGAACAACATCGCAGTGGTGATCAAAGACGGTAAGCTTGTAAAAGACATTTTTTAACCGAAAACACGTAAGGTGATAAAATGAAGCCGCTGACCGGTTGCAGGATGGTCAGCGGCAATTTTTTTCCAGTACAGGTGTCTGATGAGTGAAAAACTGAAAGCCGGTCTGACCCAGGATGACATCGATGACCTCGATCATGGCGCCTTTGAGGGCGATACCCTCGATGAGGGCGAAGAAACTATGGATATCTGGGAACATGTTAATGAGTTGAGGTCCCGGCTGCTGAAATCCATGCTGGCGCTGCTCGCGACCACTATGCTCAGCTTTGCGTTCACCCAGCAAATTATCGCGTTTCTGGCCAAACCGATTGGCGGTATTGAAAAGCTCGTGTCGATTGAGATGACCGAAAACATGGGCGTTTTCATGCGCGTTTCGCTGCTGAGCGGTCTCATTTTTGCCATCCCATTTATTGTGTATCAGATCCTGGCGTTTATCGTGCCAGGGTTGAAACAAAGCGAGCGGAAATGGATTTATTTGGCCATTCCCATTGCCAGTGTGCTTTTTCTGGCGGGTGTGGCTTTTGCCAATTTTGTGATGTTGCCCACAGCCATCCCGTTTTTAGTCAGTTTTTTGGGCACACCTACCACCCCGCGCCTGTCCAACTACATCAATTTTGTCACCAACATGTTGTTCTGGATCGGTCTGGCTTTTGAAGCCCCGCTGGTGGTGTTCATTCTCGCCAAACTGAAGATTGTCACCCCTAAGGGTCTGTTGAAACAATGGCGGATTGCTATCGTCATCATCTCCATCCTGGCGGCGTTTATCAGCCCCACAGTTGATCCGGTCAATATGGGTCTGGTTATGCTGCCGTTGTTCCTGTTATACCTGCTCAGCATCGTTTTTGCCACGTTCGCAAAGTGATATGGAATGTTTTATAATGGGATTGAAAGCATTATGAGAAAAGGAGCTGAAGATGCCGTTTCGAATTGGTTGGCCTGAGTTACTGATCGTTCTGCTTATCCTGTTGGTTCTGTTTGGTCCTCGCCTTACCCGTGTTGCCGGAGACCTGGCCAAAGGGATCAAAATCTTCCGCCGCAATTTGAATGAAGAAGAGGACGGGAAGAAAAAATCAGAGCATGAAGACGAGAGTCTTTAGTTTTTCCATCCCATTCTACGCAGAATAAAGCGGCCACAGGCATATGCAGATCTTAAATATTGGTCCTCTGGAGTTGTTGCTGATCCTGGCAATCGCTTTGATTGTTTTGGGCCCAGAGGAAATGCTGAATACCGCCAGAAAACTGGCGCGATTGATCCAAAAGTTTATTAAATCACCGGTCTGGAAATCGTTGGTGAGTACCAGTCAGGAAATCCGCTCGCTGCCCAAGAAGTTTATGGCTGAGGCGGGTCTGGATGAAACGGTGAAAGAACTCAACAAGATGAACCAGCAGGTGAAGGATTTCACCCGCTTGAACCCGCTCGGACCTGGAAAAGACACCCCGGAAACCAGCCAGCCGGTTCCATCTCAACCGGTCGGGACTGAACCGTCTATTGCTGCAGCACCTGAGAAAATAATTCCACCCGCAGCAGAAACGCAGGTGGAACCAGGTAAAACCCTACCGGCACCGAATGCCGAAAACCCTGAAGAAAAATCAGAAAATACCGGGGATGCCGGCTCGATCGAGAAAAATGGATAAGACCCAACCCAAGCCGATACCCAGTAATCCAAACATAAGACACAAACTGATGAACCGGCGGAACAACCGCCGGTTTTGATTCAACGCATAAAATCCCCGCACCAGCATGCGGAACCATTTTGTATTGCTTAAAACATTGATGAACAGGTTCAGGAAAAACAGCTCCAGCTGGGTGGAGATTTTGGTCAGCATGCTGTGTCCCTATCCGCGAGAGGTGGTCACCTTGCCAATTTTGCCATTCTCATCGGCAATCACCCGCAATGAACGCGTGATTGCCTTGCCATCCGGCCCTTCCACCTGGGTGCTGAAGATCAACAGATGCTGCGTATCGGTATACGCTTTCACCTTTGGTCTCTTCCCCTTAAATTCGGGGTATCGTTTATAGATCTGACTACAAATTTTTTCCAGAATACCTGAATCCATTTGGGGTCCCTCTGGTCAAATCAATACAGGGGAGGGAGCCGTCAGAAATGTCAGATGCATAACTGCCTGGCAAGATAGGCGACTCCATCCCGATTTATTCATCCGTCAGTGATTTCTTGCGTACGAACGATTGCACATCATAGTTTGATCGTTCACTCGGAAAATGAGATCCTGTTTCGTTGAAGCTGCCGGGGCGGTTGGCTCCCGGGGCGAACGAGCGGTCGCGGCTGGCCAGATCGGATTTCTTATCGATTGCCTGCCCGCCCATGCCGGTGATGACCAGAATGACTTCCACGCGGTCGTTGAACTGTGGATTGGTATTGATGCCGGGAATAATTTCGGTTTCTTCACTGGTGAGCGAATGTAAATGGTTGAGCGCTTCAGCAACTTCAAAGAAGGCCAGGTCATCACCGCCGGTAAAGTTGGCAATGATACCGGTGGCATCCTGCAGCGAGACTGCCTCGAGCAGGGGGTGGTTCAGGGCATGCCATACCGCCTGCATGGTGCGGTTGGGGCCCTTGCCGTAACCCAATACCATTAACGCGCCGCCGCCGTTCATCATCATATTGCGGACGTGTGAAAAGTCTACATTGATCATACCGGGCTGGGTCACAATTTGGGTAATGCCCTGAATGCCCTGACGCAGCACGTCATCGGCCAGGCGAAAGGCCATATCGATCGGCAGATCATGCGGTGATACTTTAAGCAGGCTGTCGTTGGGCACATTGATCAGCGTATCGGTATGTTGCCGCAGCAATCCCAGGCCTTCTTTGGCATTTTTCTGGCGTTTGCCCATTTCAAACGAGAACGGCGAGGTAACGATGCCGACCGTGACAGCGCCCAGCGACCGGGAAATACGAGCTGCAACGGGTATCGACCCGGTACCGGTGCCTCCGCCCATCCCCGCAGTGACGAAAACCATATCGGCGCCCTGTAAAGCAGCCTGAATTTCCTTTTTACTCTCTTCAGCAGCCGCTTCACCTACCGACGGATTGCCGCCTGCCCCGAGACCGCGTGTTAGGGTAGGCCCTAACTGGATTTTGACCGGAGCGGCGCTGTTTTTCAATGCCTGGGCATCCGTATTGGCGGCGATATATTCCACGCCGGAAAGGCCCAGTTCGATCATGCGATTAACAGCATTGGAACCACCGCCCCCCAGACCCATCACCTTGATCACCGGTTTGGGGATCTCCAGTGGATCATTTGAAGCGTGCTTCAGCCCGTATTGATTGTTCATTCTTTCACCTCGTCGCTAATTGAGATGCAATGCTGGTACCGTCGCCCTGGATGCGTTCCACATCGCAGCCGGTAGCCCGCAATTTTTCGAGCAGTTCTTCGGGAAAACTCTGTGCGTTCCCCACCACAGTCACCTTTTTTGCCAGGGCGGCTTCACGGACGGAGAAACCCACCGTGACGCGGTGCTTTTTGATAAATGGACGGATCACATCCAGGTGCCAGTCTGCAACTCCCCACTCATACAGTGGCAGCAGCAGATAGTGATCGATCGGACGTACGAAATTGGGGCTCTTTCCGGGGTGAATGTTCACCTTCGCATTTGTTGCGCTCGCATTTGTTGCGCTTACACTGGCTGTGTTGGCTGAAGGTTCAGACGTCTGTATTTCAGACAGTCTCTCGGCGGGCATGATTTTCTCTTCCACTGCAGAAACCGGTGTTGGATCAACCTTTTGCAGATCCGGCTCAAAGGTCAGCTTTCCGGTGGTTACACTGTCATCAAAGACTTCTTCTTTCACCGGCTGGTTTTCAGCGGCAAACAGGTCGGACTTGGGTGACTGACGGGTCAGATTTTTCCGTTTTTCACGCCAGACTTTTTCATCCTTTTCACAAGATTCAAGGCACCAACGTTGGAAAGCCTTAACCACAGGTAATCTTTCCTCATTGGGATGATACCAGGCCTGGGCGGCGTACGGATCACCTTCAGCGGCCGTCAGCAGCCAGTAAAAAGCGCAAACAATGTTATCGGCAACCGGTTCCAGCAGCTCATTTTGCATGTCATTGGTGATCACCTTTTCGCCGTACATCAGATTGGCAATCATCGTGGCGGTGCCGGTCAGGCCGTTCTTTGCATAATTGGCTTCCTGTTTGTGATGGAAGGGATACTGAGCGCCTGCTCCCAGTAAAAAGATGGGCAGGGTTTTCCCCAGAATGCTATCTGCGATCTGGTTGTACCATTCAAAGGCACGGAAACCTCTTTGATCCGGCTCGGTGGGATCGGAATACGGGCGGTTATTGGTCCACACCTCAGGGCCGCCGGCGCCCCAGTTCAGCGATTTTCCCCACGTCCAGGCGTAGGCGGATAACTGCATCTGATCGATGAGCAGCTCATCGCGGGTGAGGATTTTCGTCAATGCGGAGCGCAGAAACACGGTATCCCAGTAATCGCCGCCCGGATGCAGGGGCGGGAAGATGGGCGTGATGCCGTATTGAAGCGCCAGGTTGGCGTATGGGATAAAGTGATCCAGGAATTGATCCACCAGGTTTTTTTGCGTCCAGCCTGAAGCGGACCAGGAGGTACGCACATTGGGCTGATCGAAGAAGATGATCTTTTTCACGCCCCAACGGGAATAGGCGCGAATCAGGAGTTCAACATTCTGGACGGTCCCCAGCGTCTCCGGTGAGCAGTTGAAGTGAAGAACCGGCTCGATTTTGTTCTGCAGAAGCCCGCGGATAAATGGTTCCGGAATGGCCCGATCGGGCGGGGCAATCAGCAGCATCCAACTGGTCTGCATGGATTTCAATTCCGGCAGCCAGTTTTTCAAATCCTGGTATCGGTAATGCAATGTATCCGGAAAATAGTGAAATCCGATGCGTTTTCGATATTGGAATTCAAGGGCAGTCTGTGCATCCATAATAATTTCCCGTTATCCCTTTCAAATTTCACATGCAGCGTGCCAACATGTAGGTGCAAGATATATGCCAGACATGCAGAAGCGTACCAAAATAACTGCTATAATTAGCTTATATGATTCTAATCGCGGGCGGCACTGGTTTTATCGGTCAGGTTCTGACTAGATACTTATTGGATATGGAAATTCCGGTGCGCCTGCTGGTACGACCCTCCAAAAAGACACCCCGATTAATCACCGGAAAGAAACTGGATATCGCAGTGGCTTCACTGCAGGATGAACGCAGCCTGCGGGCAGCTTTTACCGATGTGGATGTATTGATCCATCTGGTGTCTGATGAACGCAGGGGCGCCAAAGCCAATTTTGCCGGGGTGGATATTCAGGGCACACAAGCCTTGGTGAGAGCAGCCCGCCTGAGCCGCGTCAAACAGATCATCTACCTGAGCCATCTTGGTTCTGATAAGGGCTCGGCCTTCGCCATGTTGAAGACCAAGTCCATTTGCGAGGCGGCCATCCAGAACAGTCAGGTGCCGTACACCATCATTCGCTCAGGCGTCGTCTTCGGACCGAACGACCAGTTCACCACCTCAATTGCCCGCTTGATTAAGCGGTCCGTCGGGTTGGTTTTCATCCCCGGTGATGGACGCACCCTCATCCAGCCGATCTGGGTGGATGATCTGGCTGCCTGCATTCACTGGACGCTGGGCAATCCGCGCGCTGTCAATCAGATCATCTCGCTGGGCGGGGGTGAATATCTCACCATCCAGCAGGTGGTTGAAGATATCATGGAAGCCACCGGGCGGCGGCGTCTGCTCATCCCGCTTGGCCCGGTGTACTTGCGAACCCTGGCGTTGATTATCGAACAGTTTATGGGGCAGATCCCCATCTCCATCAACTGGCTTGATTATCTTGCCTCCAACCGTACCTGTTCGGTGGATACCCTCCCGCGCGTTTTTGGAATTATCCCCTCACGTTTCTCCAACCAGCTTGGTTACCTGAAAGGGAAATAGACATTGGATCAGCTCCCAACACATGCATTTTGCATCCACGGTCATTTTTATCAGCCACCTCGTGAGGATGCGCTGACGGGTAAAATCCCCGAAGAACGGGGTGCTTCACCTTATCATGACTGGAATGCACGGATCAATGATCAATGCTATCAACCGAATGCTGAACTGGGAAACTTTGAGGGGATCAGTTATGATGTAGGCCCAACCCTGGCAGACTGGATGGCGAAAGCGGATTCAAAAACCCTGGCCAGCATCATCGAACAGGATCAGGTGAACGTGCGCCGGTACGGGGTAGGAAACGCGATGGCGCAGGCCTATAACCATACCATCCTGCCGCTGGCATCCACAACCGATAAATGGACCCAGATCCGGTGGGGGATCGATGACTTCAAGTTTCGATACCGCCATGATCCGCAGGGCATGTGGCTGCCGGAAACCGCCGTTGACCTGGAAACGCTGGATATACTGGCTCAAAATGGGATTCAGTTTACCATCCTGGCGCCCTGGCAAACGACGGCTAAAGACCTGGATGTGAGTAAACCTTACTGGGTGAACTGTTATGATGGGCGGCGGATGATCGTCTTCTTTTACCATCAGAGTCTGAGCTCCAGGGTCAGCTTTGACCCGGGCGCCACCGCCAATGCCGATCAGTTTTTACTGCAGATCCTGATGCCCCAGTATGCCCAGCAAAACGGCAGCCAGCCGGGCGATCAACTTCTGATCATCGCCTCGGATGGTGAAGCGTATGGTCATCACCACCCGTTTCGCGATAAGTTTCTCTCGTACCTGCTGAACCGGGCGGTGGAAGGCAAACAGGTGATTAAGTCTTTTCCCGGGCTGTGGCTCAAAGATCATCCACCTATGGAAACCGCCGAGATTATTGATTTCACCTCGTGGAGCTGTCATCACGGGGTGAAACGCTGGGCCTCTACCTGCGGGTGTACGCCCAACGGATCATGGAAGAAACCGCTCAGGGTGGCTTTCAACCGCATCGCCAGGGACATTGACCGGGTGTATGTCAAATACATGTCCAAATATCAGACCGATGTCTGGGAACTACGGCATGGTTATATGGCGGTATTCAATGGACAAATCGACGAAGGGGAGTATATTCGCAGCCGGGTAAAGAGCGCTCTGGATGAGCGTGAATTGAAAGTGATTTCACTGCTCCTGGCGGCTCAGTTTCAGCGACAGCGTATGTTCACCTCATGCGCCTGGTTCTTTGAAGATTTCGACCGGATTGAGCCGAGAAACAATGTGAAATATGCCGCTCAGGCAGTCTGGCTCACCCGTCTGGCGACCGGTGTGGATCTGGATGCGCAGGCAATGCATTACCTGGAAGCGGTAAAGAGCTGGCGGTCCAGCATAACCGCCGACCAGGTGTACAAACAGCATGTTCAGGAGATCGCATCCACGCCGTTCAGCGATTATTCAGAAGACCTGGCCAGCAGATTGAAAAACTTCTCCGTTTGATAACCTGATTGCTTCGCGGTAGCAGTAAGACGTTCCAGACAGGTGGACACTTTCAGAATCTTTTCCAGTGATTCAGTCATCGCCTGACCCGGATTGGATAAATTCTCCAGTACATTAAGGGCCTGCAGCCAGCCGCAAAAATCCTCGAATTTTTCTTTTGAGAAGTATTCTACATTCTCAAAACAGTTCACATTCAAAAGCCGCGCTGTAAGAGGCTGGGCGAAGACCACCCTCAGTCCATCAGATTCGCAGCAGGTTGACGCCTGCTCGGGCAGTCCGCCCTGGGTGACCAACCAGCGCAGCCAGGCAACCGCTTCGTCGATTGGCTCGCTGGCCGGGATGCCCATCTCTTTGAGGAAATTGCCAAACAGACGGCTGATACGCAGCTCACTGAACCAGGCATCCATCACTTCACCGGGCATCTCCCGGTTATCAAGGCATCCAAGATCTTTCAACAAAATGGAACTGAATAGCAGGATGCGATTGATGGTATTTCCATTGTGAAACAGCTTTTCCACAACCGTGACTGCTTGATGAATGGTGCGGGTGGTTCGAGCCGGAAGTTGTTGACTCAGATTCAGCAGCAAAATGGCCCCAGAGAGTTCATCAATTTTCTGCTCGATCAGATCCACACTTAAATCATCCCGACCCAGCCAGCCGGTCAACCCGGAGATCAGATTGCGGAGCTTCTCGCGTGTATCAGGAAGCAGATCGGGGTATTGGTCAAATCCCTCGCCTGACTGGCCGGCAGCCAGCAGCGCGTCAAAGTAACCCCGGTTGAAGATCTGACGCAGCGGGTCCAGTACCGGGCGCAGGCGCATATCAAAAAAGGCATCATCCATACCGGGCGTTCCACGCCCGCCCAAATACTCATGCAGCCGCTGCCATGTGCCGTCCGTATCGAGTACCTGCCGAAAGTTGATGAACACGTGGGTTTGATAACCGTTGAGTTCAAAGTACAAGCCGTTCAAAATGAGATCGGTATTGCGGTACAGATATTCGAGACCGGTCACCTGATCGGTGCAGATGGTGAAGGTATCGGGTTGGGTCTGGAGGTTCAGCCCTTCATGCAGCGAACGCTGGATCAGATTGCGGGCTTCGGACGATTTATCCATAAAGGCAGCCGATTTGCGGATCCAGCCGCGGGTGCTCTCGTAACGGTTGTTATAGATCACCAGCGCGGTTTCCTGACCGGCACGATTGGAGTAGGCATACACGTTTTCATCTACCTGGCCCTGGGGGGTGAAGAAATCGTACAGCAGAAAGTGCTCCGAACTGGCAAACAGATAACGTTTTTTGCACAACGGGAAGATCTGCTGCTCATGCCGCCAAACCAGGTGTCCATCCGGAGTCTCATCGCGATAGGCGCGCCGGTATTCCATGCCATATTTTTCGGTATAGCCCTCAATCTGCCCGTGCCCAAACATGGGCAGACCGGGCAGGGTGACCATCAGTGTGCAAACGCCAAAGTATTTATCACCGTTGCCAAATTGATCGATGGCTGTGCGCTCATCCGGATTGTTGAGAAAATTCACAAAGCGTTTCATGATTTCCGGATCAAACTCGAGCGTGTTCTTGATCAGGGCGCGGTATTTCGCGTTATCCTCATCACGCAGAAGGTGCATAAAGGCGCTGTTGTAAACCCGGTGCATACCCAGTGTGCGAACGAAGTAACTTTCCATCAGCCAGAAGGCTTCCGCCAGCAGCAGCGTATCCGGGGCTTCCACTGCCATACGATCCACCACCTCGCGCCAGAACTCGGCCGGCATGGCTTTATCAAACTCCTCATCGGTGAGGGCATATTCCGCGCGTGATGGGATATCACCCCCGCTACCGGGCTGCGGAAACCACAGGCGGTGGAAATGCTTGCGGGTGAGCGTCATGGCTGCGTCAAACCGGATGATGGGGAAGCGTTTGGCTACCTGGATGATGGTCTGAATGATCGCCTCGCGAACCTCGGGTTTGAGATAATTGAGTTGGGCGGTATCATTCCAGGGCAGGCTGGTGCCGTCATTTCCGTGGTAGATGTACATTTCGGAGCCGGTGCGTTTGTCAAAACGCTTGAACACCACCGCGGCATCCGTGCGGGTATAGTAATGATCGTCGATCATCACACCCACATCCGGGTGATCTGAAAGATCCGGACCGTTGAACTGATAGGCAGGAAACGGGCTGTACGGCAGTGAAATAAACCAGTCAGGATGCTCGTAGACCCATGTCGAGTCGATGGCCATGTGGTTGGGTACCATATCGCTCGCCAGGCGGACGCCATAGCGGTGCGCGCGCGAATCAAGGTTCTGGTAGGCGGCCTCACCGCCCAGGTCACCGGCGATCTGGTAATCACGCAGGGCATACGCCGAAGAAATGGCTTCCGGGTTACCGCATAACTGCTTGATACGGGCGGAGGCGCGGCTGCGTTCCCACAACCCAATGAGCCATAGACCATTAATGCCGCGACGTGCCAGTTGCTGTAGCTCTTCATCCGGAATGTCGGAGAGAGTGCGGATGGGGCGCTGGTACTGCACACTGAGTTGATGCAGCCAGACATACGAATTTTTTGCGATCAGCACCAGATTGGGCATCCAATCGCTGTCACGGCTATACCGCTCTTCTTCACTCAACCCTGCTTGCGCATAGTCGTATAAAGGGATCTCCACCGGTCCGGGGCCAAAAAACCCCAGTTTGCTTTCCTCCTTCAGCACATCCAGGCTACTGAGGATACGCAGAAGATAATCCCCCAGCAGATAGCCCCACTCGGTGCGGATGTAATCGAGCTGCCCGGGGATCGAATCGGGGACAGCCTGGGCGGGTGAACGCAGCAACTGCACCAGATCAGCCTCACGTGGGCCAAAACCGGGCTGGCTTTTGCTGTACTGCTCGATGAATTGGATCATCTCATGGTATTGCGGGTGATCGTGCAGCAACTGGTCGTTGAAGAGGGCGTTCAGGGGCTGATAGGCTCTATTTTGATTCGCCATCCAGATCAGCAGCAGTTCTTCCAGCACCTGTTCGCGGTTGGATGTTCCGTTTTCAGATGCAAGCAGGTAGGTCTGTGCGGAAACCTGCCGGTGATAAACCGGGTTGGGGGGGAACTCCTGGACGAATGCAATCAGCAGATCGTCTACATCATCCTGTGAAAAGGATTGATCGAGCAGCCTGATCAGGCTGGAATAAAACAGCGGGTTCTTTTGCTTTTGATAGAGCGAAATCACATAATGGAAGATCTCGTCGATTAACCCGACAGCATGCAGCTCCCCTGAACGGACACCTGATGGAGGAAAATCCGGATCGTGAACGGTATTGATCTTTTGAGCCAGCTCTCGGGATGCCTTGAAGTTGGCGATGACTACGTGGCCATCAGTTTGAAAAAGAGCCTCGTCAAGCTGGTAACGACGGCGGATTTTTTGGGAAATATGCAGTTCGGCCATTTTATTCGCTGACCGGGTAATAACACAGTCCGGTGGTACCGGGACCTGAATGAACCCCCAGAGCCGGGCTGAGTTCTGTGATCATACTTTCGACCACCTGAACACGGCTCTCAATTTCTTCTTTGAGCCTTAAGATTTCTTCCTTCGCTGCCGCATGGACGTAGGCGATCTTGATCTTGCCATTGTGAATGGATTGCTCGATCATATCCCCCATGGACTGGTAAGCTTTTGCCTGGCTGCGCGCAGTACCCAGCGCAACGATCAACCCGTTCTCCATACCAATCAGCGGTTTGATATTGAGCAGTGAACCAACCAGGTGTTTGGCCTTACCAATCCGTCCGCCCATGTATAGATACTTAAGCGTATCGGCGGTCTGAATCATTTTGGTGACGGGGATCATTCTGGTGATGAGTTGAAGGATCTCCTTAAGCGTTTTTCCATCCATGGCAGCTCTGGCGGCTTCAAGGGCAATCCATCCCTGGCCCATCGAAACACTCAGCGTATCAATCACTTCCACCTTAAGGGAAGGCAGTTGTTCTTTGACCATGGGTAAAGCTGCGCGGGCAGCCTGGTATGCTCCGCTGCCCTTGGATGACATATGAATGCTGACGATCTCTTTGGTGCCCTCATCAGCGAGTTTCTGATAAAGCGTGAAGTAATCACCGGGGCCTGGGCTGGCGGTCTGCGGAACGGTGGTGGCGGTTTTCATCCATGTGAAAAACTCTTCGCGATTGATAGTCACCAGATCACGCAGAACTTCCTGCCCACGGTGTATGTAGTAGGCAACGGTATGGATTTTCAGGCTTTGGAGAAAATTTTCTGGAATGCTGGCAATACTATCCGTGACTATTGCAACCTTGTTCATTCGATCCGACCCTTTTTCTGTGAGCACTGATTTGCAATGATAACGAAGGATCCAATTGTTCTGCTTTGCTGGCAACCTTCTATAATATTATTGAAATTCATCAATATTATTGATAAACATCCGGTAAATAATAGTATCAATAGTATTATAGCAAATCGTCCAGTGTTAGGGCGGGTTTTCCATCCAATTCTATGGAACTGATTTTGATCGAATTCTCTTCCATCACCCGGTGAATGGTGCGCTGAAGGGTTTTATCATCCCAGCGGAACATACTGCGAATACGGCTGAGATCGTCTGCCCCCATGGATATGAGATAGCGTTTGAGCAGAAAGGCGCGCGCCTCCGGTTCGGTGATGATACCGGCTTTCTCTTCGATCCACTCAAAATGCCGCGGTAGCACGTCATACATAAAGGCATAGTTCCAGGCGCCGGCTTCACTCACCCCCACCGGCAGGATTTTGAATTCCATTTGCAGTTGATCCAGCGCGCGCTGAAAGCGGCTGGAACTGGATTGGCTGGTCATGTGCGAGAACTTTCGCAGCATGAGCGTATCCATCGGACCGTTGGTCAGCAGGGCCTCATACACCGCTTTTGATTCGGCTGTGAGCAGGCCCTGCTCATACTGGGTCTGATAATCACTTTCGTATTCCCCGTAATTGGGTGAAAGGGCGTAGAAGTAGGGCAGGGTCTCCAGGGAGATGATGGTATTCTTGCGTTTCAGCACGCGCCCGTAATACCATTTTTTCTGGCCCAACATCTTATCCTTCCAATCCCAGGTGACGTGACCCGGATCATCGTGATTATCCGGTACAACACGGTCGCCGGCATTGGCAGCCCACAGGGAGGGGAATACAAAACCCTTGATGGGCCAGAAGAAAATGAAACCGCGTTCGTTCACAAAATCGAGAGCATCCTCAATGGAACGAACGCGAGAGAAAACCGAGGTTCGAAATGTTTTGGTCCGGTATTTTTGCAGTTTCTTATCGAAATCTTCAGGATCAAATATCATAAGGCTTCAAGAATATGGGTGAGGATGTTGGATCCGCTGCCGCCAATATTTTGAGCCATCCCAAAGCGCGCTCCCTCCACCTGGGTAGGTCCGGCTTCCTGGCGAAGCTGTTCAACCACCTCGACGATTTGATACATACCGGTGGCGCCCACTGGATGCCCGCGTGATTTTAAACCGCCCAGGGTGCAGATGGGAATACGTCCTTTTATGCAGATATCGTTGTTGATCGCCAGTGCGGGCGCCTTGCCTCTTTCAGCAAAACCGCAGGCTTCCAGGCTCAAAGCCGCCATGATGGAGAAGGCATCATGCAGTTCAAAGATATCGATATCCTGCGGCCCCACGCCTGCCTGCCGATAGGCTGACTGGACCGATTTCTCGGCAGCGGTCAGCCACAGGGGATCCGGACGGGAGTGGATGGCGATGGTATCGGTAGCAGCCGCCGAGGCGACCACTTTAACCTTTTTTCGATCGGGCAAACGCTGTAACTGTTCCAGCGGGATGATGAGGGTGGCGGCAGCTCCATCTCCGACCGGGGATGCATCCAAAATATTAATCGGATCCGCGATGGTTGTGGCCTTGCTGAATTCCTGGGCGGTGATGGCTTTGCGGAAGCGGGCATACGGGTTGTGAACGGCATTGGCGTGCGAGTTGATGCTGAAACCGGCAAAATCCTCATGCTTCCAGCCGTATTCATACATGTATCGTTTCATGATCAGGGCGTTCAGCCCCACAAAGGAAAGGCCGTGAGCACCCTCATACTCGGCATCGGCGGCGGTTGCCAGGGTTTTGGTGATCTCTGCGGGCAATACATCGGTCATTTTCTCCACACCCACCGCGATGGCGGAATCGATATCACCGGAGGCAACGGCCATTACAGCCGCCCGGAAAGCTGAGGAGCCCGAGCTGCAGGCTGCTTCAATGCGGGCCGCTTCGATTTGTTTCAGGCCCACCCAGTCAGCGATATATGCGCCCAACTGTTGCTGGCGGTTGGAGGCTCCTGACAGCATATTGCCCACAAATAATGCCTCCACTGAGTTCATCCCGGCGTCAGCCAGACAGTTGAGTACTGCTTCGCCGGCCAGCTCACGCAGTGATTTATCCCAATGTTCTTCGATTTTTGTCTGCCCAATACCCAAAACCGCAACTTCGCGCATGGCACATCCTTATCATGATATATGATGGAATTATAGGCCGGGTATCTATCAGATCCTATCAAAACCGGTTATTTGCCGATCAGGCCTCATCCTGCAGAGAAAAAATTCTGATCAGGAATGGTTCTCCTGAATATCTCTGCATAAGCATTGAGTATAATATCCCATCAACTGACATGACAAGGCTAAAGCTCCGCTCCTTACTGCTACTTTGTGTTCTTCTTCTCACCGCGCCGGCCTGCAGCCGGCTTTCTTCACAAAACCAACCTACTGATGATCCTACACAGACATCGGCAACCCCGCGACCGACTGCTACGAAACACCCTGCTGTATCGTCAGCCAGCCCCACACAGGAACAACCGGTCAGGATCCAATTGTGCGACTGTTTGCCGGAAAATCTGGTTTCGCAAATCGACCTGGGAGAGGCAGGGGTATTAGTCGAATCTTCCTCCCAAAATGCAATCGAGGTTGGACCACTGGAGGCCGGAGCAGACCCGGCTCTTATCTTATCGCACTGGGTTTACCTGCTTGTGGCTCCCTTTCCCACCGTTCAGGATGGAGCTACTTTGAGCGAGATCCGGAATGCCTGGAGCGGAACCGGAAACCTGCCCGAGTTTATCGACCGTTTGCTGGTCAGCCAGTCTACCTATGCACTGTTCACACGCCTGTGGGGGGCGGCCGATCCGACGATGGTCAACACGCTGCCTTCTGGCGACCTGCTGCAGACCGCCTGGGAGAGCGAAAATGCCTGGGCGATCATCCCGTTTGAAGAAATTGACCCGCGCTGGAAGGTGATGCAGGTGGATGGGATCTCACCACTCCAAAGCGGTTTTGATGATACGGAGTATTCCCTCACCATTCCGTTCGGGTTTATCCAGGCCGATCCCTCGCAGGATTTGCTATCGCAGGGGCAGCTTCAACGGATACAGGCGCCGCCGACCAACCTGGATACCAACCAGCTTACATCAGTGATCATGACCGGCACTACCGCGCTGGTGCGCTATACTGCCCTGCGTATGGAAGAAAACGGCGTCGACTATCCAGCGAGAGACATCGCAGACATCCTTAAGGATGCCGATATTACCCATATCAGCAACGAAGTCTCATTTTGGGAGGATTGCCCGGCTGCAAAACCGGTGCGGGTGGAAGCTCGTTTCTGTTCCGATCCCTCTTATTATGCGCTGCTGGAACAGGTCGGCGCGGATGTGATCGAGCTGACCGGCAATCACATTCTGGATTGGGGGACTGAACCGTTTCTGGAAACCCTGCAGATGTACCATGATCGGGGCATGCCTTACTTCGGCGGCGGTGTCGATCTGGCAGAAGCATCCACCCCGCTGACATTGAACGCCAACACACAGGATTTTACCTTTATCGGCTGCAGCCCGTCCGGCCCGGAAAGTGTATGGGCCGAGAAAGACAACCCGGGTTCCAACCCCTGCCAGAAAGGGTGGATGGAAACAGAAATCCAGCGGGCTCTGCAGTCGGGTTCCATCCCCATTGTCACTTTCCAGCACCTGGAGGTGGAGGATTACACGCCTCATTCCTCACAGCGGATTGATTTTCAGCAGGCAGCCCGGCAGGGGACAGTGATTGTCAGCGGGAGCCAATCGCATTTTGCACAAACCATGACATTCATTGGGAATCATTTTATCCACTACGGTCTGGGGAATTTATTTTTCGATCAGATGTACGGTCAAAACCGGAATGAATTTGTTGACAAACACTATTTCTATCAGGGAAAATATATATCAACAGAGTTGATCACGCTCCGGCTGGAAGATTCTGCCAGACCCCGTTTGATGGAACGCGGCGAGCGTGAAAAATTTCTGGAAACGATCTTCAGTTATGCTGACTGGATGACTGTATTTGAGGCGGCTGCGCAATGAGTAAACGGCATGTCTGGATGATCATTCTTGTTCTGGTCATCGCCGGGATCTGGTTTGCCGGTTGTCTGCAGAGCCGTGAAAATGGGCCTGGAATTCAGGCTACGGTGGTACAGCAGACCATAGCGGCCTTAAGCGCCCAATTCACCATTACCGCCGAAGCGCCGCTGGCAGATACCGCCACACTTCAACCCTCGACCACGCCTCGCCCCACGCAGACGGCTACCCCCACCGAAGAAGTCTGCACCTCGGTAGAGGGAACTATTGAATTACGTGAGATCGTCATCCCGGAAACAACGCGAACATTGGCATTCCGGGTTTACCTGCCCCCCTGTTATGCCGAACGATGGAATTATGATTACCCTGTACTGTATCTCTTGCATGGTCAGAGCTCCACGGATGATCAGTGGGACCGGTTGGGCGTCGATGAAGCCGCGGATCAGTTAATCAGCACCGGGCAGGCGCAGCCGTTTTTGATCGTCATGCCGTATGAGTATTACTATCTGCAGGATCCGCGCGAATCTGTTTACGGAGATCAACTGGTCAACAATCTGATCCCCTGGGTGGATGAAGAGTATGATACCTGCGATCTGCGTGAGTGCCGGGCTATCGGCGGGCTTTCACGCGGAGCGGGCTGGGCAATACACCTGGGTTTCACCGAGTGGGAGTTGTTTGGCTCGGTTGGGGCGCACAGCCTGGCGCTGTTTCAGGGCGATTTTTATTCTCTGCCTGACCGGCTGAACAAAATCACCGATGACGCTTATCCGCGCGTGTATATGGATGATGGTTCGTTGGACTATATGCTGGAATCGGCCGGCAACTTTGAAAGGCAATTGACCCGATACCATGTGCCGCATGAATGGGTGATCAACAATGGCGCCCATAATGAAGAGTACTGGGCCGCACATGTGGAGGATTATTTGATCTGGTACACCTCCGCCTGGAAGACTATATCTGCCGATTCTGTTTTACCGACTGCAACTCAGACCGTGGAGGAACAACCATGAAAAAGTACTATGATATTTCGCTGCCCATCTCTGCCGCTCTGCCGGTCTGGCCGGGAGATCCCCCGGTTTGGAAGGAGCGGATCCAGAAGATGGAAGATGGCGATCATGCCAACGTGACCGCGCTGAAGTTTGGCGCACATACCGGAACCCATATGGACGCTCCCTATCATTTCATCGTAGATGGACGGACCATCGACCTGGTGGCGCTGGAGGACCTGATGGGTCCGGCGCAGGTCGTACAGGTGGATGACAGTGTGGATCTGATCACTGCCGAGGTGTTGGCGGGTTTGCCCATTGACCGATCCATCACAAAAGTGCTGTTCAAAACACGCAACTCGCGTTTGTGGGCTCAAATGGATGCCGGTTTTGATACCGGCTATGTGGCCATCGACCCCGGCGCGTCACAGGTACTGGTGGAACTGGGTATGCGGTTGATCGGCGTGGACTACCTTTCCGTGGCGCCGTGGAATGACCAGGTGACCACGCACCGCATCCTGCTGGGTGCACAGATTGTGCTGCTGGAGGGGTTGAACCTCTCCGCCGTCACCCCGGGCATCTATGAACTAGCCGCACTACCGATCAAACTGCATGCCTCCGATGGCGCGCCCTGCCGGGCTGTGTTATCACGCGACGAATAGACTGATTTTAAGCCGGTACCTGCAGACCAAAACCGCCGTCGATGACAATCACCTGACCGCGGATCATTTCGGCTGCCGGTGTGCACAGAAAATACACCAGTTCCGCCACGTCTTCAGGCGTCACCAACCGGCCGGCGGGTGTATGCGATGCAGCCCGTTCAATCGCTGTGGGGTCTTCCATGTAAGCAAAATGCTTGAGCACATCGGTTTCCACCAGTCCGGGTGAGACGGCATTGACCGCTATGTGTTTGGAGGCCAATTCCACCGCCAGGTAACGGGTCAGGCTCTCCAGCGCGGCTTTGCTGGCGCCCACCGCGATGTAATCGGGGAGGACACGGCTGGAGCCCTGGCTGGAGATGGCAATCACCCTGCCGCCCCCACGCGGCTCCATCAGTGGAACAGCCTGCTGCACGCCGAACAGAAAAGCTTTCGCGTTTACATCCATGGTGTAATCCCAACCGCTCTCCTTTTGCTGCATTGCCGGGCGGTTGAAACCGGAAGCGGCGCTGCTGATAAAAATATCCAGCCCGCCAAAGTGTTCTTTCACACCGGTAAATAATTGTTCGATGTGCTCCAGTTTGGAAAGATTGGCCCGGAACAGGTAAGCCTTGCGTCCCAGCTCTTCGATCTGCCGGGCAGTCTCCTGAGCAAGCGATTCATTTCGCACGTAATGGATGGCGATATCCGCGCCCGCTCGGGCCAGGCGCAGCGCAATGGCCTGCCCAATCCCGCGGCTGGAGCCGGTGACAAGAGCAATCTGATGGTTCAATGGTTCTGACATGATCGTTTCTCCGTAGATTCGGGATACAAGGCAACTCAAACCGGGATATTCTCACCTGTCGCAGCCCGGTGATCTATGCTAAGATTATTCAGTCGTTTCCTGATTAAGTATACTAAGAATAGATTCCCTTTCACCCATTTTTCGGAGGACTTATGCCTGAAATTCGCGATTCTGAGATACGCCAGGCCTGCCTGGATCATAACTTCTGGACGTGGTCCGCACAGTCGCATGTTGACCCCATACCGGTCAAGAAGGCCAAAGGTGTCTATTTCTGGGATGTGGATGGCAAGCAATATCTGGATTTCAACTCGATGGTCATGTGTGTGAACATCGGCCACGGCGATGAACGTGTGATTGAGGCTATTTGCAACCAGGCGCGCGATCTCTGTTTTGCCGGACCCAAAATGGCAACCGCGCCGCGAGCCATCCTGGGGCAAATGCTGACCGATATTACCCCGGCCGGAATTGATCACTTTTTGTACACCATGGGCGGCGCGGATGCGAATGAAAACGCGGTCAAGCTTGCACGCGCCTATACCGGGCGGCACACCATTCTCACCTTCTACCGCTCGTATCACGGCGCGACCGGTGGAGCAATTGCCCTGACCGGCGATCCGCGGCGTTTGCCCTGGAGCACCAGCTCCATGCCGGGCGTGGTGCATTTTCTCAATCCCTATCGATACCGTTCCACCTTTCACAAATATGCCCCCGATATCGCGGAGGAGCAGTTCAACGAGGATTATCTCAACCACCTGGAAGAGGTGATTGTCTACGAGGGCAAGGACCGGATCGCCGCCATTTTGATGGAACCGGTGGTGGGAACCAACGGCATCATCATCCCGCCTAGGGGCTATCTGCAGGGCGTACGGGCTTTGTGCGACAAATACGGCATCATGATGATCGCCGATGAAGTGATGACCGGTTTTGGCCGGACAGGCAAGTGGTTTGCGGTGGAGCACTGGAACACCGCCCCCGACATGATCACCATGGCAAAGGGTTTGACATCCGCATATGCCCCGTTGGGCTGCGTGGGCGTGAAGCAGGAAATCGCGGCTGCGTTTAATGAGAAACCATTTGTGAGCGGGCTTACATATAACGGACATCCCCTTTCACTGTCTGCAGCCATCGCCACCATTAATGTGATGAAAGAAGACAATCTGGTAGAACGCTCGGCTCAGATGGGGCAGGTTTTGGCCAGAATGTTGAATGAGTTGAAAGAAAAACATCCATCGGTGGGTGACGTGCGTTCAATCGGCCTGTTTGGTGTCATCGAACTGGTTCGTGACCGCAAGACAAAAGAACCCATCGCGCCATGGAACGGCAGCAGTCCGGAGATGAAAGCCATCGATCGATTTATTTCGGATCGAGGTGTTTTTCTGTACACACACTGGCACACCATCCTGATCATTCCGCCCCTGATCATCAGCGAAGAGCAGTTGCGCGAGGGAATGAACGTGATCGATCAGGCACTGGAGATCGCCGATAAAGGTTACACCGGTTAATTTCGTATATCCAACCACAAATGTAACCTTTTACCGGTAAGCTGATCTAATTTAATGCGTCTAAATAATAGAACATGAAGATGCAATATCGAATTGGTTGGAGAAAAGCATGGATCTGAATCTGTCCGGTGTTCAAACAACAAAAGAACCGCTGAATGAAGCGGAAAAGAACAACGTTGAAAATGTGGTCATCATTGGAGCTGGCCCGGCCGGTATGGCTGCCGCCCTCTATGCCGCGCGCGCGGATCTATCACCGCTGGTGATTACCGGTACGCAACTCGGCGGACAGGTGGCGATCAGCTACCTCGTCGAGAATTATCCCGGTTTTGTGGATGGCACAGGCGGGGCTGAGCTTTCTGAAATGCTGCAAAAACATGCCGAGAAGTTTGGTGCGCGCTTTGAGTATGACCAGGTGACCGGGATCGATTTTTCCAGCCGCCCGTACCGGATTACGGTTTACTCCAGAGAGATACTGGCCGAAACCGTTATTCTGGCAACTGGCGCCAGCAACATTCATTTGGATGTGCCTGGAGAGCAGGAATTTACCGGGAAAGGTGTCTCTTACTGCGCCACCTGCGATGGTTTCTTCTTTCGCGGCAAGGATGTGGTGGTGATAGGCGGCGGTGACAGTGCTCTGGAGGAAGGTATCTTCCTGACCCGCTTTGCCAATTCGGTCACCATTGTTCACCGGCGGGATGAACTGCGTGCGGGAGCGATTCTGGAGAAGCAGGCGCGTGAGAACCCCAAAATCAGCTTCCGCTTCAACACCATAGTCACCCAAATCAACGGTGAAAATGCAGTGCAATCGGTACGCCTCAAAAACGTGCTGACCGGCGCTGAGGAAGACTTCACTGCCCAGGGTGTATTCATCTTCATCGGTCATCATCCCAACTCTGAGCTTTTCAAAGGACAACTGGATGTGGATCCGCACGGCTATTTGGTGACCGATGTGAGCATGAAAACCAGCCTGCCGGGTGTGTTTGCCGCCGGAGAGGTGGCGGACCCAAATTACCGGCAGGTGATCACTTCTGCGGGCATGGGGGCTGCGGCAGCCATCCAGGCGGTTCGCTATCTGGAAGCACTTCACAATTAGGCGATATTCTATAAATAAAACGGGGCTGTCCATCATCGGACAGCCCCGTTTACATTCATAAGAAAAAGAATCTCCTTACGGGGTAGGTGTGGCTGCCGCCTGGCTGCCCCACCAACTGAAGACACGGCTGATACTTCGTTCACCGGCCGATGCCCAGATGGCCTGGCCGTCGTCTGTACTGCCGCTCTGCCGTACCGGCATGACTGACCAGCGCAGGATGTGGGGGGTATCCCCAACCGGGCGGAAGGTGACCGGGATGATCAGTTTCGTATCGGTCACATACTCGGTGAGTTTGCGGCCGGTTCCGTCGGTAATATCTTCCACCGTTACTGCGTAAGCTTCATTCTCGCGCAGTGTGCCCACCGAAGCCCATTGCAGGGTGATGGTTTCATTTGCGGCCACGAATACCTGCCCGTCGGACGGCTGGAGCAGATTGGCAGCCGGGTACGGGGGTGGAAGTGTCGCTGTGGGGGTGGGACCCTCTGTTGGATTACGCTGGCACAGCGGCAGAACCAGAGGCATGCCTTCATAGACGATATCAGTCGTGAGACCGTTGTACTCTTTGATGACGGTGACGCTGATGTTGTAGTTGTACGAGATGCTGCTCAGCGTATCGCCTTCCTGCACCGAGTACTCCAGCTTCTCGCACGCATCATCGGTGGATTCAACCTCACTGAGCGTGGAGGACGGCTCGGGTGACGGGGTGGCGGTTGGCTGCGGGATGGAAAGCACCAGGCCGGGGTAGATAAAGCACTCGGCATTCAAGTTGTTTTCCAGAATGATCATGTTGATCGAGACGCTGAAAGCGCCCGCGATACCGCTGCACAAGTCTCCCTCTTTCACAGTATAGGAAATGGGAGGGAGGGGCGTCCAGGTGGGGGCCTGGGTGGGTGTCAGACTGGCTGTGGGGGTAAAGGTTACCGTAGGAGTCTGAGTGATGGTAGGCGTCACGGTGGGTTCGACAATCTGGTTGCTGGTTTGCAACATCATGTAAACCACTCCGGCGCCGATGACCACAAAAATCAGGATCAGTAACAGCGCGATGGGCAAGCTCAGCGTGATGCTTGGCAGGCGAGCTCCCTTGATTTTGTGATCCGCCGCGTCACCGGCCTGTACAAAATTGCGACCGCATACAGTACAGCGGGTGGCATTTTCATTCAGACGGGTGCCGCAAGTGGGGCATGTTTTTATGGATGCAGTTTTTTCACTCATAATTATTTCGCTAACGTTTTTATGTGAGGCGATTCGAGATTATACCATACGCATTTCCGGGCTTCTGTCAAGTACAATTACAGCAAAACGGATACTGGAGCGGTTGTGAATACGACAGGGAATGTGAAAACCCGGAGGGTCAGAAACGCGCAGCAAATGGAAATAGATTATGGGACACCTGGCGCGAAAAGATGGTATGGTAAAGGTCGGAATGGATCTGTATAGCCTGTATTTTCATATCCCATTTTGTGAACGACGCTGCAATTATTGCGATTTTAACACATGCGCGGGGGTGCAAAACCGTATCCCGCAGTACAGTAAAGCGCTGCGGCAGGAAGTAACCAGCCTGATGGGTGACCGGCGCGGTGAAATCCCGGTCCACACGATCTACCTGGGCGGGGGGACACCATCACTCATCTCCGCTGACGAACTGCGAGATCTGCTGACGTTGATCCGGGATCGTTTCGATGTGTGCGAGGACGCTGAAATCACCCTGGAAGCCAACCCCGGCACTTTATCACCGGATTACCTCCAACAGATCCGGCAGGCCGGTTTCAACCGCCTCAGCCTTGGGATGCAATCGGCCTCAGACCGTGAGCTCAAAATGCTGGGCAGGATCCACCAGACGGCTGATGTGTTTGAGAGCCTGGCCTGGGCGCGATCGGCTGGTTTTGATAACGTGAGCCTCGATTTGATTTACGGCCTACCCGGCCAGTCACTGAGGGATTGGCAGATCAACCTGGAGGCTGCCTTGAGAGCAGCCCCGGAGCATTTATCACTGTACGCGCTCACTTTAGAGCCGCATGTTCCCATGGCGCGCTGGATTGAACAGAGCAGGTTGCCCGCCCAGGATGACGACCTTGCTGCCGATATGTACGAACTGGCCACCGAAGCGCTGGATGCTGCCGGATTTGCTCAATATGAGATTTCGAACTGGGCGCGTAAAGAGACAGGCCGCGATTTGCGCAGCCGGCACAATCTGCAATACTGGCTCAACCAGCCGTATCTCGGGTTCGGGGCCGGAGCACACGGGTACGCAGATGGTTACCGCACGGAAAACCTGAGCCGCATTCTGGCTTATATGCAACGAATCTTTTCCGATCAGCAGTCTAAATTCCCTTGCGGACCGGCGCTCAAAACCGCCACCCGGATCGACCTTCACCGCGAGATGCAGGAAACCATGATGCTGGGTCTGCGGTTGCAGCAGGGTGTATCCGCCGAGCGATTTCAGGCTCGCTTTGGGGTGAGTTTTTATGATGTGTTTGAAAAGGAAATCGCCCAGGTGACAGGGCTGGATCTGATCGAAGAATATCCCGCATCCGGACAGGGCGTTCACCTGACCCGGCACGGTCGATTCTTAAGCAACGTTGTTTTCAGACAGTTTATCGATTAATCGGATCAGTGTACGATGACGCGCGTGCCGTAGCCGCGTTCTTCCCACACGCCACTGTGCCAGACAGGTGTGGTCCAACGGAAGATCCATTTGGCTTCTTCTGTGCGCATGTTCACGCAGCCGTGGCTCATGGTGATGCCAAAGTTGGTATGCCAGTAAGTGCCGTGAAATGCCACACCGGTCTCGGGTTCAAAAAAGGTCGTCCAGGGTACCCCGGGGATCTCATATTCATAAAACGGATTCCCGTAGGTATCCTTGCTGTCAGGCAATAAATGGCCGTTACCCATATGCTTGGACGGCATTTTTGAAGAGATGTGGAAGTCATCGCCTTTGGGTGTGTCGGTGGGGATTTGCCCCGGTAGATTGGCATGCGGAAGACCGCTGGAAATGATCGTCTGAAGCACCGGAACCCCGTTTTCATAGGCAGTCAGGCTCTGGTTGGCTATCGATACTTCGATCAACTTATCTTCGGGCGGCACGTCTGGTGAGATCGGTGTCAATTCATCATCCGGGATGGCGCGCAAATGCTGCGCCGGCACAAAATAGACATAACTGCTGGCGGCTTCATCTTCGATCTTGTACCAGGGTTCACCATCGGGGCCTTCATCAATATCGCGAACCCAATGAGTGGATCCATAATACAGCCGGTAAACCGGTTGCCAGCCATCAAACGAGGTGTAGTACCACGACTGCGTATACGGTACGGTGATTTCGGTCAACAGACCGGTTTCTGGAAAACTGTACAGAATGGGATTGAGTTTTGTTTCCACTTCAACGGTGTAACCAGAGTGAATATACCCGCCCCACACACGGTACCAGACCGGGTTGTAACCAGGCCCATCTTTGGAGACCAGGCTGTAGTAGACATTGACCAATTCGTCACGGTAGCGCTGATACAGGATTTCACTTTCATCGGACGGCTTTTTGTAAACGCTGAGTTGATCGCGTGCCACGCGAATGACACGGCCGGTTTCATCGTTCCAACGGTCGATAATTCCGTTCAGATAAGGCTGAAGAGCAGCCCCGGCAAATGTATATCCTCCAAGCTGAAGGAATTGTCGGCGGGATAGTTTTTTCACCATGAACTGATTATACCCGGGCGGAATTCATACTGTGTAGTGGGCTGACGAACCTGAAAGCTGAGATAGTGAATGTCATTTGGGCAGTAAATGGAGCATTCAGCAGTTTTTCTGAGTGAAAACATCGGTCAGCTTGTATTTATGGACTGCTTCCTGCAGAATCGCCTGTGCTTCCGGTGAATCGGTCGGATAGGCTTTGTCAGAAAGCGTCTCGTAATATTCGGTGAAGGCTGAAGCCAGGCGTACTCTGAAAACAGGCGGCAGGCTGTCGAGGATCATGCTGGGGGAAATTCCTACCAGGTCATAGATTTCAAAACCCAATGCTGCGCCCAGACGGGCCAGGTTGTCGCTCTTCGGCTGCGCGCTGCCATCCAGGAATGTTAACAATCTTTGTTCGGTGATGCCGATAAATGAGGCAAATTCGGTGAGGGTCTTTTTTACGCCCTTCTGATACCGCCAACTCTCGAATTTTGCCTGCAGCCATTCACCGACCGATGGTTTATTTGCGCTCATTTTCTACTCCCGGAACAAGATTGACTAAATTATACCGTCAAGCGCCATGGATGCGTAAAACTCATCGCTGTAAGCCCTGGTAGTAGACCGAATCAATATAAGCACAGCCAGGCTGCCCGGATAGCGCACGGCGATTTTTACACCCGACCCTCGGCTTACTGTGAGCAGATGGTTGAAAGGTTGGCCGAACTCATGCTGCGATTGGCTTTGTGAGTCTGGTAAATATTCAATCCTGCGATATAGAAAAACCCGATTGCGTAGATCGAGCCCCACAGGATGACCCCTGCTCCCAGACGGGGAGCCAGAATGACCACCACGGCAACCGCATATAACCCCCAGCAGCATTTCCCAGTACACATTCCTGCTCAAGGGAATGTTATAAGCCTGGTTGGCCGACCATCCGGTTCCTTTGCCGGTGACGTTCAGTTTGGGGGTACGCACAAAGGCCCCGACCTTTTTACTGAACAGACCTTCAAACACAGCGATGGTGTTGCTGAACAAGAGCCCGAACCCGATCATCAGGGAGAGGGGCAGAATTTTCAACCGGTCTGCCAGGTGGGGAAGCTGATCTGTTTTGGCCAGCAGGATCATCGCGGGCGGTCCAAATGAAGCCAGGGCATCCCAGGGATACAGGCGCATGAGATTAGGTGATAACAGCCCGATCGGGGGCGTCAAAGGGAGTATGATTAATTCTTACATTTACTAATTCAGAAATGAGGAAGAAGGAGACTCAGGAAGTGAAGACGCTGTCTGAGAAAGAAAAGATGCTGGCCGGTGAGTTATATAACCCATTGGATCCGGAGCTTATCGCCGACCGCCAGAGAGCCCGGCAGTTTTTGCGCGAGTTCAACAGCAGCCTGCAGATTGATGATGAACGCCATCAACAAAGCCTGACAGAACTGCTGGGGGCCCTTGGAGAAAAATCGATGATTCAGGCTCCGTTCTTTTGTGATTACGGTTCAAATATCTACCTGGGAGAGTGGGTCTATTTCAACTACAACTGCGTGGTGCTGGATGTGGCGGTCGTGGAGATCGGCAGCCACAGCATGTTTGGGCCGAATGTGCAGATCTACACCGCCACCCATCCGCTTGACTATCGGGAGCGGGCGTCCGGCCTGGAATACGGAAAACGGATCACCATTGGAGAGCATGTGTGGGTGGGCGGATCAGCGATCATCGGACCGGGCATCAGCATTGGCGATCGCAGTGTGATTGGGGCAGGCAGCGTGGTGGTGAAGGACATCCCATCGGATGTGTTTGCGGCTGGCAACCCCTGTCGGGTCATTCGCACGCTGTAGCCAGCGTGCGTTGTAACCAACGAGCGCTTGTTTTGAATTTTGCCTCAACAACAAAACAGCCGGAGAAGGATCTCCGGCTGTGTGCATCAACAATTATGGGACGCCTGAAAACTATTCCGGGAAGCCGGGTTTCAACTTCAGACCAATGCCCGGGCCAGACGGCGGGATGAGTGTGGCATTTTCAGTGTAGTTGAGGCCTACAAAGGGATCGTTCGAGATCAGCATGGGTGTATCCAGATCGATCCAATCCGCCAGCCCCATCAGGTGTGACATGGCGCCCACTCCCACCGAGGTCTCCACCATGCAGCCCAGCATCACTTTCATGCCGTAAGAACGGGCACGTTTGAGCATGGCTGTGCCGTTGGTGAGGCCGCCGCATTTCATCAGCTTGAGGTTGATACCCTGTACACCAGCGGCATGCAGGCGGTCAATATCGTCGATGGTTTGCACGGATTCATCCGCCACCACCGGAATATCCGTTTCAGCCTGAACGATGCCCATGCCTTCAAAATCGTCTTTGGCGGTGGGCTGTTCGATCAACTCCAGATCAAATTTCTTCAGGCGCTTCACCAGTTTGATGGCGTCTTCGGCTTTCCAACCGGCGTTGGCGTCGATGCGCAATCGGGCATCAGGGCGCACCTTACGGATGGCTTCCAGGCGGGCCTCATCCACATCTTCCTGACCGGGAGCGCCCAGCTTGATCTTCAGGAATGGGTAATCACGGATGCTCGCGGCCATACGAGCCATTTCTTCGGGCGTATCGATGCTTATGGTATAGGTGGTGATCATGGGCTGCGGTTTAGGGGCGCGCAGCATCTCATACAGTGGTTTGCCCTGCAATTTGCCCAGCCGGTCATGAAAGGCGATATCCAGGGCGGCCTGAGCCGGTTTGGGCGCGTTGTGATCGATCCAGCCCGGGATGGCTTCCACGCTTTCCGGGAAGGGCTCCTGTTTCAGGGCAGCCTCGTCCCAGTAATCGGTCATGGTCTTGAAATCGATGCCGTAGTAAAAGGGGATGGTCCCTTCTCCCCAGCCTTCCTCGTTCTCCAGGCGGATCCAGAAAGCCGGCCGGGTGGTGGAACTTCCGTACGAAACCGTAAAAGGATTCTTCAGTTTCAGTGTAAGCTCAGTCCAGTTAAGGCGTTTGTTCATATTGAAAATCCTTGTGTATGGGATTGTGGATCGAGAGGCGGCGTCGCGGAGGATACGCCTGCTTATTGATTGTACACTGAAGCGGCCGGTTTTGCTGCATCCGGAACGGAAAAGGCAGGAAATCATTTCCTGCCTTTTCAAGAAACGTTTACACTTTTAGGATCTGGCTGTTCAGGGTTGCCCTGTTACCTGATTTCTTTCCACTTGCCGGTTTTCTCGTCTTTTTGATATTCTTTTTTCACTGCGGCCCAGGCCACCTTGTGGGCCACTTCCTCGCGCGAAGCGTCACCGCGGCGTTCTTCAGGCCGGTCATACTGCTCGTATGCGCTGTTGAAGGCTTTCATGTAGATCTCCTGTGCATGTTCGGGCAGGTTGTCTTTTACACTGTCGGGCAAATCACTAATCTTTCGGTACGGCATATTCCCCCCTTTCTACCCGGTATGGGCAAACCAGGAAGATACAGTATCAGGATAACAGAATGGAGGAGAATCGACCAGCGATGTTATTCCTTCCGAAGGATTTTCTCCATCGCCTTGCCCTTTGCCAGTTCATCGATCAGCTTATCCAGGTAGCGGATCTCGCGCATGGTGGGCTCTTCGATCTCTTCCACCCGTATACCACACACCACGCCCTTGATCAACGAGCGGGCCGGATTGGGGTGGGGAGCTTCTGCAAAGAAAGCCTCCATGCTGGTCTGCTTTTCAATCTGGGCGTCAACTTCTGACTGGCTGTAACCGGTCAGCCAGCAGATGATCTCATCTACTTCCATTTTCGTGCGGCCTTTTTTCTCCGCTTTCTCAACCAGCAGAGGATAGACACGGGCAAACGGTATGGAATATATGCGGGGTTTTGTCATGCGGTTGATTTTACCCCACGGATTATTTGATGAAAAGATTGATCTGGTGGCGCCCGGTTTCTGTTATGGGCTGGTTTCCTCTGCCCGGGCTTTCAGACGCTGAAGGGCTGTTTCCATCGATTTATCCAGGAAGTGAGGATCAAACAGCTTCATCAGGCGGGTCAGCCAGCCCGAAAGACTCTCTTCCGTGATGGCGCGCGTTTTTTCGCCATGCTCTTCAAACATCCAGTTGTGGATGGCATACATGCCCAACGAGTTCCCGGTCCAGCCAATGCGGGTCTCCGGTTCCACCGTGTGCAGCCGGGAGTGAATGGCCATCCCCTGGGCTTTCCAGTGGAAGGTTGAACCGGGTTGCAGATCGCCATTCAGTTTTACAGAAGTGATGTTGGGCTGCCATTGAGGCCATTCTTCAATATTCGCCTGGGTCTGCCAGACTTTTGAAACAGGAGCATCGATGACGATTTCTTTCCGGGCGAATACGGGAGCGGTTTGATTGATTTCCATTATTGTCTCCAGATCAACAACAAAATTCGATTGATGAGGTAAAGAGCGCCAAAGGCAATCGCGAGGCTGGTTTTACCGGTGCTGTATAACGCCCAACCGGACAGGGCAAAGAGAACGACCTCAACGATATAAAACCAGGGAGGGCTTAATTGCATGGTGGATTTTGGCGCCATCAAGATGCCCCACACCACAGCAAAGAGAATCGGGCTCCCAATCCCTAACAGGGTTCTGGCTGCGGGGGTGGTTCCGGTTTTGAACCCCCAATAACCCAAAATGACCAGAATGAGTAATTCCAATAAGAAACGCAACCCGAGATTTGATATTTTAAGAATGTCCATGAATTCCCCCTTTCATAAAGAATCACAACATAATATTGTACTTAATCAGAAGGTTGTCAGGTAGGGGGAGATAATAAAAACCTGGTACATCGTTTGATATACCAGGCAGGTCTGTCGGGGCGAGAGGATTTGAACCTCCGGCCTCTTGCACCCCATGCAAGCGCGCTA
>CAZHMZ010000019.1:0-31769 GCA_964532655.1 uncultured Anaerolineaceae bacterium
TGGGTGTAGATATCGCCGATGATCAGATCCAGAAAAGCCTTATTGGATAAAACAATGTCGTTGAAAGCCTGCAGCGAAAACTGGGCGAACTCGATGGCCCAGCGGCCCATTTTTTCAATTTCCTGACGCTGCTCTTCGGTGATGCCGGTGGTCTGTCCGCCGGGGATGGCTGTGCAGGGATGCACTTTGCGCCCGCCGATCATTTCGATCACGGAATGACCATATTTGCGAGCCTGGATCACTTTGCCGCCCACTTCCAGCCCCACTTTGTGGATCACGCCCAATATATTGCGCTCGGCCACCGGGGCATCCGGCCCCAGAATGAAATCGGGCCCGGCCAGGGCATAAAAATGAGTGGTGTGATCGGTCACAAAGAAAGCGCTGTACAGCAGCTCGCGCAGGAGTTTGGCGGTACGCGGAATGTTCACCTTGTACACCGCATCGGCCGCTTTAGCGGCAGCCATGTGATGGGCTTCAGGGCATACACCGCAGATTCGATTGGTCAGCAAAGCCATCTCTTCGATCGGTCGTCCGACGCAAAAGCGTTCAAAACCGCGCAGTTCGGGGATCTGGAAGTAGGTGTTTTCCACCTCGCCTTCTTCGTTTAGAAAGATCTCGATTTTACCGTGACCTTCCAGGCGAGTGATGGGGTCGATTGATATGCGTTGGCGTTCCATAATCCTCTCCTATTCGCCTTTCCAGGCGTATTTGCTGGACCGCAGCAGTGAATTGGCCAGGCTGAAGCGGTAGAACTGCCCGGCTGGATCGGGGATGGTATCCAGGATGCGGTCAATTTCATCGGGGTCGCGGCTGTCAATCACCGAGGCGAAGGCCGAGATCAGGCGCGAACCATAATCCACCACACCCTGCGCCGCCCCGTAGCAGCCGATGCATTGGGCTCCCACGCTGGGGCAGCGAGAATTGCACCCGGAACGGGTAGCCGGACCGTTGCAGGGAATGCCCTGCTCCAGCAAACAGATTTCGGGATCGACATGCGGCATGTCCTGAATGCGGACGAACTTCTTCACCTTTTTCTGGTCGCGCTTGCGGGTGCATTCGTCGCACACCGTGCTGCCGCCCGCGCCGATGATGGTGCCTTTGGGAGGCAGTTGCGCTTTGCCCTGCAAAACCTGCACCACCAGGTCGATCACCGCGGCAATCTGGGCAGGTTCGGGCGGGCAGCCGGGCATGTAGTAATCCACCGGCACCACATGTGCCAGTGTTTTCAATACCGGATTCAGTTTGGGCAGGTGCAGATCGCCCTCAACCGCGTGATAGCTGGTTTGGGGATAGATTTCACCCGGGTTCTCAGTACTTACCGTGAAGTAAGCCGTTTCCATGATGGATTGGCGTGTGCCCAGATTCCCCAGACCCGGGATGCCGCCATCCACCGCGCAGGAGCCAAATGCCACCAGGATCTGTGATTTTCGGCGCAGCAGCCGCGCGATGGCTTCATTTTCGTCGTTGCGCATGCCGCCGTTGAAAAGCGTTAACAGGATGGAGCCGTCTTCCATGGCTTCCACGTCTTTATATTTGGCATCCATGGCCACCGGCCAGAAGACCACCTCGAAATTGGCGTCTACCTCCAGGATCTTCTCATGGATGTTGAGTACCGAGATCTCACACCCGCCACAGGAGGCTGCCCAATACATGGCAAATTTGGGTTTTCCGTTGGCAGACATCATACCTCCTCTACCATTTCTTCAGGCATTATGGAAACCGGGTTGAATGGCAACTGATCCCACTTGGGCCAGTTGAGCGGGCCCAACGCACGGACTTCTTCGGTGAAATCGGTGATCTCTTTGGCCAGAATCAACCCTTCAGCGGCGCTGGCCCAGATCAGCTTCAGTCTGGCGGGTTCGATTCCCATTTGCGTCAGGGTGCGCTGAAGCAGCTTGAAGCGCCTGATGGTTTTGTAGTTCTGCTCGATGTAATGGCAGTCACCCGGGTGACAGCCGGACACCAGAACACCATCGGCGCCCTCCACAAACCCTTTGATGATAAACTGCGGATCGATGCGGCCGGAGCACATCACCCGGATGAGACGAATGTTGTACGGGTATTTTGCCCTGGCCAGCCCCGCGCCGTCGGCAGCCCGGTAGGAGCACCAGTTACAGGTAAAACCCAGAATGAGGGGTTCAAATTGATGAGGAATATTGTCAGTCATGTGCTTTTTCTCCTTATCAGGTACTCACTCATCGGGATATCAATGTGGCATGGTCCAGGATGCCTTCAATTTGGGCCATGATTTGCAGATCGTTATAGTGATTGCCTGAGATGGCTCCTGCCGGGCAGGCAGCCACGCAGGTACCGCACCCCTGGCACAACGCCGAGTTGATGACGCTGACGCTTTTTTGCTCGTCAAATGAGATGGCGTTGAACGGGCACATGGTATTGCAGATCCGGCAGCCGGAGCAGCGCTCCTCTTCGATGGAGGCCCGGATGGGCTCCAGCATCATCTGCCCCTGCTGCACCTTGGCAATCACCCGCGCGGCGGCCGCGGCTCCCTGCGCCACACTGGCGGGGATATCCTTGGGGCCCTGTGCACAGCCGGCGATGAAGATGCCTTCGGTCATGGTAGCCACTGGGTCCAGCTTGGGATGGCGTTCGATCATCCAGCCGGCGGTTCCGCACGAGATACCGAATTTCTTGCCCACTTCGCGCGAATCGGAGCGCGGCTCCAAACCGGCTGAGAGCACCACCAGATCCACCGGGATGCGGCGCTGGATCCCGCCCAGGGTGTCAAACACCTGCACGATCAGCTTGCCTTCCTCGGCTTCGGTGCGCGGCATATCGGTGATCTCGCCAACCTTCCCGCGTACAAACATGGCTCCTTCATCCAGCACCATGTTGTAGAATTCTTCGTAATCTTTCTGCGGGGTGCGGATGTCGATGTAGAAGTTGTAGACCTGCGCACCGGTTTTCTCATGGGCAAGGTGGGCAAACTTGAGCGACTGCATACAGCAGATGGACGAGCAGTAGGGATTGTAATTTTTGTCGCGGCTTCCTACGCAGTGCAGGATGGCCACACTCTCCGGTTTACGCCCGTCGGCCAGCCTGACCTCGCCGTTGGTGGGACCGGCGGCATTGGTCATGCGCTCAAACTCCAGGCTGGTGATCACGTTGGGCAGCCGGCCGTAACCGTACTGCGGGATGCGTTTGGGGTTGAACAGCTCATAACCGGTCGCCAGAATGATGTTGCCCACCTGCACGTCGATCATAGTATCCTGCTGGGTGTAATCGATGGCATGTGTGGGGCAGACCTTCTCGCACACCTGACATTTTCCGGTCTGGAAGTACAGGCAGTTGGCGGTATCGAGCACGGGACGGTTGGGCACAGCCTGCGGGAAGGGCACATAAATAGCTTTGCGTTTGCCCATACCCACTTCGAACACATCATCCACCACCCGCCTCGGGCATTTTTCCTGGCACACCATACATCCGGTGCACAAATCCTCATTCACCTTGCGGGCTTTCTTGCGAATTTTCACCTCAAAATTGCCCACATAGCCTTCCACCGTCTCCACTTCGCTGTAAGTCAGCAAAGTGATGTTGGGGTGGTTGCCCACATCGAACATTTTGGGCGTCAAAATACAGGCCGAGCAGTCCAAAGTGGGGAAGGTTTTATCAAACTGAGCCATGTGCCCGCCGATGGACGGTTCCCGCTCCACCAGGTACACGTGACTTCCACTGTCGGCCACCTCGAGGGCAGCCTGAATACCGGCCACGCCGCCGCCCACCACCATCACATTGGGGTTGATATTCACCTGGATGGGGATGAGCGGTTCGTGCATCTGCACGCGGCGGACCGCACCGTCAACCAGGGCTTTGGCTTTCCAGGTGGCAAAGATCTTGTCTTTGGTCACCCAGGATACATGTTCACGAATGGAAGCCATCTCGAAAAGATACGGGTTCAAATCTGCCCGCGCGCAGGCTCCTCTGAATGTTTTTTCGTGCAGATGGGGGGAACAGGCAGCCACAACCACCCGGGTCAGTTGATTCTCGCGGATGTCCTCCTCGATCAGTTCCTGCCCCGGGCTGGAGCACATGAACTTGTAGTCTCGGCTGACGACAACATCCGGTAAGTGATCTTTGGCCCAGCGCGCAACCTCTTCCACATCCACCGTGCCGGCAATGTTGCTGCCGCAGTGACAGATGTAGACGCCAATTCTTTCGCTCACAGCAGTCCTCCATTTCTGGGTTTCGTTCTTCCGTAATTCAGGATTTCTGTTTTCATATCAATCCTTAGAGGGCTTCATACACCAGATCAATGAGATCGATGACAACCAGTTTCTCGGTGACACCCACGGTTTTCACAGCGTCCTGGAACATGGTGATGTCTTTCGGACAGGCCACCACCATGCGGGCCACTCCGCCCAGCGCAACAGCCTCGCGCACCCGATTTTCCGAGGGGCGTTCTTTCATTTCACCCTCATCCATGTAGATGCGTCCGCCGCCGGCTCCGCAGCAGAAACCGTTTTCGCGGTTGCGCGGCATTTCCACCAGTTCGCAGCCGGCCGCTTCAATCACCCGCCGTGGGGCGTCAAAGATGCCGTTGTAACGGCCCAGATAGCACGGGTCGTGATAGGTCACCTTGTAGCCCAGCTTTTTGGTGAGTTTGAGTTTTCCGGACGAAATCAACTGGTCGAGCAGCTCGGAGTAATGCAGAACTGTCCGCCCTTTCAGCACCTCAGCGGGGTACTCGTTTTTCAGGGTGTTGTAGGTATGCGGATCGGTGGTGACGATGGTCTTATACTCACAGCCGTTCAGGGCTTCGCTGTTTTGTTCCACCAGCACCTCAAACAGGCCTTCTTCGCCCGCTCGCCGCACATCGTTGCCGGCGTTGCGTTCATCTTCATACAGAAGACCAAAATCGAGACCGGCTTTCTGGAACACCTGGGCGGTTTTCTGGGTAATGGCAGTGAGCACCGGGTTGAAGGACGCGTAATCGCCTGCGAACCACAGATACTCCACTGCTTCCTTGCGGGCGTCTTTGATCTCCAGGCCGCCGTCTTTCACCCAGCGCGCACGCTGCCGGGCCGATTTGCCGAACGAGTTGCCGTAACGGCCCAGGTTGGCCAGAGCTCCCTGCAGCATTTCATCCACCTCGCCTTCGTTGACCAGATGGCGGCGCATGGAGATGATACTGGAAGTGTGATCGATATAAGCCGGGCAGGCTTTCAGGCAGGCTCCGCAGGTGGTGCAGGCCCACAGTTGCTCCGGTTTGACCACCTCTCCGATCAGTTGTTTTGAGGCGGTTCCGCCTTTCACCAGCGCCGGTCCTTCGGCGTGCAGAGAATCACGCAGGCTGAGAATGTACTGTTTGGGCGAGAGTGCCAGACCGGCCGCATGCGCCGGGCAGACTTCCTGGCACCGCCCGCATTCGGTACAGGCATCCCCGTCCATCAACTGTTTCCAGGTCAGGTTGGTGAGCGCGTTGCCCACAATCGGGTTTTGCTGCTCATCCACTGCCACCGGGGCAAGGCGGCCCATGGGTTCCAGTTTGGAAAGGAACTGGTTGGCCGGTGTGGTAAACACGTGGATCAAGCTGGTGATCGGGACGGTCACAAAGGTCCATACTACCAGGCCCATATGGAAGAAATAGAAAATGGTGTGCCAGGTCAGAATGGCCTGCTCGCCGGCGCCCCTGAACAACTGCGCCACCGCCCAGCCCACCGGCATCCAGCCGGCATAGCTCATGTCTTCGGTCAATGAGAGTGCCGCCAGACGGGTGCCTTCCAAAAACGGGCCGGTCAGCACGATCAGCGTCAGCAGCATTAGCGTCTGATTGAAACGGGTATCCTGGGTGATCTTGTCGGGCTTTTGGATAAAGCGACGATAGGCTGCCATCCCGGCCCCGATCAGATAGGTGATCACCGCCAGATCCATCAGCAACTTAAAGACCAGAAAAATGTTTCCCTTCAGAAACCCTGGAAAAATGTAGGCGTTCAAAACGCCAACCGGCGTACCCAGAAACAGCAGGAAAAACGACCAGGCGATCAATGCGTGCATGATCCCGGCATATCCCTTGTCGAGGATGCGCAGTTGGATCGCCGCTTCTTTGATCAGCCGCAGCAGCCGCTGCCAGAACTGACCGGTGCGTTTCTCCGGACGGCCCACCTTCCACCACATGCTGGCCAGTTGATACACGCGGTACACCATGTACGCGCCGGCCAGAGTCATGATGGCGTAAATCACAAAGTGAGTCCAGAGCGGTTCAATACCCCAGAAGTCAGGACGATAAGGCATTTATCCTCCTTTTTCTTCAACGATGGCGGCTGTCAGACCCTGGGTGATATCAATCAGGTCTTCTGCCACGCCGTATTTGGCAATGTTGAAAATGGGCGCGTTGGGGTCGGTGTTGACGGCGATGATCATTTCGCTGGAGCCGATCGATTCAACGTGCTCGGGCGCGCCGCTGATCCCCAGCGCCAGATACAGGCGGGGTTTTACCGTCTTGCCGGATTTTCCCACCAGACGGGTAGTGGCAAGCCAGCCCTGGTCAACCACCGGGCGGCTGGCGCACACGGCTGCTCCGAGCGCATCGGCGAGTTCCTGTGCGATGGCCACATTGTCTTCGTTTTCAATACCGCGCCCCACCGCGATCAGGATATTTTCCTTGGAGATATCAATATCTTCACCGGAGGGTTCGAGGTATTCCTTCAGCGTCACCCGCAGGCCGCCCAGATATGGCGCCGGCAACGTGGTGACATTTGGCGGCGTGTCGCTCTGACCCTGCTCGGCTTTGAACTTGCCGGGCAGTAAAGTGATCAGCGTGGTCCCCTGGGGCAGACGGCCTTCTGCCAGCACCTTGCCGTTGCAGATCTGGCTCACATACTCCATCCCGCGGTCGGTATTCTTGAGCTCCAGGCAGAAGCTGACCAGCGGCAGATCCAGACGGGCCGACAGGCCGCTCGCCAGATCGGAGCCGATAGAAGTATCGCCGAATATGACCACAACGGGGTTGTTCTCTTTGATCAGATTCGCCATCACCTTCATACAGGCGTCGTATGAATACTCGGCCAGGCTGGGATGATCCACAAACAACACCTCATCGGCAGCCAGTTTATCGGCCAGCGATTTGTCGTTGCCCAGCAAGACGGCCTGTACCTTTCCGCCCAAGGCCTGCGCGGCCACTTTGGCCTGTGCCAGACCGGCGTAAGTGATATCGGCCACATTACCCTGGATATGTTCTACAAAGACGAGAATATCGCTCATGGTATTTTCCTCCTTTTAGAGCAGACCCTGCTCTTTTATGATGGCAACCAGGCGGTTGATGATTTCATCCAGATGGCCTTCGATCATTTCGGCTTTGCCAGTGGCCTCGGGTTCATACATCACGATGGTGGGCACTGCCCCCGAAAGTTCCAGTTCGCCTTCCTGTTCGTCGATCCGGCCGGTTTTCATCGCCTGGCGGACCTTGCTGATGGGCACATAGCGGGGCGGTTTTTCGGCAGAGGAAATACCAAGCACCGCCGGGAGGGTGACCTCCATGCTGGCCTTCAGCCCGCCCGGATAATCTTTCTGGACAACGGCTTTCGCCCCATCCACTTTGACGCCGGAAACATACCCCACATACGGGATCCCAAGTCCTTCGGCCAGCAGGGCGCCCAGGACGCCGTCCATCCCGTTGTGATTGGATACACCGGTCAGGATCAGATCGGGTTTTTCCGCTTCGATCACCGGTTTGAAAATACGGGCCAGGGCATGATTGTTGACGCCCTCGCCTTCATAATCGGCGCTCACCTTGATCAGGCGGTCGGCTCCTTTTGCCAGCGCGGTGAACAGGGCGTCATCCATCTCCGCCCAGTCTGCGCCCACCACCACCACTTCCGCGCCGACTTTTTCCTTCAGCAAAATGGCCTGTTCCACAGCGTGGTCGTCGAATTCATTCAGAATCCAGGCCAGGTTTTCAAAATCGAGGCCGTTCTTCAGTTTGTTGAATTCCAGTTCTTCCACCAGGTCAGGCACCAACTGTACGGGAACCATGATTTTCATAGATCCATCTCCTCTTTTCTCACCGGACGATTATTTCATGGCTGCCACAAGCAGCTCGCTGATATCCATAACCTTCAGCCCTTCGGCTTTTTTGATCACCTTGACAGCATCTTCAAAACGGGGTTTTTCGTATGGGCAGGCGACCACCAGGATATCCGCGCCCATGTTGACGGCCTCGCGGATACGCCACTCAGACGTGCGGGCATGCGTTTTCTCCCATTGATAACCGTCCAGCCACATGCCGCCGCCTCCGCCGCCGCAACACAGGCTGTTGTTGCGGTTGTGCGGCATTTCCACCATCTCCACGCCCGGAACCGCCTGGATGAGCTGCCGGGGTTCCTCATAGATGCCGTTCACGCGTCCCAGATAGCAGGGATCATGGAAGGTCACCTTCGCCTTGATCTCTTTGACCAGCAAGGGTTTCAACTGGGGCAGTTTTTCAGCCAGGAGCTGGGTGTAATGGCGCGCCGGGTAGCTGATGCCGATCTGCGGATAAGCATTTTTGAACGCATTGAAGGCATGCGGATCGGTGGTGATAATTTCCTTGAAGGCGTATTTCCGGAAAGCCTTGGCATTGCGTTCTGCCAGCATCTCAAACAGACCATGTTCTCCCGCCAGACGCTGCGAATCACCATCGGAATGCTCGAGATTGCCCAGGATACCGTAGCTGATCTTGAGCGCCTTAAGCAGTTTAGCGAAAGCCTGCGCGGTGGGGATGACATTGGTGTGGTAGGAAGGGTAATCGCCCACAAACCACAGCACATCCACCTCCGAATTGTCGCGGCCCAGTACCGGTATGTTCATGCCGGATTTCTCTGCCCATTCGGCGCGTTTGCGCGGCGATTCGCCGAGCGGGTTGCCGTAGCGGTGCGAGAATTCCAGTGCGCTTTGCAGCTCAGCCGGGACCTTGCCGGCCATGATCAGCTCTTCTTTGGTGCGCGTCATCAAATTTTCTGTGATCGGGATCAGGCGCGGACAGGCTGCCGTGCAGGCCGAACAGGCAATGCACATCCATACGCTTTCTGTAGTGGTGACATTGGTGTAAATCCCTGCCCGCAGTGCGGCAATCATCCGGCTGGGGGGAAATTCCATGGCATACCCCCATGGACAGATGCCGCTGCAGTTTCCGCACTGAATACAATGCTGAAGTTCCGGATCGCTGCTGAGACCAGGAACCGTTGGGTCGTATGGTCCTGCGGGTTGATCCATCACAACCATTTGACTCATTATTCACCTCCTGTGAATTCGGAAAATAGGATGGGTGGGGTCGGTGGTGGGATCGATGTGGGCTGCAGTGGTTTGTGGAGATTTGTTTCCTTGAACGATGATTACACGTGATGCAGGCGGTTGGTCATGAAAAAAGGACGCAAAAAATCACAACCGTTAATGACTTTTGTCAGAACGGGATATGCAAACGGGTTTTTGAATCCCGAATGATTGAACTTTTTTGTTGAAAAGTTTGATGGGGGCGTACTGAATTTGCTCGGTCCATTAGGTCAATCAATGCCTCCCGCACATAAATTCGAACTGGGATCGATGATAAACCGGCCTGAATGTACCTGTATTAAGATTGTTAAGTGTAGTGTGCTGACAAAGATCAATAATCACCAGTAAAAAAGATAATATGACTGTTGTGCAGGATGTCACATTGCCATGTGATATTAATCTTAGTCGATATTATACATGATTTTCCTGTTTCGCAAGACTAAAATCTGATTAATATGATGATTGAGTCAGATTTTTGCGATTTCGCGGCTAAAACGGCCTGGTTCTCGCGTGCGAAAGCCGTAGAGGTGACTTTGATACAATTGAAAAGGACGGCCCCCATCAAAGGGAGCGAATTGATTGGATGAAGGAACGCAATATGAAAGAAAACATTTACGACGACGAACACTTTTTCAATCGGTATAAACAAATGGCGCGTTCTACCGGTGGGTTGACGGCTACCGGTGAATGGCATGAATTGCGGAAAATGTTGCCGGATTTCCTGGGGAAAAGGGTTCTCGATCTGGGCTGCGGGTTTGGCTGGCACTGCCGTTATGCGGTTGAAAATGGCGCGATACAGGTGGTGGGGGTGGATCTGTCAGAAAAAATGCTACAAGTAGCCCGGGAGAAAACCAGTTCGCCGCTGATCAGTTATGTGCGCATGCCAGTAGAAGAGTACGGGTATCCGGAGGCAGCCTTTGACGTGGTGATCAGTTCTCTGGTTTTTCACTATGTGGAGTCTTTTGAAGAGATCTGCCGCAAAATCAGCCGGTGCCTGGTGGACGGAGGTGACTTTGTTTTTTCGGTGGAGCATCCTATCCTTACAGCGCAGGGCAGCCAACAGTGGCACTATGACGAGAATGGGCAGGCTCTTCACTGGCCGGTGGATCGTTATTTTGAGGAAGGGCTTCGAGAGGCAACTTTTTTGGGCGAGAAGGTGACAAAGTACCATCACACATTGACCACGTATGTCAGCTCGCTGCTTTCCAATGGTTTTCAGATCCGCAAGTTGGTGGAACCAAAACCGGCGGATGAGTTGATGAATGAGCCCGGCATGGCGGATGAGCTTCGCCGGCCCATGATGTTGCTCATCGCGGCGAGTAAAATTCCGGCCTGCGCTGACCCGAGATAGTGCATAGCAGGGAACGTCCTCTCTAACGAACAGCCTACCTCTTTTATTTCTCCTGATGTATACTCGCATACGCATGGCTCACATCATCCGTCGCATTCTTGAACTTGATGACCGCCTCTCGGAGAGGCTGCGCATCACCAATGGCAGCCGGCTGCGAAAAGCGGCGGCCTTTTTTGCTCACTCAGGCGATTCGTGGTTCTGGATGATCGGGCTGGTGCTGGTGTGGTTGATCTCGTTTTTCACCACTCGTGAATGGTGTTATTTATGCATTTTAATGGCGGCTTGCATTGTGGTGCAGGCCCTGTTTGTTCTCTCCATCAAGTTTCTCATTCGGCGTCGGCGCCCTGAAGGTGAGTGGGGTGAGATTTACCGCCGCGGCGATCCGCATTCTTTCCCATCCGGTCATGCCACGCGTGCAGTCATGCTGGCGGTGATTGCGATTGGGTTTGGTCCGTCCTGGCTGGCGTGGGTGCTGGTGATATGGGCACCGCTGGTGTGCCTGGCGCGTATCATGCTGGGTGTGCATTACCTTTCTGACATTCTGGCAGGAGCGGTGCTGGGGGTGCTGTTGGGCTGGCTGTTGCCAAAGTTGATGGTGTGGGTGATGCTGTGGTTCCCGCTCATGTATTGAGCGCGTTCTGTATTGAGCGCGCATTCAAGCGAATAATTCCCCCTTTGCTGTCATTTCGTCACGTCAGACAGCCAAAGGTCTTCTGACGTAGAGAAATCCGCGGGCGGGAGACCGCCTGGGAGAAGATTTTCGGGTGTTTACGTATATGGAACCGGTAGGATTGGCCCATAGCCGATCCCTCGTCGTGGCGCGGACGCCATTCCTCGGGATGACAAAACAGATCCAGCGTGTAGCAATATTTCCACGCGAAACCCCACTCTCTCGAGTGTCATTTCGTCGCATCAGACAACCTTTAGTTGTCTGACTTAGAGAAATCCGCCCGAGGGTATGTGATACCGGTTCCAGATATGGAAACGTGCGGATATCAGCCCTCGGGCGGATCTCTGCGAGATGACAAAAAAGTCTTTGTTTTCCAAAAGCGAGAATACCCACTAACACTGTCATTATGTTTCTGACAGGTATCCTGTTCACCCACTCAGTTTTGTGAATTTGTTGACCATTTCTCAAAAATTGAGTATCCTTAGCGTGGGAGTGGAGAGGTCCCGGTGGGTCTCCCGGTCTTCAAAATCGGTGGCGGGCTGTCAAGCAGGCCGCGGTGGGTTCGACTCCCATCCATTCCCGCCTGTTTCAGGCAAACAGGCATCTTTTTCTTCCCCTCATCCCGGCAAAGGTGAATCAGGACCGTTTCTGCAGACTCTCCGGTTCGGATTGCGTTACAATTCATTCAACGGTTACGTATGACAGGAGACATCAGTTGAGCGAAAACAACGGGCACCATTCACCGGAATATTCATCAGACATGCAGGCTGATTCAACCACCGAACGGGATGAACGCATCACCCGCGCGGTGGAGCGTGTGTTGAAGATCAATTCGGTGACCTGGGGCGGGCAGCGTCAACCCTACCTGGCTCGCTTTTGTGGGCGTTTATATTCCGATGACAGTGAAGCAGCCTATGACCAACTGGCGGCTGAACTGAAACCGCTGGAAATCACACCGCTGTTCCGTTGGGATGGGAAGGATCACGCCGTGGTTTTGATGCCCGGTGTGGAAAAGATGCGCCAGAGCCGCATCAGCGTGAATATCGTGTTGTTTATCATCACCCTGTTGAGCGTACTGCTCACCGGCGGCCTGTATGGCGCTGAGGAGCTCCCCAGCGGTTTTTGGCCGATGGTACGCTCGATCATTGTCAATGGCTGGCCGTTTGCCGTGAGCCTGCTGGCGATTTTAGGTACCCATGAGTTTGGGCATTATCTGGTGGGCCGAAAACACGGTTTGAACGTTTCGTTGCCGTATTTCATTCCACTGCCCTTCAGTCCGTTCGGCACCATGGGGGCCTTTATCAACATGCGCGGTATCCCGCGTAACCGCCGCGTTCTGCTGGATGTAGGTATCGCCGGGCCATTGGCAGGTTTTGTGGTGGCCATCCCGGTGCTGCTGCTCGGTTTGAGCCTGTCTCAGGTGCACACACTTCCGGCTGCCGTGCAAGATCAGGTGTCACTGCAGATGGAAGGCAATTCCATCATCTACCTGCTGGCCAAATATGTGACCTTTGGGCAGCTTCTGCCGCAACCGGCAGGGGATGCCGGCGGGCTGTTATACTGGATCAAATACTTTTTCACCGGGCAGCCGTTCCCGTTTGGTGGGCTGGATGTAATGCTTCACCCGGTGGCCTGGGCAGGCTGGGCCGGCTTGCTGGTGACGGGTTTGAACCTGCTCCCGGCCGGGCAGTTGGATGGCGGACACGTCACCTTTGTGCTGTTTGGATCCAAATGGGCGCGGCGCATCTTCCCGTTTATCCTCATCGCCATGGTGGGCATGGGATTTTTCTGGAATGGCTGGTGGCTGTGGGCGGGAATTCTATTCCTGTTGGGACGCGTGTATGCGGAACCGCTGGATATGATCACCCCGCTGGATCCCAAACGCAAGCTGCTGGCAATCCTGGCCCTGATCATTTTCGTGCTCACCATCACCCCCGTTCCGCTGATCCTGCTTTAGTCTCTCAATTTCCCTTCGAGGGGAACAAAAACCCATCTAGTTTCATCTTATGGGTGAACAGTGGCTGCGCTGTCAGAACTGCTCTGGCAGGGCTATGCCTGCACAGGCAGATGACAGGCGGTTGCAAGCTCATGATCTGTTCATGCCGTTTCAGTTGGCTTGTGAACGCTATATAATACTTTAACAGAGATCAAATCCATAAAAATTTGAGCAGAATCAAATTTGAGGTGGTGCACAGAGGGTAACATGAAAACAGGACACACCAGGCTTGTATTGGGGTTAATCACCGTCTTTTTACTGGTCAGCTCAGCCTGCCAGATTCCACTTTTGAATCGAGAAGCACAGTCCACCCAGGCGCCGGTGGTGGAATCGCAAATTGAGATTGCGCCTGCCAGCGTGGAACAGGCTGCCGAAGACCTGCCGCCGCAAATCACTGAAACCAGTCCGCTGCCCGGCAGTGTGGTGGAAACACGGCAGCAGTTTACAGTGATTTTCAACCAGGCCATGGACCAGGCTTCGGTGGAAAGCGGCTTCAGCATGGATCCGACCATATCGTTCACCACCGATTGGGCTGACGAGCGAACACTGGAAATTTCCCCCAACGAGGCGCTGCCTCTGGACAGCCAGGTGAAACTGTCTTTCTCTCAGGCCATCAAAAGCGCCGCCGGTCTGCCGGTTGATGACGAGCAGGTGCTCGAATTTCAGACTCCCGGCCCGCTGCGATTGATTGACGCGTTCCCTGAACCTGATCAAACCGCGGTCAATCCGCGCGGCACCCTCATGGTCACCTTTAACCAGCCGGTGGTTGCGCTTGGCGAATCATCGGATGCAGCGCCGGCGGCCTTTCAACTTATCCCGGCGGTGGAGGGGACCGGTGAATGGTTGAATTCCAGCACGTATGTCTTCACACCCCGGCCCGGACTGGGCGGCGGTGTGGATTACACCCTGAAACTCAATCAGAACCTGACCAGCCGTCAGGGTGCGGGTCTGGCGTTGGATAAAACCCAAAAAGCGGAGTGGACCTTTATCACAGCCTTGCCGCACATCCTGCCCGTCGAACCGGATCCAAACCTGGGTCTGGCCATTGATGCTGTCTTTACCATCACTTTCAACCAGCCGATGGATGAAGCATCGGTCGAAGAACACTTCTCCATCCTGGATGAAGCCTTGCAGCCGATTGAAGGACAGGTGGAATGGAGTGATGACTCATCCGTATTCACCTTTACCCCGGCGAATCTGCTGGAACGGGGAAGCAATTATCAGTTCACGCTCAGCGCCGGAGCATCCAGTTTGGGCGGGTCCCAGATGGGAGAGGTGTATCATCTCTACCGGACGATTGATCACCTGACTGTGATTGAGTTAACGCCGTCGCTCACCGAACCATTAATGATCTACAATGGTTATTCCAGTATCCAGGTGCGCTTCAATGCGCCGCTGGCAGATACCGATTTTACAAAACTGGTCACCTTTGAACCCAAAGTACTGGATCAGTACGTCTATAAATCCGAAAACAACACGGTCACGTTTGGCGGATATTTCCAGGGCAGCCAAACCTACCGCATGAACATTTCGGGTGAATTGACTGACCGCTGGGGTCAGGCTCTTGGCAACGATGTGACCTTTGCCTTCACCACCGGGCAGATCTCACCGCAGTTGACCATCCCGCTGCTGACGTATGGTTTTCAGACCCTGTTTGTCACCCCGCGGGATGCTTCTCTGGCGTCCCAGGTGGTGAATCTGCCTGCAGTCAGCATTTCCGCTGAAACCGCTTCGCTGGACCGATTTCTTGAGGCAGCCACCGATCCCAATGGATTTGGCGATTTGAGCTTTTCCGGGAAGGCCGCTTCCTGGCAGCAGGCCTTGCAGGGAGAAGCCAATTCATTACATGACGAGGAAATTTTCCTGACCGAAAATGGAGACCCGCTGGAACCCGGTTTGTACCTGTATCAGGTTACGGCTGCGGAACTTCAGTACGCCCCCTGGCCGTTCTTCCTGGTGGTCAGCGATTTTAACATCCTGCTGAAACGCGGTGACGGTCAAATGCTGGCGTGGGTGGTGAATCTGGAGAACGGGCAGCCGGCTGCCGGTTATTCACTGGATGTGTACACAACCGGCGCTGAATCAATCGGGAGCTGTACTACCGATGCCGATGGGCGCTGCGAATTCACCTTTCCGCAGACGCTGGAATTAATGAAACCGCTTGTGGTGGTACACGGGCAGCCGGGCGATCCGGATTTTGCCGCGGCATCGGATTCATGGCGCCTGGGCGTGAGCGGATCCAATTTTGGTCTGTATTCCTACGGTGGCAACGGTTTGACTGCCTATCTGTACACCGACCGGCCCATCTACCGACCCGGCCAGACGGTGTATTTCAGGGTGATCGCCCGCCAGAAGAATAACGCGCGCTATACGGTACCGGATTTGGGCGAGGTGCATGTAGAGGTATACGGCAAGATGATTGAGGAAACCGGCGAAGTGCCCGTGATCGAAACCATCACCGTGCCGCTTTCCAACTATGGTACCGGCTGGGATTCGTTTGTAATCCCCGAAGATTCCGGGGCGGGTTATTACTCCATGCGCATCACCGAACTCATCGACAGCTATCTGGGTTTTCAGGTGGCAGATTATCGCAAACCGGAAATTGATCTTGGGCTGGAATTTGCCCGGCCTGAAGTCAACCAGGGTGAAGATCTCAGCGCCGATCTCTCGGCAACCTATTATTTTGGATCACCGACTGCCAATGTGCCGGTTCACTGGACGCTGTATTCAGCAATCGATTCGTTTGACCTGCCATACAATTATCAGACCGGTAACCAGGCCTCCATGTGGCAGATGGATTACTGGCGATACAGTGAGAACGCAGGTTTTGGCAACTATATCACCGAGGGCTCAGGGCAAACCGGCCCGGATGGAAGCCTGAAAATCGACATCCCATATGATCAGATTGCTGATCAGGTGGGAGGCAGCGATTTCCAGCGCCTGACCATTGAAGCGACCATCACAGATGGAAGCGCACTGCCGGTCAGCACACGCGGAAGCATGCTGATGCACCCGGAAGAGTACTACATCGGAGTGCGACCGGAACAATGGACCGGCAGAGCCGGTGAGCCGCTTGGTTTTGCCATTCAAACGGCCGATCAGCAAAAAGAGCCGGTGGGCGGCATTGAACTGGCGGCTGTGCTCAAACGAATCCATTGGACAACCAAAATAAATGAGGTGAGCGGGTACACTGAATCGGTGCCGGACTATATCACCGAATCCAGCGTCAGTCTGGTCACCAATGAGAACGGCCAATCCCGTATTGAAATGACCCCGGAAGAACCCGGAACGTATATTCTGGAGGTTACCGGCGGCAATGCTTCCACCCAGGTGGCGGTATGGGTGGGCGGAAGCGGCAGCGTTTCGTGGCCATCACTCAACAACGAGCAGTTGTCGATCCAGATGGATCAGGACGAATACCAGGTGGGCGATACCGCGCATCTGTTTATCCCCAATCCGTTTGAGCAGGCTCTGGCGTTGATCACGGTAGAACGTGCGGATATATCGCAATCCGCCGTGCTGCCCATCAACGGTTCACAGTTGGACTATGAGTTGAACATCGAACCGGAATACGCCCCGAACGTATACGTCAGCGTCACATTACTGAACGTGGAAGGAGACGGGGTGCGCGAGTTCAGGCAGGGATACGTGATGGTGCCGGTGAACCCGCGTGAACTGACTTTGCAGGTGAAGCTGCAGGCTGATCCGCCGGCTGCCGAACCGGGTGAGAGTGTGGTACTTTCACTCACCGCGCTGGATGCCGAGGGCGATCCGGTGCAGGGAGAATTCTCGATCAGCCTGGTGGATAAAGCGGTACTGGCTCTCGCGGAACCAAATGCCTACGATATTTTGAAGACTTTCTATACCACCCAGCCTTTGAATGTAAATTCAGGCATGTCCCTTTCTGTGTACGCCGCCCGAGAAAATCCGCTTGCGGCTGGTGGACGGGGCGGAGGCGGCGGTTCGATGGAGAGCCTTTTTGTGCGGGAGGATTTTAAGGACACGGCTTATTGGAATGGAAACGTGGTCACCGATGAAAACGGCCAGGCTGAAGTGGTCGTATCGCTGCCCGACAATGTGACCACCTGGGTGGCCCTGGCACGCGGGTTGACGCAGGATACCCTGGTTGGCGAAACGGAAATTGAAGTGGTGGTAAGCCGTCCCCTGATGGTGGACCCGCTGACGCCGCGGTTTGCCGTAGCTGGAGACCACATGCAGATGGCAGCCATGCTGTACAACCATACCACCACGAGCCTGACGGTGGATGTAAAACTCCAGGCAACTGGTTATACTCTGGACACCGGCTCGACTGAAACCCAAACGGTGGATATTCCGGCGGGTGGGTCACAGCGGGTCAACTGGTGGGGTACCGTACAGAGCGCCGATGTGATCGATGTGACTGTGTTTGCAGCGGCCGGAGAATTTGAGGATGCTGCCACACCCGAAGACGGCGCCATCCCGGTTTTGCACTACAGTTCACCACAGACTTTTGCGACCAGCGGTGTTTTGATGGAGGAAGGCGAGATCCTGGAGACAGTCAGCTTGCCGCATACCTGGCAGCCCACCGGTGGAAAGTTGACGGTGGAGGTAGCACCCTCATTGGCGGCATCTATTCTAACCGATCTGGAGGCATTGAAGGATTTTGATCTGCCTTTCACCGAGACGATTATCTCAAGAATGCTGCCCAATCTGGAGATGCTGGCTGCAGTGCGTACCTTTGAACTGGACGATGCCAATCTGACGGATGAACTCTCCGCCGAGCTACAGAGTGCTCTGGACGATCTGAAAAACCTGCAAAATTCGGATGGCGGCTGGGGCTGGACCAAAGGTTTCGAAAGCGAAACTTATTTGAGCAGCTATGTGCTGATGGGTCTGACCCGCGCCTCTGAGGAAGGTTTCTCGGTGGATGCGGAGATGATCAGCCGGACGCAAACATTCCTGACCGGGGCGCTTGAAAGCCCTTACCCGGATATGAAAGCCGAGAAGCTGGATGAACAGGTGTATCTCAATTATTCGCTGGTAGCTTCTGGAGCCCCGGGTATTAACGGCACTTTGTTTATGGAATACCGTGACCGGCTGAACCCGTGGGCAAAGGCCATGCTGGCATTGACGTTGGCGGATCAAATGCCGGAAAGCAGCGAGATTGCCAATCTGATCAGTGAGGTGGAAGGCCTGGCACAGCAGACCGCTACCGGTGTGCACTGGGCTGAGAACTCGCAGGATTACCGTATCATGGGCTCCACACTGTTCAGCAGTTCGGTGGTGATTTATTCGCTGGCAAAATTGGACCCGGCTTCCAGCCTGCTGCCCGGCGCTGTTCGCTATCTGACCGCTCATCGGAAAGCCGGCGGAGGATGGTCAACCAGTTATGAAAGCGCCTGGTCGTTGAGGGCGTTGATTGAGGTGATGAAGGGCACCGGTGAAATGCGCTCGAATTTTGAGTATGCCGCCACACTCAACCAGAATGAGGTGATATCCGGTCAGGCGCAGGGTCTCGAGCAGCGCACCACCGTCACCGGTGTGATTCCGCTGGCGGATTTATTGCAGGATTCTCCGAACGCGCTGCGCATCCGCAGGGGCGGCGGAGAAGGACGGCTGTACTACCGCGCCTATCTGCAACTCGACCGCCCGGTCGAGGAAATCCAGCCTGTGGACAAAGGCCTTTCCATCCAGCGCTCCTACTCCCTGTGGGGAGAGAGCTGCTCGGCGGAAAGCTGTACTTTCATCAATGAGTACAATCTGGGCGATCAGGATGCGCCGGTGCTGACTCATATCACGGTGACCGTGCCGGAAGAGATGTATTATGTGGTGGTGGAAGATTGGCTGCCGGCCGGCGCGGAGATCGTCGATCCCTCTCTATTGGTGTCACAACAGGCGGGGGGTCTCTCTGAAGATGTGATCATGGGTTCGATCAATCCTGAAACGAACCAGTGGTCAAACTGGTATTTTGGGCAGCCGGAGATCCGCGCCGATCATGTGCGCTGGGTGGCCAGTTATTTGCCCGCCGGAACGTATGAATTGACCTATAAATTCATCCCTTATCTGGCCGGTGAGTATCGCACCCTGCCGGCACGCACCTGGCAGTACTACTTCCCTGAGGTGGAGGGAGCTTCAGCCGGGAACATCTTCACCATTGGGGAATAACCCAAACGGAATCAAAAACCGCCGGAGTCTGCACTCCGGCGGTTTGCTTTTACAAAGAGTTTACTTCTGATCGCGCACGTACACACGCGGGACGCGGAAGTTGATGTTGGTAGAGGCATCCACCTCGATGGTTTTCCAGGTCTTGCAGATGTCTTCCAGGTAGATGGCTTCCTTGCCGGATTCACCAATCAACACTACCTCGGTGCCAACCGGATACGGTTTGGGCAGCAGAACCATGGTCTGGTCCATGCACTCGGAACCGACCACAGGCACACGCTGACCGTCGATCAGCATGGTGTTGCCCATCTTGCGCCGGTAACCATCGCCGTAGCCCACCGGCAGCGTGCCGATATAGCCGTCCTGTTGCAGGGTATAGGTCTGCCCGTAGCCAATGCCTCCGCCTTTGGGGACGAATTTGCATGCTGCCAGCAATACCTTCCACTCGAAGGCGTGGCGCATGGTGCTGGGGTAGGGGGTGTCGTCGCGGAAGGCCAGGCCGGTGACGGCTGAGCCGGAGCGAACCATGTTGAAATATCCATCCGGTTCGTAGTACGAGCCGGCCGAGTTGGCCAGATGCACCCACTTGGGCAGAAGACCGGCCTGGGTGATGGCATCCACGGCCTTTTTCATGCGGGCGGTCTGGATGGGGGTGAAGGGATCACCGGGGGTGGTGGCATTGGCATAATGGCTGAACATGCCGTCAATGTGAATACCGCCCAGTTCATTGGCGCGTTTGGCCAGGGCCACAACTTCTTCAGGAAGCACGCCCAGGCGGTTCATGCCGGTATTTACCTTTAAGTGAACCAGAATCGGTTTGCCGGCGGCTTTTCCGCGTTGTGAATAGAGTTCCGCGGCTTCGAAACTGTGCATGTTAAGGGTCACGCCGCTCGCGATGGCTTCATCCACCTCGTCGGCGGTGGCCATGCCCAGCACCAGGATGGGTGCGGTAATGCCGGCGTTGCGCAGTACTCTTGCTTCACCGTAGCGGGCAACACCCAGCCAGGAAGCTCCGGCAACCAAAGCTGCCTTGCCTACTTCCACTGCTCCGTGACCATACGCATCAGCTTTGACAACTGCCAATAAAGGCCGGTTGGTGTGTGACAGCAGAAATCGAACATTTGATTCGACTGCATCGAGATTCACTTCAACCCAATTCGGATAAGATCCCTTTTCCATTATTGTTCCTCTGCGATTTTCACATTCCCAGATTTGACAACCCGTAAGGACGGGCAGCCACGATGAATGGTTTTATCAGCCTGACATTATAATCCAGTTTGTTTATGATTGATGTGCAATCATTCTTGCATTCATGATAATATTCATCATCCTTTTTATTTGATGATCAACCCGGATGAACTATCCCCGATTGATTTGCCTGACTCATGATGCAGCGATTTGACGTTTTTACCCTTTTCCCTGAGATGTTGCTGCCGTATTTTTCGGTCAGCATTCTCCAGCGGGCCATCGAAAACGGCCTGCTTCAGGTGGACGTGCACAATATCCGCGAATGGGCGTTGGATAAACACCACGTGACCGATGATGCCCCGTACGCCGGCGGCGGCGGCATGGTGATGAAACCTGAGCCGATTTTCGCGGCCGTGGAGAGTGTTTTAGGCACTCCTCCTGAATGCCCGGTGATTTTGCTCACCCCGCAGGGCAGGCAATTTACCCAAAAGGTGGCGATTGAGCTTTCGCAATACAGCCGGCTGGCGTTGGTTTGCGGCCGCTACGAGGGTGTGGATGAACGGGTGCGAGAGCACCTGGTGACCGATGAGCTTTCGATTGGGGATTTTGTGGTCACCGGCGGCGAGCTGCCCGCGTTGGTCATCATCGATGCACTGACCCGCCTGATCCCGGGCGCCCTGGGCGATCCGGATGCCTCATCGGATGACTCGCATGCCACCGGGCTGCTGGAATACCCGCATTACACCCGCCCGCCGGAGTTCCGCGGTTGGAAGGTGCCGGATGTGCTGCTCTCGGGCAACCATGCCGGGATCAACAAATGGCGCCGGCAACAGTCACTTCTACGCACCCTCAAGCGCCGCCCCGATCTGCTGGACAAAGCTGATCTTTCCAAAGATGATAAAAAATTCCTGGCAAACTTGCCGGATGAACAAAACCCCACCACCTGAAAGGGAACCACGCCATGAACTCATCAGAGCCTCAATACAAATTTGGAAAGATCTTCGTACTGGGTTTTGGCTTTTTTGGTGTCAGCGTTATCTGGAGCATCTATAACGCCTTTGTCCCCCTGTTTTTGGACGGCAAGTTTGGCCTGTCGGCGGCATGGATCGGCTTTTTCATGACGCTCGATAATTTTGCCGGTTTGCTCATCCAGCCGCCGGTGGGAGCCTGGTCGGATCGGCTGCGCACCCCCTTGGGGCGACGCATTCCGTTCATCCTGATCGGTGCGCCCATCGGGGCGATTGTCTTTGGGTTGATCCCGCTGGCATCAGTTTTGCCGCTGTTCGTTTTGTGCACCTCCACGCTGCTGCTCAGCATGGCTTTCTGGCGCACACCGGTGATCGCCCTCATGCCGGATGTGACCCCGTCACGCTATCGCTCGCAGGCCAACGGCATCATCAACTTCATGGGCGGGCTGGGCGCGTTGATGTCATTTTTTGTGGGCTCCAAGCTGTATGCCATCAACCAGGCCTATCCGTTCTGGATGGGTTCCGGGTTGGTTATCATCGCCTCACTGATGGTGATCCTGTTTGTGAAAGAACCGAAGGTGTATGAACAGCCCACCCAGGAAAAGACGCCCGGTCTGTTCAAGAGCATCGCCATGATCTGGCGTGATCCGGAGAAAAGCCCGCTGCGCATGTTGCTGGCCATCCTGTTCTGGTTCATCAGCTACAACGCCATCGATTCGTTTTTTACCCTGTATGCCTTCAGGCATCTGGGTCTTTCTCAGAGTGAGAGCGCCTTTCAGCTCACCTTTATTTCGCTCATCTTCCTGATTTTTGCCATCCCCTCCGGTTTGATCGGATCGAAAATCGGGCGCAAAACCACCATCATGATCGGTATTGTCATCCTGGGCAGCGTGATTGCCGTGCTGGGCATCGCTCCTGTGGACAGCCTGCTGGCCATTCTGACCGAACTGCCCCTGGTGGGAAACATCCGGGTAGTCGGGGTGCTGCTCATGGTGGCCGGGCTGGGATGGGCCTGTATCAACATCAACTCCCTGCCCATGATGGTGGATATGACCGATGATGCCCGTGTGGGTACCTACACCGGACTGTATTATTTCGCCTCCACCACCGCGGCTATTTTGGGCCCCAACATTTTCGGCTGGATCGTGCAGTTGGGCGGCAATAACTACAATCTGCTGATGGTGTTCAGTCCGTTTTTCATGGTGCTGGCCCTGTTGATGATGATCGGCATCCGCCGGGGTGAGATTCAGCAACCGAAATAAGTTGGCTCAAGATCAATCTAATTCTTATATTATGAAACCATCTGTTCAAGACGGGATTCGATATCATCCTCGTCAATCCGATCTTTCTGGCGGCTGTACGAATGATGTTTTTTCATCAAGATATCAAAAAAGCTCACTCGGGGAAAGCACTTGGAAAGACGAGGGATAAGAGGTGATGAACTTCTAAAAGTATGGTGATTTCTTTTGGTCCTGTACTTTCTGTAGAACCTGACCGAGCAGTACCAAAATTAGTGTAGAATAAATTTACTAAACGTATCCGATGCTTTGTTTGCATAATATAATACATGAGGCATTCTACTTCAATTATATGAACATGCGTAAGCTAATGTTTTGATACCAAGAAGGCAACCCTATGCTACAAAAACCTGCTGGTTTGGGGCGCAAACGCCCACAACTGAATATTCATTTCTCAAAGCTTTTTTTGGATCCTCAGAATCCACGGCTACCCGAAGAAGCGCAGGGAAAAAAAGAACAAGAACTTTTAGCGACCCTATATCGAGAATTTTCGCTCGATGAATTAGCTGAATCCATGTCTCAAAATGGCTACTTCGATGAAGAACCGTTGGTAGCAATTCCAATGAAATTGCCGCAGAAATTTGCAAATGATGATGTTGCCTCGGAAGAATTCATTAAGTTTTTGCAGGATGATAAAACCACCTTTACTGTGGTTGAAGGCAATAGGCGGCTCGCCACCATTAAGTTGCTACTTGATCCAGAGCTCCGAATAAAATTCGGAAAGAAGCAATGGCCATCACCTTCGGCTGAAATTGTAGATGATCTGAGCAATTTGCCCGTCCTTGTCTATAAGAAACGAAAGGAGGTTGTTGCTTATTTAGGTGTTAGGCACATCGTAGGCATCCAAAAATGGGATTCTTTTGCGAAAGCACGCTATATTGCGAGCATGATTGAAAGCGGAATGAAAATCTCAGAAATTGAAGAACAAATAGGGGACCATTCTGGTGCTTTGACAAGAAACTATATAAGTTACAAACTTCTTGATCAGGCAGACAATGAGTTTGACTTTGATATCAAGAAAGCAAAGAACGATTTCTCGTTATTATTGCTTGCTATCGGACAAGGTAATATCAAGCGTTTTTTGGGTCTACCCACTAAGTTAAGTGATGCTAACCCCAATGAACCTGTCCCTGAAACACATCTCGAAAACATGAAATATTTGATGACCTGGATGTTTGGCGCTGATAAAGCAAATCCTGTAATAAATGAGTCACGAGATATTACCAATTATCTTTCTCGCATTGTCGCCAGCCCTGATGCGATCACATACCTCAAAGGTAAAAATGATATAGTAGGTGCTTATGAGCGAACAAATGGTGAAGAAGAAATGGTTTTGAAATACTTAATGAATGCGAATTCTAAGCTTGAGACTGTGTTGTCTGTTGTTCACCGACATAAAACACCTGAAGTGATTTCCCAGGTAGAAATGTGCAATGACACTGTCAATGCAATTCTCAAGCTTGTGGCAGAATAATATGATTGAGATACCTAACATTGACTCAGTAGAAAGCGTTGCAGATTGGGTGGAACTAATGTTGGCGCTGGAAGGGGGAGAAATATCGAAAGCCACAATTTCCTCTGTGATTGAAGGAAATCTAGGTTCTGAAGTTCCAGAAACTTTCCTGTCTGCAGTATGGAGGTCATTGGAGTATAGAAGCAACCTCTATAATTTTCCCGTTTACTTGTTATCCGAGCGAACTGTTGAATCCCGACTTGACTTAGTGACCCGAGGTGAGTATTTGATGTGTTTAATCCTTTCATTATTTGGGGTTCCAGGTAATGCACAAGTGCCGGGAAAGCTTTTCGAAAGAATCACGAAAGAAGCAGTCAAGAATTATTTGCATGGGGAGGCCATAGTGTTTGGATGGCCTTTTGAAAGGATTGAGGGCAATGATGAACCAGCAATCATGCAGATGGTGAAGCTATTGGCGTTAACATTGTCTGAGAAATTCTGTGAAACACCAGCTTCGAGGTTTAAGGATAGAGGACTTGATGTGGTTGGCTGGACACCACATTCAGATAAACGATCAAGCCAAGTGGTTATTTTACTCCAGTGTGCAGCCGGACATAATTGGGTGGACAAGTTGCCAGTACCATCAAAAGCATGGTGTCAATATATCCATTGGGCTTCTAACCCGATAACGGCGTTTGCGGTACCATGCGTTATTGGTGAACGGGAATGGCATGAAGCTTCTAATGATAAAGGTATACTATTTGATCGTATACGTATCATCAACTTGGTTAAAAATGGAATTGAAGATGCTGAGTTAAGAGAAGCAGTAGACAGCTGGACCCATAATGAACTACAGAATCATTTAGTATAGACCAAATGAAATTTATCGACTTATTTGCAGGGCTTGGAGGCTTCCATCTGGCATTAAAAGACCTTGGGCATGAATGCGTCTTTGCCTCGGAAATCGACAATGAACTTCGTCAAGTATATCTCGCTAATTTTCCAGAAATGACAGGAAAAGTTTATGGGGATATTCGTCAATGCAGAGATTCAGTACCAAATCATGACATACTCTGTGCCGGGTTTCCTTGTCAGCCGTTTTCGAAATCGGGTGCGCAACGTGGTTTGGACGATACTACTAGAGGAACCCTGTTTGATGAAATCGTTTCTGTACTAGAAAGTCATCAACCTCGTTATGTTCTCTTGGAGAACGTTGGTAATTTTGAGCGTCATGATGACGGGAGAACTTGGCAGATAGTAAAAGAAAAGCTCATAAACCTAGGGTATGATGTTCGGGGAACTGAGCATTTTGCTAGTAGAGGAATCGGGCTAATCTCTCCTCATCATCTTGGTTTCCCTCATTCTCGGGAGAGATTTTTCATCGTCGCCACACTTGGCAAACTTCCTGAAAATCCATTCCCAAGGACTGATAGAAAATTGCCAACAAGCTTGACAACAATTGTGCAGAATAAAGAAGAGTTAACTGATCAGGATGTAAAGGAAACTGCTCCAACTCAACAACAAGTGAATTGTATTGAACACTGGAATGTTTTCATTAAGAAATTACCCAAGGAAGTAATTATTCCTTCATTTCCTATTTGGGGAGATGAACTGAATGCAACATACCCTTATGAAGACTATACTCCATACATAGCCTCATTGACAGAATTGCAGATTTCCTTAAATGGCAAAGTAACAGGTCAGATTTTTAATAGAGAGGAAATGTTGGCATTGCTCCCTAGTTATGCTAGAACTCCTGCTGATAAATTCCCTCAATGGAAGATTGAGTTTATTCGGAAAAACCGCACATGGTTCAAAGAGATAAGGGGATATCTCAGCGAGGATTGGGTGGAGAGGCTTATGAGATTTCCTCCTTCGCTTCGCAAGCTTGAGTGGAACTGTAAAGATGAACAAAGAGACATTTGGAAATATGTTCTACAGTTTCGTCCGTCAGGTTTAAGAGTGAAAAGATTTACAACTTCTCCATCGCTTGTGGCAATGACTGCCACACAAATTCCGTTTTTAGGGCCGGAAAAAAGATTTCTGACAAGAACTGAAGGACTCAGACTACAGGGTTTTCCTGATACTTATTGCCTTCCAAGTTCACGAAACAGAGCATTTAAGGCTCTTGGAAATGCTGTGCATGTAGGTGTTGTAAAACAAATAGCTAGGAAGTTCTTGATTTAATCAGTAAGAATGCAGAAATACCTGATAAGTTTTCATCAGAGCGTCACTCTTAATTACTGTCTCGGATTCGAAAGAAAGGTAACAAGTTAATTGAGATGGTGAGATTGTTCAATTCCCACAGGTTTCTTCGCTGCTTTCGTACATCCCCTATCTTACCGGCTGGTCTGATACCTGGGCACAAATTGCTGCCTTTATTACCGGGATCTTTCTTGTGATGGCGATTCCGCTGGCTGGAAAAATGTACCTTCACGAAAATGAGCAAAAACCTAACGAGAAATTCGTGCAACCATACGGGGACTTTCTTCGTAGTTAATCACGGATACCCTTCATCTGTTTATGGATATTCGCTTCAGCGGCGAATGTTATAATTTTTAACGAGTTAATGCGGTACTGAAAACGGAACGGGTTTCCGATAGACATCACATCACAGTCATTGATGAAAGCAGGATTGAACTATGAGCACGATAGAGATTAACCATATTTCCAAGATGTTTGGAAATACGAAAGCTGTTGAGGATATCTCCTTCGAAGTGAAACCGGGAGAAATCTTTGGGTTATTGGGACCGAATGGGGCCGGAAAAACGACCACATTGCGTATGCTGCTGGATCTTTTCAAGCCGGACACGGGTGAGATTAAAGTGTTTGGCAGCCCGATGAACGAGCAGAAGAAGAACCGAATCGGGTATCTGCCCGAAGAGCGCGGTTTGTACCAGGATATTTCACTTGAAAAATGTATCCTTTACCTGGCATCCCTCAAGGGGCTGACCGGCGAAGAAGCCGTGCGGCGCATGAACGAGTATTTGGAGCGTTTTGAGTTGACCGAGCACCGCCGAAAAAAGGTAAAGGAACTCAGCAAGGGTATGCAGCAGAAGGCCCAGTTGATCGTTACCCTGATCCACCAGCCGGAGCTGATCATCATCGATGAGCCTTTCAGCGCCCTGGATCCGGTCAACACCCAGATGGTCAAGGATCTGCTGATCAGCGAACGAAACCGTAACCAGACCATTGTGATGTGCACCCACCAGATGCATCAAGTTGAAGCTCTGTGCGACCGGATTGTGTTGATTAATGAAGGTCGCTCTGTCTTGTATGGTGATCTCAACGATGTGCGCAAGCAGTACGCCCGTGATGAGATCAACATCCGCACTCCGGAACCGATTTCCGGCGATATCCCCGGTGTGGCCAAAGTGGAGCCGGTCAACGGGTCGGTGAAGCTGCATTTGCAGGAAGGGGTGACCGCACAGGAAATCCTGCGCTCACTGGTCAACCGCGGCGTTGTACTGGAACAGTTTGAAATTGCGCTTCCCACACTGGATGAGATTTTTATCCGGGTGGTTAAAGAGAAGGAAACCACGCATGATTAAGATGTGGCGTGTTGCCGTACATGATTACCTGCGGCATGTCCTGCGAAAACGCTTTATTTTTGCCCTGCTCAGCCTGCCGCTGGTCATCCTGGCCATCGCGGCGGTGGGGGGTATCAGCGTTTTGGTACAGGTAGATAACAAAGCCGCCGGGTATGTTGACCTGGCCGGGATCACCCATCTGGCTGCCCCGGTCGAACCCGATAACGAGGGTTTTTTCACGCGCGCTGATCTGGTGGAGTATTCCAGTGAAGAAGAAGCGCGTAAAATGCTGGACGAGCGCGAGATCAGCTCGTATTTTGTGATCCAACCGGACTATGCCGAGAGCGGCAAGGTCCGAATGGTGGCATATGACGCCCCCGGAGAGAATGTGGAAGCCGCATTCCGCAACCTGCTGCGCCGCAGCCTTCTCAACAATGTTGAGCCGGTTATTCTGGACCGCATCATCAGCGGCAGCGATGTAACCATTCGCTCCAGCACTGATGACAGGGAAAGCGAAGCTGAAAACTGGTTCAATCTGATCCTGCCTATTTTTGTGGGAGTCATTTTCATCGTGGTGATCAACACCAGTGGCGGGTATCTGCTGCAGGCTGTGGTGGAAGAAAAAGAAAACCGCACCATGGAAATTGTGGTCACCTCGCTTTCACCGCAGGAATTGATGATCGGTAAGATCATTGGCAACCTCAGCGTGGGTTTAACCCAGATGCTGGCCTGGGCAGTCATCCCGCTGATTGCCTTTTTCCTGCTGCGCTCTCGGATCCCGTTCTTGCAGGCTGTCAAGATCGATCCCCAGTTTGGTTGGCTGACCATCATCACGCTGATCCTTGCCTTTCTGATGATCGCTGCCCTGATGGCCATGGTGGGCGCGACCACCACCGAGGCGCGTGAAGCCCAGCAGGTTTCGGGTATGTTCACCCTGCCGCTGGTAATGCCGATGTGGTTCACCAATCAGTTTATGATGAAACCGGATGGAATTCTGCCCACCATCATGAGCATTTTCCCGCTCACCTCGCCGCTTTCTCTGCCGCTGAGATCCGCGTTTACCCACATCCCGGCCTGGCAGACGGCGCTATCGCTGGTCTTGTTGTTCATCAGTGCGGTGGGGGCCATGTGGCTTTCAGGCAGGGCGTTCCGAATGGGTATGCTGCGCTATGGGCAGCGCCTGAAACTGGGCGAGATCTTTCGCAGGGAGAAGGCATCATGAACACAATTATGACAGTCATGAAGCATGAATTTACGTCGGCAGTTTTCCGCCGCTCCTTCCTGATCATGCTGTTTATGGTGCCGTTGGTGGGTCTGGCCGTGATGCTGTTCACCTCGTACGCCAAAGGTGACGGGCAGGAGACCGCGGTGGGAAATATGTTTTCCACCGAGCAGGAACCCACTGTGGACGGATACATCGATCAAAGCGGGTTGATCCAGTCTCTGCCAGATAATCTGGAAGATACACTGGTGCCGCTGGCGGATGAATCTGCCGCGGAGAAGGCCATCCAGAATGGTGAAATCAACGGGTACTACATCATCCCGGCTGATTATCTTGAGAATGGCGAACTGGAGTACATTCAGGCGGATTACAGTCCGTTTGCGGGGTTGGAGAGCGTGGGAACGATTGACGACGCGATCAATTTCAATCTGTTGGGCCGGAACCAGGAACTGGCAGATCGAATCAATGAACCGTTCACTCTGGAGACGCAGCTTCTCAGCGGCCAGGTCCAGCGTGATCCCAATTCAGGGTTTACCTTTTTCCTGCCGTATATCGTCACATTCCTGTTCTACTTCATCATCTTTGGATCGGCGTCTTTGATGCTCAACAATCTGACCAGTGAAAAGCAGAACCGCATGATCGAGGTTCTGATGACCTCCGTCTCACCGATGCAGCTTGTCACCGGCAAAATCATCGCACTGGGGTTGGTGGGTTTGCTGCAAACCATTGTGTGGAGCGCATCCGGTTTGCTCATCCTTCGTCTGGGTGGCAGCACATTGCAGATCGGTGATGCATTCCAACTGGATCCATCCATTTTGATCTGGGGGGTGCTGTTCTTTATCGCCGGATATGCCGTCTATGCCAGCTTTATGGCAGGGGTGGGTGCGCTGGTACCCAGCCTGAAGGAAGCATCGCAAGCCACGTTTGTGGTGATGATCCCTCTGCTGGTGCCGATGATGCTGATCCAACCGCTCATCTCCAAGCCGAATGGAACACTATCTGTCATAATGAGTATGTTCCCGCTTACTTCGCCGGTGTCGATGATGACGCGTCTCTCCGCCACACAGGTTCCGCTCTGGCAAATTCTGACGTCTCTGGCGCTGGTGATCATCACCGCGTATCTGGTGATCCGCGCAGTGGCCGGGTTGTTCAGAGCCCAAAACCTTCTGACCGGGCAAAAATTCACGCTTGGAAAAATGATCCAGGCCATGCGAACCAGGCCTCAGGAATCCTGATGCTGATCAACCGGTGCGCGTCGACCGATGACGTGCACCACTGAAAAACAGTCAATCATTGATGAAGGGTCGGATTATCCGACCCTTTGCGTTTTATCTCCGCCTGTTGCAGAAGCCAACCGGTTTGTCGGCGATGTGTATCCATCCCTGTGTATGAGTGATTGTGTACTCCAGGAGGGTGTATTGCAATAAAAAACTCCCGCCATAGGCGGGAGCAGCTCGCGTTGAACACAACCCACAACTGTGGATCCGCCAGAATGAGGGGATCAACGGTTTGGGTGAAGGTTAGTTTCCGGCAGCGGGCAGGGGCGCCTTGCGGATTCTTCTCATCGTGCGGGGAAGCAGGTTTTTCCAATAATGAATGAGCCTGGCAAGGGTACATACCGTTTTCGGAAACAATAAATAGGCCTGTATGAAGAATTGATCCATACAGGCCAAAGATGCACAAAATAAGCCAGAATCGCTTTTTCAGCCTGCTTCTGGACTCGATTCCTGGATCTGGTTCCAGGTTTCTTTTTCACGCAGCAGCAGACAGGCAGCCCTATGCTGCCCATCTCCATAATACGGCGGGTCGATCTTTTTGCATTCATCAAACGCGAATGGGCAGCGCGGGTGGAAACGGCAGCCGGATGGGATCTCGATCGGATTGGGCACCTCTCCCTCCAGCACCACACGCTCGCGTTTACGGCGCGGGTTGGGCGCCGGAACCACCGACACCAGCGCGCGAGTATATGGATGCTGCGGGTTGGAGAGGATCTCGCGGGTGGGGCCGATCTCGACGATACGACCCAGATACATCACGGCCATCCGGTCGGTGAAGAAGCCGGCGGTGGCCAGATCATGGGTGGTGTACAGGATGGTGATGCCGCGTTCCTGGCGCAGCTTGAGCAGCAGGGTGAGGAACTCAGCCCGAATGGAAACATCCAGCATCGATACCGGTTCATCAGCTACAATCAGCTCCGGCTCCAGTACCAGGGCACCGGCAATCACCACGCGCTGACGCTGCCCGCCTGAAAGCCCATCCGGGTAACGGTCCCAGAAATGATCGGCAGGTGTCAACCCGCTGTCTTCCAGTGCTTTGCGAACACGCTGTTCTTTTTCTTCATAGGAAGCGGTGAGTTTATGGATCTCCAGCGGTTCAGCCACAATTTCCCAAACGGTCTGACGCGGGTTGAGTGATTCGTAAGGGTCCTGAAAGATCATCTGAGCACGCCGCCGCAGCGAGAGCACCTGTTCACGGGGGGAGATGGAGTTGGGCCGCGGGGTGCCCGGGCCGCATTGCAATTGCCCCTGCGACCAAATGGCTACATCACAGCCGTCGAACAGAATTTGGCCGGAAGTGGGCGTCTGCAAACCGAGAACATTCATACCGATGGTGGTTTTCCCGGAACCGCTTTCACCGACCAGCGCGAGGATTTCACCTTTTTTTACATCAAATGACACACCGTCGACG
>CAZHMZ010000019.1:31779-36239 GCA_964532655.1 uncultured Anaerolineaceae bacterium
GACGGCATGCACCACCCGGCGTGGTTTACGCAGCAAAGTGCGGCCAATGCCTTGCGGTAGGGGGAAGGTCTTGTACAGGTTCTTCACTTCCAGCAGCGGGCGGTCGTCATGGATGGGTTCCACAGACGGGGCGGAACTGTTACGGATCATCTGGGCAGGTGGTTGTTTCTGTTTCATGACAACCGCCTTTGCATGACGTGGCAGGCAAAGCCGTGCCCGGGTGGGTTGAATTCAAGTTCGGGTGTCACCTCACGGCAGATTGGCTCGGCCAGGTGGCAGCGCGGATGGAACCGGCAGCCAGTGGGGAGCGCATCCAGCCTGGGCGGGCTGCCCGGGATCCATTCCAGTTCGCCGCCCGGGTTTTCGATATCGGGAAAGGCTTTCAATAACCGTTGCGTATAGGGGTGACGGGCATAGTTGAAAATCTCATCGCTGCTGGCAACTTCGGCCGTTTTTCCGCCGTACATCACCAGCACATCATCGCAAATTTCAGCCACCACGCCCAGATCATGTGTAACCAGCACCAGGGTGAGGTTCAACTCGCGCTGTAAATTTTGCAGCAGGCGGGTGATCTGCGCCTGGATCATCACATCCAGGGCGGTGGTGGGTTCATCCGCGATCAGTATGCGCGGGTTGCAAGCCAGAGCCATGGCAATCACCGCGCGTTGTTTCATCCCACCGCTGTATTGGTGAGGATATTGTTTTCCGCGTTCGGCCGGTATGCCTACCAGCTCCAGCAGTTCGGCGGCGCGTTTCTTTGCGCCATTGTTCGCCGACCCGCCGTTATGCACGACGATCGCTTCCACGATCTGGCTTTCTATGGTGCGGACCGGGTTGAGGGCATTCATGGCCCCCTGAAACACCATCGATACCTGCTGCCAGCGTACCTTATTCATGTCATTTTCGGTGATGCGCAGTAAATCCTGCCCGTTAAGCAGCACCTGCCCATCGACAATACGGCCTGCTTCCGGCAGCAACCGCATGAGCGACAGGATGACGGTTGTTTTCCCGCAGCCGCTTTCGCCTACAATTCCCAACGAGCGGCCGTTCTCCAGCTTGAAACTCACATCCTCTACCGCACGCAAGGGGGTGCCGTCTTCCTTTAAATAATTCACAGAAAGGTGATTGACCTCGAGAATGCTCACGGCGTCACCTCACTGGGTTCCTTTTGATCCGGCTCGCGTGGTGGAAGACGCACCCCAACCAGGGCGATCATGCGGCGCGGATCGAACAGGTGATGGGTTTTCAGACGCGGGTTGACAATCTCTTCCAGAGCGGTGCCCATCAGGATCAACCCCAGACTGACCCATACGATGGCAAACCCGGGCGGGAGCAGGAACCACCAGGCTCCGCGCGAGATGGCGCGTTCAAAGGCAAAATTGAGCATCATCCCCCAACTGACCAGCGTGGGATCGCCCAGCCCTAAAAAGCTGAGGGTGCTTTCGGCGATGATGGAGGCGGATACATCCAACACGGTTTGCGCCAGCACAATGGGCATCACCTGCGGGAAGATGTGTTTGGTGATGATGCGGAAGTTGCTGGCGCCGATGGCTCTGGCCCGCAGGATGAAGGAGCGCTCCTTGATGGATAACACCTGCGACCTCACCAGCCGGGCCGTGTAGGTCCAGTAGAGCACGCTGATCACCAGGATGATCTTCCACAGCCCGCGGCCCCATACCGAGATAATCACCAGCATGAGCGGCAGATCGGGGATGACCATGAGAAAATCGGTCAGGCGCATCAGCGCATTGCTCACTTTTCCGCCGTAATAACCCGCCAGCATGCCCACCGTGGTACCGATAAACATGGACATGAACGAGGATACAAAACCCACAAACAGCGACACCCTGGCGCCGTAGATCAACTGGCTCCAGACATCTTTTCCGGCATCATCGCGCCCGAGGAAATGCTGTGAATCGGGCGGTGCCAGAATATCACCCGGCTCAACCTGTACGCGTTCATACGGGTCGTAGGGTGCAACCAGGGGCGCAAAAACAGCCAGAAAGATGACGATGAAGAGCATCAGAGTGCCCACAATCGCCATCGGTTTTCGGCTGAACGCATTCCAGACAGTTTTAAAATTGGTTCGGTTCATTCAGTTCCTGAAAAGAAACGTACGGATTGATCAAAGTAAACGGCCATGCTAATCCGGTTTGACCCGCGGATCCAGCACCGAGTACAGCAGATCGGCCAGTAAATTGGCCAGAATTACACTGGCGGCCAGTAACAAAAAGATACCCTGCAGCATGGGAAAATCCTGCTTGCTGACAGAATCATACATAAGCCGGCCGACGCCCGGCCAGGAAAACACCGTTTCAACCTGAATGGCTCCGCCCACGGTAAAACCCAGCGTGAGAGCGATCAGCGTGATCATGGGCAGCATGGCATTCTTCAGGGCATGGTCGCGCAGGATTTGAAAGGTGCTGAGCCCTTTGGCTTTGGCGGTGAAAATGAAATCTTCGCTCAACACCTCGATGATGCTGCTGCGCATAATCAACAGATATTCGCCGGTGTACAGGATGGCGAGCGTGATGGTAGGCAGAACCAGATGGCGACCTAAATCCAGCCAGTACTTCATGCCGTCTTCCGGCCTTAACCCGGGTGTGACCATCATGCCACTGGGCAGTTTTCCCTGCGCGAGAATGAGCAGGATGATCCCAAAGAAAAAGGTGGGCAGCGACCAGGTGAACAAACCCCACAGCAAAATGGAGGTGTCCAGTTTTGAGCCGCGCCGCCAGGACGCCACGATGCCCATCAGGATACCGATGATAATGGCGATCAACTGGCCGAAGAACAGGAGGATCACCGTCCTCCAGATCCGTTCGGCCAGAATTTCCTGCACGGGTGAGCGATTGGCAAAGGAAACACCCAGGTTCCCATGAAACAGATTGCTGATGTAAGCGGTGAACTGGGTATCCAGCGCTGTGGCCAGATCACCCTGTTTTAACGCCTCGGTGTTCAGCCAGACCGGCTTATCCAGCCCGAACTGTTGGCGGATACGCTGCTGGGTTTCCTGGGTCATGCGCGGGCTGTGGATCAATCCTTTAACGGGGTCTCCTGGCAGGACGCGGAACAAAAAGAAATTGAACACAATGACCACAATCATTGTGGCGACTGCCAGGAGTATTTTTTTGATGACGTAATCGCTTCGGTCCATTATTCGGCAGGTTTGCCTTGCAGGAAGCAGAATTTCCAGGTCAGATCACCGCATTCAGTACTGAAGCCGGTGAATTTGGTGTTGTTATACGCCTGAATAACGGAGTAATTGACCAAAACGATATAGGGCTTGTCGGTATATAAAATTTCCTGCATCTGCCAGATGACATCACGCCGGGCATCCTGATCTACGGTGATACCCTGCTGGGCATACAGTTCATCAAACTGCGGATTGCAGTACCCGCTATCGTTCCAGCCAAATTCCTGGGTTTGTTCACAGGTGAAAATCATCATGGAGAAATCAGGGTCCGGATCCACGCCCCAACCCCAGTACAGCAGGTCAAAGTCAAAAGCCGGGTAAAGAGCAATGATGCTGTCTTCGTCCATCATTACGGGGGTGGCTTCAATCCCAATCTGGTTGAGACCGTCGGAGATGATTTCCATGATGCGGGCATTCTGCGCGCCTTCGGTACCGAAGAAGCGGTAGGATAACGCGTTGCCATCCGCATCTTCGCGGATGCCGTCACCGTTTGAGTCGAGATAACCGGCTTCTTCCAGGATCCGGCTGCCCTCGGTGGGATCAAACGGGATCGCCTGCAGATCGCCATTGTACCAGTCGCCCATGGGTTTGGGTACCGGCGAGATGAGCGGTTCGCCATAACCGAGATAGGCCACATTGATGATCTGCTGCCGGTCGACGGCATATTCCATGGCGGTGCGTACCTGCGGGTCTTTGAGGCTGGCCGGCTGGGTTCCTTCCGCGAAGGAATTGATGATCAGCTCATCAAAGCTGAGTGAAGGCATGATGGGTACATCAATCCCCTGCGTTTCCTGCAAGGTCTGGACGGCTGTGAAAGGCACGGCATCGCCCACGATCATGTCGATTTCACCGGCAGTCAGCGCCTGCACCAGGGCATCCTGATTGGCATACTCATGCCAGACCATCCGGTCAATGGCGGGTTTGCCCTTCCAGTAGTTTTCATTGGCTTCCAGGATGAGATACTCGCCCTCCGACCATTCGGCGAGTTTGTATGGCCCTGTACCGGTGCTGGCGGTAATATCCTCAAATTCGCCGATTTCGGCGAGCGTTTTACCTTCCCACACCGAAGGCGGTACGATCCACAGGAATACCAGCAGATAATCCATATTGCCAACCGGATTGGAAAGCGTGATTTGCAAAGTGGTGGGATCGACGGCAGTTACCTCGGAGAAGTTGACCACGTAGGATGACAAGGTCTCAATCTCATTCTCGATCACCCAGTTGATGCTCCAGGCGATTTCTTCCGCGGTGCAGGGGGTGCCGT